>JAFGIS010000309.1 GCA_016929495.1 Polyangiaceae bacterium | reverse complement strand
CTCTGGCAGTGCTCGGCGCGCCATGGGACCGGCTCCGAACCCCACCAGCACGCCCACCGGCCAGCGATCCGCGGCGATGCGCGACGGCGTGCTCGTGGTCGTACAGACGTCGGCACCGAGTTCGCCTGCCCCGCGAACCCAACCCAGCGCCGCCGGTCATCGAGGACCGTGGCTGCTTGGGCGCAAGGGCACAGAGGTCGCGGGAGCGCAATCCTGAAATGAACATCACAGACCAAGATACGACAGGGTCTCGCATGCCGGTCCGCTTCGCCCGACTGCCGGGATTCCTGTGGAGTGCCCCCGGCGCAGAACCCCTGCTGCGCCCCGGCCCGCGACCGTTCTTCCGAAGTCAGCGAGAGGCGGAAGGGCAGGGCGTCGCGTGCACGGACGAACGAGCACGAAGCGCCCTGCCATCGAGACGCCGACCGAACGGGCTCGTCAGAACTGCGAAATGAAATCCCAGGTCTCTTTGGGCACCCAGCCTCCGGACGGCGAGGCCGTGTGATCGCCCACGAAGAGGCAAGCTCGTACGGGGTAGCCCTCCTTGCAGCCCTCGAAATCGACGCACGCACCGGCCGCGCTGTTGGGATTGGGCAAGGCTGCCTCGAAACCATTCGCGTCGAGGCTCGGGTCTGGCTTCGTGCAGCCGTTCACCTTCGCGAAATCCTGGAGCTGCGGCACGCCGTACCCGGGATAGGTGCACACGCTATCTTGAGTGCCATGGGTCATGAAGTAGGCAACCGGCCCGGTGTGGCCGCGCGTGGTTCCGCTCATGCTGCCGCCCGAGTGGACCGCAACAGCGCGAATGGTCTCAGGCATGGCGCTGGCCATGGCATAGGACATGGAGCCACCCATGCTGAAGCCTTCGCAGAAAATGCGCGACGTGTCGATGCAAAGCTGGCTTTCGAGCTGATCGAGGAGCGCGCGCGAGAACTCGACGTCGGCTCCACCGGAGTTGGACCAGGCATTGCCGTTCCCCTGAGGAGCGACGAAGATCGTGCTCCCCCCAGACAAGTTCCATAGATCATAGAAGTTGGGGGAGACGTTGTTGGCGGTCCCGCCCATCCAGTGGTACGAGATCATCAATCGATAGGGCTTGTTCATGTCGTAGTCGTCGGGGATCCTGAGATTGTAGGTGCGGTTGGATCCTCCGACGCTGATCGTTTGGCCATTGCCGGTTTTGGCTGTCGTCGCGGTACCGCAGCCCTCGCTCTTGAGGGGATCGCCGCTGCCACCGCCGCCCGCCGCCGTGCTACCGCCCGTTTCCGTGCTGCCGCCGCCCGCCGCCGTGCTGCCCCCGGTCGTTGCTCCGCCCGCGGAGGAGGTGCCGCCGGTCGGCGTTGCTCCGCCCGTGTTCCCGCCGCCGGCGCTCCTGCCACCGCGGCCGCTGCGACCGCCGACGCCCGTGCTGCCACCCGAGGTAGACTCGCCGCCGGTGGTGGCCGTGGTGCCGCCGGTAGCCAGGGTGCCGCCGGTAGCCAGGGTGCCGCCGGTGGCCAGGGTGCCGCCGGTGGCCAGGGTGCCGCCGGTGGCCAGGGTGCCGCCGGTGGCCACGACACCGCCCGTCGCCATCCCGCCGGTCGCCACAGTGCCGCCTGTTTGGGTTCCGGGCGCAGTGGTGCCGCCGCCACCGCCGGATGCCTGGTCGCCACCCGAACTGGTGCTGCCTCCGGTTTGGGCGACATCATCAGAATTCGTCGCCCCGCAGCCAGCGAGGGTCAGACACAACACGAAAGTGATCGGGAGGATCTTGGACATCATCTTCATCTGATTCGCTCCTGGGGAAGACACACTTGCCGCCTCCGAGGACCACTAGACGAACTCGGCGTGGGCGGACGAAGAGCAGCGGTACCCTTCGCGGTACAGCTCTGAGTTTCGTACGAAGCGGGGCCACAGTCCAGCGTCCAATATGCAATTTCGCCATGCGCGACGGCGACAATCCAGGCTATGGGTCGCCCGATTCAACACTCAGAACGGTCTTTTCTAGGCCCGCATGAAACGCCATCGTCCGCGATCGATTTCCGCATTTGCGGCAATGCAGCATTCCAGCACGTCACGCCGCGCCAGGACTGAGGCGCGGGGCCCGAACCGGGCCGGCCCACTCACCGGACGCGACTGTTGCCTCGCTCGGCGCCATGGGTGTCCGGGTCGGGTGACTTGGGAGCGTGCAGCGACCGGCGACTGCGAGGGGGGCCGACAAGGGCTGAGAAAGTGGACCAATATCCTGCGGCGCGACGTCTGCGTCTTCGAAGCTTCGCTGCGGAGACGACCCATGGTGCACAATGCCACACTGATTGCGCTGCTCAGCGTCGGGCTCGCCTCGTGTGGCTCCAAGACCACCGAAGGGGAGGCAGGCACCGGGGGCGTTCCCGCCGTCACCGACGGTGGGGCTCAGGGTTCGGGTGGCGAAACGAGTTCGGGCGGCAACGCGGGTACGGCTGGTAGGTCGGGGAGCGGCGGCGCCACAGGCACCGGCGGCACGGGTGGTGGCACGGTCACGGGTGGAGTCACCGCCGCGAGCGGCACGTCGGGCAGTGGGGGGGTGACGAGTCCTGGTGGCGTGACGAGCTCCGGTGGCGCGAGTTCGGGGGGCGCGACCAGCTTCGGCGGTACATCGGTTTCGGGAGGCGCGACCAGCGTTGGTGGCAGGACGAGCCCGGGAGGCGCCACCGGTAGGGGCGGCGTGACAGCAAGAGGCGGCACGACCAGTGCAGCAGGGGCCGCCGGCAGAGGTGGTGCTGACGCCACGGGTGGCGAGACGGGTAGCGGCACCGGCGGCGCGAGCGGCGCCGCAGGCCAGCCCGACGCGGGAACGCCACCCGCATGCCCGACGAGCTCTACAATCGGCGTCGGAGACAACCGCGCCACGCTTCAGCATGGCGGCCGCAGTCGCAGCTATCTCGTGTACGTGCCCCGTTCCGTCGATTCGGACACTGCCGTCCCTTTGGTCCTCGATTTCCACGGCAGTGGCGGCACCTCGACGCAACAGGAGTCATCGAGCGGCTGGCGGGAGAAAGCCGAAAAGGAAGGCTTCATCGTCGTCTATCCCGACGGGGTGGGCAAGGCCTGGAATGTTGGCAACTGCTGCGGGGAAGCGCTGTCGGGCAACGTCGACGACGTGGGCTTCACCCGGGCCGTGATCGAGGCGGTCAGCAAGGCGGCTTGCATAGATCCCAAGCGCATCTATGCCACCGGCATGTCTAACGGCGCGGGGTTCGTACACCGATTGGCCTGCGAGGCCGCGGACGTGATCGCGGCGGTCGCCGCGGCTTCGGCCGACTTGGTGACCGATCCCTGTACGCCCGCGCGACCCATCTCGGAGCTATCCGTGCGCGGGCTCGATGATACCATGGTCGCCTACGAGGGGGGGAATACGGGATCGACCGGGTGGTACTCACCCGGTGCCAAGGGAACGCTGGAACTCTGGAAAGAGATCGACCAGTGCACGGGCTCGCCGGACACTTCTCGCCAGTATTGTGAGACCTATGCGCCATGCAGCGCTGGTGTGGAAGTCACCCTGTGTTCGCTGCCCAGTACCGGCCATGACACCTACCACAACGCCGTGAGCTTCAGCGTGCCCGATGTCGCCTGGGAGATGTTCCAGCGACAACCCATGCCGTGAGGAGTCAACCGATGCCCACGTCCACGAAGTCCTCTGACGCGCGTCACCTCGTCCGGCGTCAAGGGTCTGCCGAAGCTTCGGGCGGACATCGGCGTGCTCCGTCCGTTCTGTCTTTCTGCGTTGGCTTGGCCGCCATGGCCCTGGGCGCTTGCAGCGAGAGCAGCACCGCAGCCGGGAAGGACTCCGATGCGGCCGCCTCGGGCGGAGCTGCCACGGGAGGCCACTCCGGTCTAGGGGGCGCTTCCGATACCGGCGGTACGGCTGCTGGCACCGGAGGGGCCACTGGCGCTCGGGGCAGCTCGATCAGCGCAGGTGCGACGGCCACGGGGGGTGCGCCTACGACGGGCGGCACGCTGAGCGTGGGCGGCACGACGGGCACCGGCGGCACCACGAGCGTGGGCGGAACGGGCGGCACGACGAGTGCGGGTGGCAGGACGAGCGCGGGCGGCAGGACGAGCGCGGGCGGCAGGACGAGCGCGGGCGGCAGGACGGGCGTCGGCGGCAGCACAGGCAGTGGCGGCCACGCTGACGCGGGGGCTCCTGACAAGGACGCGGGCTCGGGCCCTGAGGACGCCGCAGCACCGGACGCCGGCGTGCTCCCCGAGGACGCTGCAGCACCGGACGCTGCGGACAGCGCGCCTCAAGACTGTTCAGCCACGCAGATCCCACTGACCGCGGGAGACCACACCACGACGCTGCAGCACGGGGGAAGGTCTCGCAAGTACATCCTGCACGTCCCGTCTGGTGTGACGGGCGCCGAACCGCTCGCGGTGGTCTTTGATCTTCACGGGGCGGGCGGCACCGGCTTGCAGCAAAAACAGATGAGCGGTTGGGGCGCCGTGGCGGACCGCGAAGGGTTCCTGACGGTCTTCCCAGACGGGATCGATGGCTATTGGAATGTGGACGAGAAGTGCTGCGGCACGGCCGGCGCAGAGAAGATCGACGATGTCGGTTTCATCAAAGCGATCCTAGACAAGCTGAGCGCGGAGACCTGTATCGATTCAAGACGCATCTACGTTTCAGGCTTCTCCAACGGCGGCGGTCTTACGCATCGCATGGGTTGCGACGCAGCCGACGTGATCGCTGCCATCGCGCCCGTCGACACGGATCTTCGGACCCAGCCCTGCCATGCCGCGCGACCCATCTCCATGATGGAGTTTCGAGGCTTGGCTGATACGCTCGAACCCTACGCAGGCGGGGTCGTGGGCAACGGGCCGGGCCAGTATACCTCTCCCGGCGCCCAGGGATCGCTCGAGCTCTGGGCGGACATCAACCAGTGCACGGGTACGCCGACCACGATCGACGAGTACTGTGAAAGCTACACCGAATGTGAGGGCGGCGTGGAAACCGACCTGTGCTCATTGCCGGGCGCGGGCCACGGGTCCTACAAGAACTCGCTGAACTTCAACATCGCGAGCGTCGCCTGGAAGATGTTTCAGCGCCAGCCGATGAGGTAGTCCTAACCCTCCCGGAACCACCCGCCCGGCTGGCACGCAGACCCACAACCAGGAGCCCGACCCGGCCCCGAGACTCCGTTCTGCTGGCAGCTGGTGCGAGATCGCGACCCTGCCGACCCTGTCTGCCCACATCAGGCCCCGCCTGGCGGCGCGGGCGGGTTCCCTGTCGCGCGGCCGGGGTCGTCGTGGTAGTCTGCCCTGATTTGAAGCAAGCGCTAGGGTCTGCCCGAGGTCCTGGCCTCCTTGCCTGCTTGGACCCATTTTTCCGTGCTCGCTACCCCCCCACGGGTCCGCGAGCACATCCCCACGGTGCTACTCCGGATAGCTCGGCTGGGCGCGGCAGTGCGGCGAGAGAGTGCCCGCAGGAAAAATGAACCAGTCCTACCTCGCCCGAGCGACTGCTCTGCATCCCAGGAATTCGGGTCACGCCATGCCAGCTCGTCGTTCCAACGTGTCCCTGTCCTTGGTGGTCGGCCGAGAGCGTCGAGACACCAGCGACGGCGACCTCGCGCGGGGTCTGATGGCCGGCGACGCCTGGGCCATCGCGGAGACGTGGCACCGCTTTGCGCCAATGGTGATCATGATGGCAGAGCGCTGCTTGGGCTCGAGGTCGGAGGCGGAGGACATCGGGCAAGAGGTCTTCTACCGCGTGTTCCGCAAGGCGAAGACGCTGCGCGATCCGGACAGTCTGCGCAGCTTCGTCTACTCTTTTGCCGTCCGTGCACTCAGGACCGAATTGCGCCGCAAGAGACTGCGCGCCTGGCTCACCTTCGACCAACCCGAGGCGCTCGTGGACCTGGGCAGCCGTACCTTGGATGTGGAGTCGCGCGACCTTCTGCGGCGGTTTCACGGCCTGCTCGGCCGCCTGACGCCCCGTGACCGGCTCGTGTTCACCCTGAGACGCATGGAGTCCATGACGGTGGAGGAGATTGCCACCTACATGGACATCTCGGTGTCCACGGTGAAGCGATCGATGGCACATGCCTCGAACAGGCTGTCGCGGTGGGTCGATGCCGATGCCGGGCTGGCCGGCCTTACCGACCGGGAACGGTGGGGACGATGACGACGACTTCCGACAGATCGACGGATTCTCGAGCACTCGTCGCGCTGACCGAGCTAGGGCGTGACGGCGTGGAGCGTCCCACCAGGGCGGAGCTCGACCAGGGACTGAACGCGCTCTACGCACGCATCGCTGCGGGCCGAGTTCGCCAACGGGGATTCGTTCGTTGGTCGCTGGTCGGGGTGGCGCTGGCGCTCTCGACCCTGTTGGCCCTGCAAGTCGCTTCGATTTCCCGCAAGCGCTGGTCCGCTCCCGAGCCGCCGACGCTTGCCTACCAGATCGAGGGAGGGAGTATCCTCGAGGGAGGCTATTTGCGTGAGTCGGGCCACGAGGGCATCAAGCTGCTGTTCAACGAGGGCAGCAGGTTCACGCTCATGCCGGGCGCACGCGGGAGGCTCCGTGCGGTCGACAAGGAAGGCGCCCGCGTCGCCATCGAGCGCGGCACGGCCTCCTTTGAGGTCAGGCATGGCCGCGACCGGCGGTGGTTGGTCGAGGCCGGTCCGTTCTTGGTCACGGTCAAGGGTACCGTCTTCACGGTTTCTTGGGATCCACTGAGCGAGCGATTCGAGCTCAGGCTGAGACGCGGCCGCGTCGTGGTCAGCGGACCCGTGTCAGGCGGAGACGTCGCGTTGCGGACGGGCCAGCGGTTGGTCGTGAGCTTGGCCAGAGCGGAGACCGTGATCACCGAAGATCACCCGGAGGATGCCCTCGTCGGGGCCAGCGGCGCCCCCGCCGCTCCGACTCCGCTCGCTTCGCAGTCTTCGCAGTCGTCGAGTGCGGCAGACAAGCCCGCCCGAGCGAGTCCTTCGGCAGCTCCTGCTCCATCGACCGTCGCCAAGGTCGGCGGCGAGCGCCGATGGGCCGACGAGCTGGCGAGCGGCCACTGGGACCGCATCCTAGAGAGCGTCGAACGTGCCGGAGTGCAGGCGACTCTGGACAGCGCTTCCAGCGAGGACCTGTTCGCGCTCGCCAATGCGGCTCGGTATCGGCGTCGCGCCGATTTGGCCCGCGCGGCACTGCTTGCGCAGCGCCGTCGCTTCCCGGGCTCGCCTCGCGCGCTCGACGCGGTTTTTCTGCTCGGTCGCGTGGAGGAATCCCGCAGCAGCGGGAGGGCTCGTGCGATCACGTGGTATGACGACTACCTGGCCCGGGCGCCGGCGGGTGCCTATGCCGCGGAAGCTCTGGGAAGGAAAATGACCCTCACGAGCGAGCTCGGCGGGCCGGCACAGGCGCAGCCCATTGCTGAAGAGTATCTTCGTCGCTTTCCAAAGGGGAGCTATGCTGGGTCGGCACGCGCCTTGCTGCGCGTTCCCTGACCGGTCGTTGTGTATCGCCAGCGCCTTGCCATTTTCGCGTGGACCCTGCTGCTCTGGGCAGCACCCGTCCACGCGGCCACCGTCGCCATCGTACGTCCGCAGACCCCGACGCCCGAGCTTACCGAAACAGTGTCTCGTCTCCACGGGGAACTGCTGTCCGTGGGCCTTGAGGTGAAGATGATTGACCGCCCGGCAGACCGTGGTCCGGGTCAAGCTGCTTCGCGAGCTTGGGTGGAACGGATCGCCGCCGAGCGTGGCATCGATGCGGTCATCGAGATCGTCGGCGACACGGCGCCGGTTGCGGTCGACGTCTGGGTCATCGAGAAGTCGCCCCGACGATTGGGAGTCTCAAGAGTGGCCGTCGAACCGAACGCAACCAACCCGTCGGAGCGGCTTGCGATCCACGCTATCGAGGTCCTGCGCTCGAGCTTCCTCGAGCACGCCATGGCGGCAAGAGAGCGGCACGGCGAGCCCATCGCGGACCGAACGACCACCACCTTGCCGCGGGCTCGGCCGGCCAAACCGGCCAACCTCGACGAGCGCTTCGGCCTGGAGCTCGGCGCTGTCGCGCTCACCAGCCTGGACGGCGTGGGGCCTGCGCTCTCGCCCCTGGTGCGTCTGGACTGGGCCGCACGTTCTTGGTTCGTGCTGCAGGCGGCGCTTGCGGGCCTGGGGAGCCGTCCCACGGTGGCAACGGCGGCCGGCCACGCCCGGGTCGCCCAGCAATACGGCACCCTGGGTGGCTGCTACCGCATGGGCGCGCACCCATGGCTGCGCCCGTTCTTCGCTGTCTCGGCCGGCGCGCTGCACACTTCGGTCGAGGGCCAGGCAGACTCGCCCAGGCAGGGGCACGCCGTGGACCGGTGGTCGTTCTTGCTGGATGCGAGCTGGGGGGCGGGGCTGCGCCTCTACGGGCCCTACCAGCTGACCCTCGCAGCGCATGTGCAGGTGGCCGAGCCGTACGTAGCCATCCACTTCTCGGATCCGGTGGTCGCCACCACCGGGCGTCCCAATCTCGCCATGACACTTGCCTTGGGAGCCTGGCTATGACGTCACGTGAGTGGGCCGGGCTGCTGGGCATGGTGGGCGTCGTCGTCGGTCACATCGGTTGTTCGCGGGCTGACGTGTATGCCATCACGGACCAACCCGCCAGCGGCGGCAGCGCCAGCGGCGGCAGCACCGGCGACGCTGGCGCCCGCGACGCCGGGCCCAGCGATAGCAGCGCCAGCGATAGCAGCGCCAGCGATAGCAGCGCCAGCGATAGCAGCGCCAGCGATAGCAGCGCCAGCGATAGCAGCGCCAGCGATCAGAGCGCACCGCCGGTTACCTGTCCATCGCCCGCACTGCAGCCGGGGGACACGAGCGTGACGCTACAAGTGGACTCCGCCAGCCGTAGCTACGTCCTGCACGTTCCTTCGACCTACGACGGCACGAAACCCGTGTCCCTGATTCTGGACTTCCACGGGATTGGCGTCACGGGCTGGGGGGAGTTGTCGAGCTCACCGTATCCCGCGGTGACCGATCCCGAAGGCGTGATCATGGCGTTTCCGGACGGCTTGGAGGGTCCTGCCGGCACCGCCTGGAATCTGGGGCCTTGCTGCGTCGAGAACGCCGACGACCTGAGCTTCGCCCGAGCCGTGGTGACCGACGTCCAGAAGACCGCCTGTATCGATCCGGATCGCGTCTATGCCGTCGGCGTTCTGACCGGCGGCGGCATGGTCTACTCCCTGGCTTGCCACGCCGCCGACGTGTTCGCTGCCGTGGCGCCCGCCGCGTTCGATCTGTTGCAGGAGACCGTCGGCGAGTGCCGGCCGCGCCCCATCACGGTCATCTCCTTCCGGGGCAACGGGAACTCACGCGTGCCGTACGAGGGAGGCGCTTCTTCTCTGGTCCCGGGGATGCCGATCAGGTTCCTCGGCGCCGAAGCGACGTTCGAGCGATGGGCCCAGATCGATGGATGCACGGGATCCCCGTCCGAAAAAGACAGCAACGGGTGCTCGTCCTACTCGGGCTGCTCGGGCGGTGCCGAGGTGATCCTCTGCGTGCAGGAAGGCGGCACCGTGGACCCTGGCGACGCCACCATCGCTTGGCCAGTGCTCAAACGCCACAGCCTGTGACGAGGCAGGGACAGAAGCGTAGGGGGGACAATTCTGTCCTCCCAGCACGCAACACCGGCGCAGCCCTCGGCCGCAACCAGAGCAGGCAGGCTGCAGGCTGTAGACCGCAAGCTGTAGGTTCCGGAGTCGCGCCGCGGGTGCTGGCTTTCTGACCTACGGCCTACAGCCTACGGTCTACAGCCTCCGAGAGAATCGTGCTCTCCCGCGACGGCTTTCGACGTTGTAGTAAACTGGTACTCGTGCGCGCATTCGCGAGGGATGCGTCCTGGCGGGCACGGCACCGGCGATGCACAAAGAAAAGGAGGTGCATGGGGTTCGACGAGATCCTATACTCGGGCTATAAAGGCTCGGTTGGTGAGCAGGCGCTCGTCGGGGCCATCGATTCAAAGGCCTGCCAACACCATCGAACTGCAACGCGACAGCACAAATCTGCTGCGCCGGCATTTCGCTTTCTTGAACCAGTCTGCGAGATCTGGGCGTCTGCCCAACAGGACTTGAGCCCAAGGTGTATGCCTACGTCGAGGAGTCGGATCGATGAGAACAGAGCATCTGCCGATGAAGATGGTGTTCGCTGGTCTTCTCAGCATCGCTGTCGGGGGTTGCGGCACGAGCGGTGACGACGACACCGGCGGGACGACCGGTGGCGCGGAGGCCACTGGGGGCGCGGCCACGGGCGGAGCCGGCGGCTCGACCGGCGGCACGTCGCAATCGCCGACGGGCGGTACGACCATGACCAACACCGGCGGAACCACAGCGCAGCCTGTGACCGGCGGAACCACGGGTCAACCTGAGACGGGTGGGACGACCGGCAGCGGCGGAAGCACGGGGCAGCCTGCGACGGGCGGGACCACCACAGGGACGGGTGGCTCGCAGGACACGGGTGGCCAGGCAACAGGCGGCAGAAGCAGCCGCGGGGGCAGGAGCGGCACCGGCGGCGACACTCAGTCGTCCGGCGGAGCGGCTGACACAGGCGGGCAAGGGGCAGGAGGTGGGGGTGGACCGGCTGGCGGGGAGTCCAACGGAGGATCTTCCGCAGGTGGAAGGACAGGCACTGGCGGTGGAGCTACTGGCGGCAGCACTGGCAGCGGCACCTGCACTGCGTCCCAAGACACGGGCAAGACCGTGTCAGGCAGTGGCCCGCACAAGGTGGTCATCGAGACGAACTCTGACCCAGGGATCAAGTGTGGAACCATCTTCCGACCTGCGGATCTAGGGGGAGATGAGAAGTACCCGATCTTCGTCTGGGGAGAGGGTGGCTGCTCTCAGAACGGACTGTCGAACCAGGCGGCCATGGGCGAGATCGCCTCCTGGGGATACTTCATCGTCGCAGACGGCACGCCGGGCGGCACCAACAGCTGCAGCGGTGGACAGAATTCAGGAGCCTTCCTCGACTACATCACCTGGGCCATCGAAGAGAACGGGAAGTCCTGCAGTGCGTACTACGGGAGCCTCGATACGGCGAACATCGCAGCCGATGGGTTCTCGTGCGGCGGATTGATGACCATGGATACTGCCGGCGATCCCCGCTTCACCGCCGTCGGGTACACCAGCAGCGGGCTGTTCAATGCGGACCAGAATGCGTGGAAGAAGATCCATACGCCGTTCAAGATCATGAACGGTGGCCCCGACGACATGGCCTACGAGAACGGCCTGAGGGACTACGACGGCCTCAGCGCCCTTGGGGTTCCGATCATATACTTCAGCAAGACCAGTGCCGGTCACGGAGGGGATTTGACCAATGGCAAGGGAGACTTCAATACAGTCAATCTGGCCTGGCTGAACTGGCAGCTGAAGGGTGACGAGGGAGCGACGGGCAAGGGCCTTCTCATTGGTGCGAGCTGCAAGTTCTGCAGCGCCAGCGGCTGGGAGTTCAAGTCGGCGAACATAGAGTAGACGTCGCTCCGAGAGGCATTGGCGGGCGGGCCCCCGCAGGATGCGTGGCCGTGGGCGATGGGTGCAGGTCCCCACCTGGCATGGAGTCAGTGCGGGAATCGCAGGACATCCGCCTGGTCGTGACGAACGCTGTTGCGTGGACACGTGGAGAGGTCGCCTGCAAGCCGTTGAAAACAAATGGGAAATACACCATGGGCTCTGCACCCGTGGGCGATCGGCTAGTGCCGCGTTTCGATTGAAGCGATGGGTTTTTCGCCGCCCCCGACCGGGCGAGCGCGGCGAAAAACCCGCCGCTTCCTGCCGTTCTGAGCCGCGGCACCCCTTGTTTCTGGGCATCGTTTCAATTGAAACGATGCACTAGCAGGTGCGCGTCAAGCGTTGCCCGTCAAGCCTGTGCCCGCTTTCGCGCTGCGACGCGAAAGCGGGAGTCTGCTGCGGTGGCCTGTCGCTTTCCTGGACCGGTTTGTGAAATCCCGAGCCTCTGCCGAACAGCCCTTGAGCTCAAGGCATCTGCCTACGTCGAGGAGTCGGATCGATGAGAACCAAGCATCTGCCCACGAGGATCCTGTTCGCTGGCCTGCTGAGCATCGCTGTTGGGGGCTGCGGCACCTCGAGCACTGACGACGACACCGGCGGGACGACGGGTGGCGAGGCCTCAGGCGGCGCGGCACCGGGCGGCAGCGGCGGCTCGACCACAACCGGTGGCAGCGGACAACCTGTGACGGGCGGGACGACCACCGGCGGAAGTACGGCGCAACCCGTGACGGGCGGAACGACCAGTACCGGTGGGGGTACGCAACCCGTGACGGGCGGGACGACCGCCACGGGCGGCACAACGGCTGCTGGTGGCGCGGACGACACGGGCGGACAGGCAGCGGGTGGGAGAAGCAATACCGGCGGCCGGGGAGGCAGAGGCGGCAGAAGCGGTTCTGACGCGGGCGGCTCGGGGGGATCTTCGAACGCATCTGGCGGCACCGAGCCGTCCGGTGGAACGACCAGCGCTGGCGGTGGAGCAGAGACAGGAGGCGACACTGCAGCTGGCGGTGGCGGCTCGTCGGCGGGTGGAACCACGGGCACCGGCGGTGGCACTGTCACCGATGGCCCCTGCACGGCGTCGAAGGCCACGGGCACCAAAGTGTCGGGTACCGGGCCGCACGGGGTGGTCATGGAGACGAATTCTGACTCGGGGATCAGCTGCGGTACGATCTACCGGCCCGAGGACTTGGGGGGCGCTGAGAAGTACCCGATCTTCGTCTGGGGCGAGGGTGCCTGCACGAGGAATGGAACGTCGAACCAGGCGGCCATGGCCGAGATCGCCTCCCACGGATACTTCGTGGTCGCAGACGGCCCGCCCACCGGAGGAGGCAACTGCGGGAGCATTGCCATGTCATCGGACGTCGAAGGGATGGCCAAGCCACTGCTCGAGTACATCACCTGGGCCATCGACGAGAACAGCAAGACCTGCAGCGCGTACTTCCAGAGCCTCGACACGACGAAGGTTGCCGCCGATGGGTTTTCGTGCGGTGGTCTGATGGCCGAGGGCACCGCCGGCGATCCCCGCATGACGACCTGGGGGGTGACCAGCAGCGGCATGACGAGTCCGAATCAGGCCTTGTACGACGTGGTGCACACGCCGGTGAAGATCCTTCTCGGTGGCCCGAGCGACGTCGCGTACGAGAACGGCCAGAGGGACTACCAGAACATCAGCCCACTCGGATTTCCGATTGTCTTGTTCAGCAAGGACATCGGCCACGGCGGCGATCTAGGGGGGAAAACCGGCAACGGCGGCGATTTCACCAAGATCAATCTGGCCTGGCTGAACTGGCAGCTGAAGGGTGACGAAACAGCGACGGGCAAGGGCTTCCTCGTTGGCGACACCTGCACTTTCTGCAAGGACAGCGCCTGGGAAGTCAAATCGGCGAACATACCGTAGGCGCACAGGCCGATCAACGCCATCGACGGGGCCAATCCAGCGCGGGACGGACCCCGCCGAGAATGGACGAACGCTTCGGCCTGGGCACTCCGAGGGGCGTCTTGCGCCCAGAAGCCTGCTATTGTCCTGATCGATGTGAAGCTGCCGGACGAGACTACCGACCCCGCGCTATCGATGACGAAGCGCAGCACAACGTGTAGGCGTTTGCGATGCCTGACGATGGGTGCTGTGGCGTTCACGGTTCTCGTGTCCTGCCAGATGCTCGCTGGACTCGAAGACCGACGCACAGGCTCCGGCGGCGCGATCGGCGTGCATGCGGGAGCGGCAGGGGCGCCGGGAGCCGGGGAGGGTGGAGCCGCAAACGGCGATCGAGCCAACGCCACAAGCGGACGCTCGGGTGCTGACGGGCGTACGAGTGGATCCGGCGGCGCTCGGAGTAGTCCGCTGGCGACGGACGGGGGCGTCGCAGGCACCAGCGATGCGACAGGGACAGCCGGCGGTGCGACCAGCGTTGGTCCCGAGAGCACGGGTGGTGCGGCTTCGGGCGGCAGCGGTGCCGCGGGCGATGAGCCCGGCGTTGCGGGTGGTGGCATTGCCGAAGGCGGCACGAGCTGGGATGGCGGTGCTGCTGGCGACGGGGCCAGCGTTGCTGGTGGCATCACCGAAGGCGGCACGAGCGTGGGCGGCAGCAGCCACGGCGGAGGCACGACCAGCGCCGCTGGCGGTACCGGCGGCAGCCAGGCGGCGGGAGGAGTAGCGGGTGCCGGCACCGGTAGCGGCGGAGGCACGGTCACGGGTGGCGCGACGCAGAGCGCCGGAGCGGCCGGCGTAGGCGGCACTGTCCCGTCCGGTGGAGTGGCCGGCACTGGCGGTTCCGGAGGCGGGTCTGCGGGAGCAGCCACAGGGGGCGACACGGGAACCGGTGGTGGACCTACCGGTGGGGCGTCCAGTGGGGGCTCCGCAACGGGTGGAACCACCGGCAGCGGCGGAGCCACTGGCGGCAGTGCCGGCGCCATCACGTGCACCCCATCCGAAGACACGGGCGAGAGCGTATCGGGTAGCGGACCTCACAACGTGGTCGTCGAGACGAATTCCGACGCAGGGATCAACGAGGGCACCATCTATCGACCCATGGCTCTAGGTGGCGCCGAGAAGTACCCGATCTATGTCTGGGGCGAGGGTGCCTGCCAACAGAACGGCCTGTTGAACCAGGCGGCCTTGGGCGAGATTGCCTCCCACGGCTACTTCGTCATCGCAGACGGCACGCCGAGCGGCTCAGCCTCTCGTTCCCTGGACACATCGGACATGGCGTCGGTGGGGCAGCCCCTGCTCGCGTACGTCGCCTGGGCGATCGCCGAGAACGACAAACCCTGCAGCGCGTACTACCAGAGCCTCGACACGACCCAAGTCGCAGCCAATGGGTTCTCGTGCGGCGGCTTGATGGCCGAGGGTACGGCTGGCGATCCCCGCATCACGACCTGGGGGATCACCAGCAGCGGGATGTACAGCGAGGATGAGGCTCTCTACGAGTCGGTCCACACGCCGGTCCTGGTCATCCTCGGTGGGCCCAGCGACATCGCGTACGAGAACGGCCAGAGGGACTACGACAACATCAGCGCCCTGGGTCATCCGATCATGTTGTTCAGCAAGGACATAGGCCACGGAGGGGACCTGTTCGGCACCCACGGCGGGGACTTCACCAAGATCAATCTGGCCTGGCTGAACTGGTGGCTGAAAGACGACGAAGGCGCGACGGGCAAAGGCCTTCTGGTCGGCTCAGGCTGCAGCTATTGCACCAACAGCGCCTGGGAAGTGAAATCAGCCAACCTACCGTAGGCCGAGCGGTCCCGCGGGGGCCACGCGCTAGTGAATCGAATACCCCGACTGCGTGCCCCCGCCTTTGGCCTCGCATCTCGCGGCGGCGGACGCGGCCCATGAGCTCAACGCCACCAGGCAAGCGACGAGCGCCCAGCCCTGGCGCCACAGGCGCCGGCATTTCGCAGAGCAACGGTGGCTCATGGTGACCCTCGGTCCTTGCTCGGATCCGGCTGCTGTGTCTGCAGCGAGCTCGTAACGCGAACGAGCTTGCCAGTGTCCCCGGGCGAGCGCGCGGCGTCGATTTCCTCCATGGCTTCGCGCAGCTTCTTCAGAACGATTTCGTTGACCATGCGGGGGTCCATGTCCGAAGGCGCGTGAAACTCCGTGCGCACGAGGCGGGCGTTGCGCGGCACCGCGCACCTGGAGCCGGCCGTGGTGGGTCCCTTGGGCGGCGGCGAGGCAGCCGCCTGGATTTGGGCCAGCGCGGCGCGCACGAAGCAGCGCAACGACTCGCGTACCTCCTGCAGCTGCTCGGTTCGCGTGGTCGGGACGAAACGCGCGTTCGGGTTGGCTTCGTATTGATCCGGCAGGCCCGAGCCCCGACGCGTTCGCGTCAAGAACCCGCGCTCTACCGCGGCCTCGACCAGGTCGAATTCGGAAACGTGGCGCAGCTTGGGGAGCAGAGGCGCGACCTCGCCGAGCGTCGCTGGCGCCCCGAGGTCGGCAAACACGCGGTGCACCACGGTCAAGAAGTCGAGGGCTGCGGTTTCACGCCCATGTCGAGAGACGTAGGACTTGCTCAGGTCCAGGTCGAGCAGCGTCTGCTTGAGCAGCCGACCTTGAACCGCCGTCTGGTAGCGCACGCCGTACACGAGCGCGGCCTTGGCTGCACGCGTGAATTGCGCTTCGTTCTCCACGAGCGGCAAGAGCGCGGCCACCACCGGCTCGAGCAGATCATCGAGCGTGGCGCCTTCCCGGGCGTCTCGCTCTTCGGACGTCGCTTGCGCCTCTGCGCCTGGCCGGGACACCATGCACTGAGGATAGCTTGCGTGGCCGCCCTGCCAAGCGAGGTTGCGCCTTTGAAACCTTCCAGGGGTCCGGGGCCCCTTTCGGGGACCCAGCGACAAAGGTGAGGTAAATCCGAAGCTTGGTGCCGAGCGGACCTCCCGGAGCGCGACCCGCGACCCGACTCGGGGCACCCGTCGGCACCGCCCGCCCATCGAGTCGCAGGACCAAGACGCGCCGCCTCGGGCAGAGGGCTGCGCCGTACGCTGACAGCATGAGCCGCGGGACAACCAGAATGCTGCTTCGGTGCGTTTTGGCGCTCTGCGTGCTGGCTGCGACCGATCCGGGGCTTGCAGGCAGCCTGCGCAGAGCGAAGAACAGAGTCCGGGGTGACCGGACGACAGAGAGCCAGCGCGCATCGCGCAAGGGTGGCTCGAGCAGCCAGAAGGAACCCAGCGCTCCACGTGCCCGGTCACGCTCGCAGGACCGTGACGACAAGGCGTCGGCGAAGACTCCCTCTCGAGCCACACGGTCGCGAAGGGTCGACCAGGCATCGGCGCGCGTGCAAGGCGACCGAGCCCAGCCGCGTCCGCGCCGTGTCGCGCCGCCCCCGCCGCCGCAGCAGCCGTCGCGGTCCGAGCCCCGCCCGAGTCCACCCAGCAGAGCCCCCCGGCAGAACGAGCCGCCTCGCGCAGCGAGCGGCCGCCGTGACGGATCGTTGCCGCCCTCGACACACCGGGCACCCGAGCGCCGACGCGAGCCGCGCAGACATGACTCCCGGCAGCGCGTGCCAGCGAGAAGGGGTTGGCCCCGAACGTACCGCTCCCACCTGCCCCGCCCGGCGTACAGGCGTGGGGGTCACGCGGTGATCGTCATCCACGAATCGCCGACCGAGGTCATCTACGAGACCAGCCCGGCTCCGCTGTACCTTGCCGAGGCGCCGGTGCCGCAGGAGCTCAGCCCGGATGCGCCGGTCGCAGGGCAGTCTGCCTCGCCTACGTACGTTGTTCCCGAACCGCAGACCCCCGAGGTGCTGGATGCCGAGGTCGTGCAGCCGCCCGTGTATCCGCCATGGTCACGTGCAGACCTGCCCGCGGCGCCTCCTTTGCACCGAGGGCCTTACCAGCCGTATCCGTATGCGAGCGGTCCCGGCGTGTTGCGGCGCAGCACGGACGCGCCCGGCGTCTCGTCGCTGGTCGAGCTCGAGCCCTCGGTGGGGCAGCAAGACGGCGTCAGGGCAGGGCTCTTCGACGTGCGCTGGCTGCTGGAAGACCGTTTCGAAGTCCCGGCAGGCGTCGTCGGACTGTGGGAACCGGGCGCGTGGGCAGTCCTCGGCCGCGCCGGAGTCGGCTACCGCTTCTTCGAGGCGCGGCGTCTGTTGGCCCGCGTCGAGGGAGGAGGTCGTTTCTGGCTGGACGATGTGGAGCCCGCCGTGGGCTGCTATGGCGGGCTCGGGCTCAGCGCGTACCTGGTCAAGCCGGTGACGCTGGATCTGGACGCCAACTACGGCGTGGTCGGGGCAGCGCGGGTGTTCGAAGGGAGTGCGTTCGTCGGGCTGGGGTGGAAGAGGGCGGCGCTGCGCATCGGGTACCGGGCGCTCTATGTCGACGACGTGAGTCTGTCGAGTCCGATGATCGGGGTAGGGGTGTGGCTGTGAGGAGGCTGCCTGGCTCGAACGGTTCGGAGGCCGGGGCCGACCGCCACGCGGGCAACAGATCGGTGGCGTTGTCGTCGGCGCACGAAAACTGAGAGCGCGTCGGAGCGGCTCCCGGATCCCGACAAATCGCAGCATTGTCGGACTTTGCGCACACCGTGCACAGCGTGGCATACTCGAGACGCCCCATGACGCTCACCATCGAGCTTGAACAGGAGACGGACGGTCGTTGGATCGCCGAGGTCCCGCAGCTCCCAGGCGTGCTTGCCTACGGCGACACGCCCGATCGGGCAGCACAAATGGCGCGCGCTCTGGCGTTTCGCGTCCTGGCGGACCAGATCGAGTCAGGCGAAGTCGACGCCAGTTCCGTCGCCCACGTCTCTTTCGCCGCCTAGGCCAGTCCATGGGAGATTGGCCGTCGTCGCGAGCCGCAGCTGTCCTGGCTGCGCTGCTGGGCATCGGCTGGAGTGTCGCTCGTCAGACGGGGTCGCATCGGGTGCTCACTCGTCCGGGTTGGTCCAACTACGTCTTCGCGTTCCACGACCGCGACGAATTGGGTCCGAGGATGCTCGCCAGAATCGCCAGGCACACGGGTCTCAGACCCGAAGACCTTTGAGCAACGCCGTCCAACCAGCGCCTGGATCCGACATGGGGCCGGGGACGTCGTGCTCCGGGTCCCCGCGCGCTCTATGTCGACGAGGTGAGTCTGTCGAGTCCGATGATGGGGGTGGGGGTGTGGCTGTGAGCAGGGGGCCAGGGAGGCTCACGGTGGTGCGATGGACGATCCCTGTGGCTCTGGGCTTCTCGTTTGGGATACGCTGCTCGCGTGCATGAGCGCTCCGAGCCGCGCGGCCTGGGCTACCGCCTCGACCACCTGCCCAGAGGTGTGGCCCTGGGTCTCGGTGCCGCCAGCGCGACCGCGATCGTCGCCCCTTTGGCCTGGCGCGGCGACGTTTGGCTGGCCGCCGCGGGCGCGGCCCTGTGCCTTGGCAGCGCAGCGCTCCTGGCCGCGCACGGCCGCCCCATCGCCGTGCTCGATCGGGCCGCTGCTCCTGCTCCTGTGCCGGGGCCGCCACCGCTGGTCGAGCCGCTCGAGATGATCGAGGTCCCGGGCGGAACCTTCGTCATGGGAAGCCCCGAGAGCGACCGGGAACGTTACGACGACGAAGGCCCGGTGCATGAAGTCACGCTGTCGCCGTTTGCCATGGCCAGAGTGCCGACCACGCAGAAGCTCTACGAACGGATCACGGGCAAGAACCCCAGCAGCCACAAGGCCGCTGACCTGCCCGTGACCGACGTGAGCTTCTTCGACGCCGTCAGCTTCTGCAACGAGCTCTCGAACAAGGTCGGGCTCGAGCCCTGCTACGTCGTCGCCGGCAGCGAGGTCTCATGGGACCGGACCAAGGACGGCTATCGCCTGCCCACCGAGGCCGAGTGGGAGTATGCGGCGCGGGGCACGGACGGACGACGCTATCCGTGGGGCAACGAGCCGCCGGATGCGAAGCGGGCGGTCTTCGGCAGGCCCTTCGCCGAGGGCCCCAGTCGAGTTGGATCGCTTTCCAAGGGCGCGGGCCCGTTGGGTACGCTCGACCAGGCAGGCAATGTCTGGGAGTGGTGCTGGGATTGGTACGGTCCCTACGGTGCCGAGCCGCAGCGTGACCCCGTGGGCGCCCAGTCTGGTTCGGAGCGGGTGCTCCGCGGGGGCGGGGGCGGGCACGGCCTCGACGTGCGGCACCCACGTGAGGTGGCCTGCGAGCAGACCGTCGCTGCCTGCCGTGGGGGTGGGCGCAGGGGTTTGCCGACATCGTGGGCCGCCTGGATACCCTCGAACGCCTGCTTCTCGTAGTGCGCGTGCTCGCAGAGGATCCAGAAGAGCTTCTCCGACCCATGGTATCTCCTGAGCAGAGCGGGGAGCTCGACCTCCTGGATGAACTTGGACCTGATGAACCTCTGCGTGACGAGCAGAACCGCCGCGTCAGCCCCCTCTATCGCGTGCGCGATCTCATCGCGCCAGAGCTCCCCCGGCTTGATCCGCGTGTCCTCCCAGGGCTCGACGTCGAGCCCTTCGAGGTAGAGCTCGAGGTCCCGAAGCCATTGCACGTCGTCGTGACAGTAGCTGATGAACACCCTCGGCTTGTCCATGAGGGGTCATATGCTCGCAGCCTCCGGGTGGGCCGTCAACAGGGCCTGCTGGCGTGCGTGTGGCGTCGCGGATTCAGGGCGATGTCGAGAGCTCCACCTCGGTCTGGCGGAACGTGTCGACGCCGAACTCCGAGAGCCTGAGCAGGAAGGTGACGCGAGGCATGTTGGCCAGCTCGGCTGCTGCGCACGTATCTCGCTGGATTGAGCGGCTAATCCGGCAAATACTCGCACGCCCCGTTCACACACGTCTGCGCCGCGTCACACGGGCGGTCGCACCCACCGCAATGCTTCGGATCCGTGAGCACGTTGACGCACTCGTCGCCGCACTGGTTGGTGTTGCCGGGGCACTGGCACTTTCCCCCCGAGCAGATGAAACCGGCCGCGCACGTGTTCTCGCAGGCGCCGCAGTGCATCGGACTCGTGGCCGTGTCCACGCACTGGCCGTCGCACAGCGACTGGTCGCTCGCGCAGGCGCACACGCCGCCGGCGCAAAGCCGCCCCGACGTGCATGCGTTGTCGCAGGTGCCGCAGTGGTCGGGATCGTTCAGCGGATCGATGCACACTCCCGAGCAGTCGAGGAAACCAGCCGCACACTCGCAGGTCCCCCAGAGGCACGTCTGGGTGGGCGCGCACGCGTGCCCGCAGCTGCCGCAGTGGTCGGTGTTGAACTGGAGACTGATGCATTCCCCTGGAACGCACTCGGTGAAGCCGCGGAAGCAGCTATCGCGACACTGGTTGAGCTCGCACACCTGGTCACCGCAGTCGTTGCCGCAGGCGCCGCAGTGGTGGCGGTTGTTGAACAGGTTGACGCACTCGCCGTCGCAGAGTGTTTCGCGGACGGGGCAGGAACACGCCCCCGAGACGCACGTCTGCCCAGCGCCGCAGCCGCGGCCGCAGGTGCCGCAGTGGTCGGGGTCGCTCCCGAGATCGAAGCAGCCGTCGGCACAGGCGGTCAGCCCGGCGTCACAACCGCATTCCCCGTTGCTGCAGAACTGTCCGTTCGCGCACGCATGGCCGCAGGCCCCGCAGTTGTTCGGATCCTTTTCGAGCGACACGCAGCCCTCGGCGCAGGCCGAGGTTCCGCTGGGACAGGTGCAGAGGCCCCCCGTGCAGATCCTGCCGCCGGAGCAGGCGATGCCGCAACCCCCGCAGTGGTCCGGATCGCTGAAGGGCGAGACGCAGCGCCCGTCGCACTCGAGCGTCCCGACCGGGCACTGGCAGTCTCCGAGCACGCAGACCTCGCCCGCGGCGCAGGTTGCGCCGCAGCTGCCGCAGTGCTCCGGGTCGGTGGCCACATCGACGCAGGAGGCGCCGCAAAGGGTCAGCTCCTCAGGGCATTCGGCGGTGCAGGTCCCATGGGCGCACACCTCATCGGTCGGGCACTCGACCCCGCAGGCCCCGCAGTGCAGCGGATCCGTGTCGAGATCCACGCAGTCCTCGCCGCAGGGCGTGCCGCTGCTGCAGACGCAGGTGCCCTGCTCGCAGGCCTCGCGGACCGAGCACGTCGCGCCGCAGGCGCCGCAGTTGTTCGGATCTACGTCCGCGTCCACGCAGTCGTCGCCGCAAGCCAGCCTGCCCCCCGGGCAGACGCAGGCGCCGTTGGAACAGGTTTGAGCGTCGCCGCAGCTCCGGTCGCACTTGCCGCAATGCTCGGGGTCCGAGGCCAGATCGACGCAGCTCCGGCCACAGGCGCTGGTCGGCGGCGCACATTCGAGGCTGCACGTCCCGGCCGAACAGACCTCGTCGGGGCCGCACTCGTGGCCGCAGCTACCGCAGTTGTCCGGGTCGCTCCCGGGGTCGGTGCAGCTGTTGCCGCACAGGAGGTGGCCGGGCGCACAGGCGCAGTCGCCGTCGACGCACCAGGAATCCTCCGGGCAGCTCTTCGCGCAGCCGCCGCAGTGGTGTGCGTCGCTCATGAGATCGACGCAGCGCCCGTCGCAGTCGCTCAGGCCGGCGGGGCACTCGCAGTGGCCGTCGACGCACGCCATGCCTCCCAGGCAGGCCTGGTCGCAGCCACCGCAATGGAGTGGATCGGAGGAGGGATCGACACAGCTCAGGCCGCAGTCGATGTACGGCTCGGAGCAGGAGGACACGCACTGGCCGTTCTGACAGAACGGCGTCTCGCCGACGCACTGGCGACCGCAGACACCGCAGTCGTTCGGATCGCTCTGGAGCGAGCGGCACAGCCCGTCACAGAACTCGGTGCCGGGCGGGCATTGGCAGGTGCCATCGAGGCACGCGGCTCCCCCGCTACACGCGTACCCGCACTGTCCGCAGTTGCGGGGGTCCGTGTCGAGGGAGACGCACTCGCCTGCACAGAGGACCTCGTCGTTCAGAACGCAGGCGCAAGCGCCGTCCACGCAAGCCTGGTTCGCTCCGCACTCCGCGAAGCACTCGCCGCAATGCAGGCGCGCCGTGTCGAGATCGACGCAGGTGTCGCCGCAGAGGGTTTCGTCTTGCGGACAGACTCCGGTAGTACCGCCCGTGCCGCCGTCACTGTTGCCACCGGTGCCGCCGACGTTGGTGGCGCCCGTGCCCCCGCTTCCTCGCCGGCCCCTGCCGCCCGTGCCGCCGACGTTGACAGCGCCTGTGCCCCCGCTTCCTCGCCGACCCCTACCGCCCGTGCCGCCGACGTTGACAGCGCCCGTGCCCCCGACGTTCCTGCCGCCCGTACCGCCGACGTTCCTGCCGCCCGTACCGCCAGCCACCGTGGTGCCGCCGTTGCTCCTGCCGCCCGTGCCGCCGGCAGTGGTGCCGCCGGTGCCAGCGTCGCTCCAGCCGCCCGTGCCACTGGCGTCGTCGTCGGCGTTGAAGAGGCCAGTGCGGCTACACCCCAGCGGGGCAGCGATTGCCAGCACCAACGCGCCGAACGCTGCGAGCACACGGTGTACGCTGCGCTGATGCCAGCACCTTTGGGCAACGGGAAGCTCGGGTGACACGTCGACCTCGTGCTCGCTCGTGATCCGCAACGCCACGCGTAGCACCCGGGGTGTCGAAAGGCCACGGACCGAGCGAGCCGTCGCGGTGGCCCGCGCAAGAGCCTCGGATCGCCGTGCCCGAGGTGACGGGGCCATCGGACAGCCAGCCGCTCAGCAGTCCGTGCCCGCAGCCACGCGCGCGCTCGCGTTCGCCGATGCCAGGAGGGTCGACCAGCGCCACCGTAACCTACCAAAGCAGTTTGCCGTCAAAACGAGCAGGATGCTTGGCGCTCCGCCTTGACAGCCAGGACCGACCCGGGCCATCGATGAAACCATGCAAAGATCCCGTGGACCGTGTGCTTCGAGCGGCGCGGGTTGGGTCTCACGATCGAGGCTCCCGGCTCGCCATGTCTTTGCCGGCGCACTGGCCCCGGCGGCGGCGCTCGCGCTCGTGACCGCGCTCGTGTCGCCCCGAGCTCTGGCCGCCCAGGTCCCAGCACCCTCTGCGTCCCGGCTGCTCGAGCTCGTGGAGCAGCGTGCCGTCCCGGACGACAGGCTCCGCACCGGCGCCGGAACGGCCTGGCTCCTCGGCGAGCTCGTTCGGCAGGCCTGCGCCGAGAGCTCGGCTCGGCAGTGGTTGCCGCAGAGCTGCGGCATGATGCCCGAGCAGCCCCAGCCGCTGGTCGAGCTCAGACGCCGGCTAGTGATGGATGTGGCTCACCTGGCGCGTCAGACCGGGTCGCGCTCAGAGCCAACCCAGGACACCCTGCGCCTGGTCAGCGCCCTGCTCGACACGGCATTCGAGGCGCTCGACTTGTCCACCCTGGCCGAGAACATGGCGCGCACCACCTCGCTGCCGCCTGCACTCGCGCCCGTTGCTCCGCCGGCCCCGCCGGATCCGGTGGCCCTGGCCGCGCGACTGCTCGGGAGGCTGCTGGCGGACGGTCCGGACTTGGATCGCCCCGCCGAGCACTACCAAGGCGTGATCGAGGTCGTGCTGGCCGAGAGCGGGCGGATGGCGCCGGGGCAGCCGCTCAGCCCCATTCAGGCGGAGGCCACCCGCAGGCTCGTGGCAGAAATCAACGCGAGCCGGGCGCTGTCCCGCAAGCTCGCTGCCAGCCCTACAGATCCTGCCCTGATGCGCGAGCTCGTGCTCGGCATGGTGCGGATCATCGAAGGTGCCATGACCCTGGCCCACGCTCGGCCCTACCAGCTTCCCGCTGCGGTCTTCACGGCGATAGAGGCGCTCCTCGGCGGTCAGCTCGTCGAAGCGGCCCGCGGATTCGGTAGCCTTGGTCCCCCGGGGGCTTCCCCGCCGCCCGAGGTCCTGAAAGCGATAGAGCTCGCGCTCGACTTTCTGCGAGCCCCGGACGACGACGCGCGGCGGCGTGTGCTCAGAGCTCTGCTGCTCGAGCTCCCGCCCTGGACCGAGCCGTGGCTGTTCGACGTGAACATCGGCGCCATGGCCCTCGGCGCCAGCGATTTCCGATTCGCGGGCGACTTGACCCTCGGCTACAACGCGGGCGCCTGGGGCCTGGGGGCCCAGGGCTACCTTCGCCAGTACGGGCTCACCTCGACAGACGATACCTTCGCTGGCGGCGGCACGGTCGAAGCCTGGTACTCGGGCGGCGGACAGGGTAGCTGGCGCTGGGAAGCGCGCCTCGTGGGCGGCAGCCGCCTCTACGACACGCAGACCACGCGCGGCCCGAGTGACGTCACGTGGCTGGAACAGACGTCGATCCTGGCGCAAGCCTCTCTGCTCGGAGGGATCCGCTACCAGGCCCCGAGCTTCGCTGCCGGTGCGTGGCTCGGCGGCGGGGGACAGTACGAATGGTACGACCCGCTCGCGCTCGACGCCGACACGGCGATCTCGCTCAGCGACCATGAAGACCTACAGATGCAAGGTTCGGGCCGGTTGCGGGTGCAATGGGAGTTCTGGCCAGCGTGGCTCGTTGCGCGCTTGCGCGTCAACGGCGCTGCGTTTCGGCTGACGCGGGCGCAGACGACCCTGGTCGCGGATCCGAACGGGGACATCACGATCTCCGCGGCCGAAGCCACGCGCACGCAGATCGAGGTGTCGACACGCTTGTTCCTGGATGCGGAGTTCGCCAGAGTCTTGGGCTTCGTGCCCGGGCTCAATGGCGGCCTGGACTACGTACGCGTCGCGGGCGGCGGCGTGGTCGAGAAGAAGGCGCTGCCGGTCGTGAGCGCCGGCGTGCGTCGGGACGTGTTCTAGCCGGGTGGGCTAGCCCAACTTCCGCAGAGGGGCCTACTCCAGGTCCACCGTGAGCTCGTAGCTCACGTCCAGGTCCCATTCGTTGCCGTCGCTGTCGTAGACGCGCACGCGGTACGTCCCCGGTGTGACGGCGTCGGACAGCGTGATCTCGGTCGCTGCGCTCGAGCCGTTGACGACGTCGTCGTCGAGGCGGGCCGAGTCTTCGTCGTAGAGCGCCACCCCGAAGTCGACACTCGTGGGACCTGACGAGACGAGAGAGACGACGAGCGTGCCCGCCTGATCCACCTCGAACTCGAACCAGTCCGAGTCCTGGTGCGACGCGATGTAGCCCGTGATCGGCGTGCCCAGTGTGGCTTCTGTGCCGACCAGCGCGGCTTCGTTGGGCTCGATGGCCGCGTCCGGCACCGGCGACACGGTGACCGTGAGCGCATACGCTGCCTTCGGGTCCCAATCTTCGTTGTTCGAATCGTACACACAGACGAAATACGTGCCTGATTCTGGCAGATAGTACGCGCTCTCCAGGTCGGCGCCGTCCATCCCGTTCGAATCGTACTGGTGGTCGATGATGGTTCCGGCGGTGGTATCGAGGACGCTGAAAGCCGGATCCACGTCGCTCGGCGTGTCGAGCTCGAGGTGTACGGTCAGAATGGCCTCGCCGTCAGCCTCGACGGCGTAGCAGTCCTCGTCCTCGAGCGATGCGATGTGCCCGCTGACGGTCTCGCCGCTCTCGAGTGGGGTCGCGATGCGCTGGATGATGGCGGCGCCGGCATTGCCGTTGGGTTCCGAATCCTCGTCCGGATCCGCGGAGGTCGTCATCGTGATCGTGTACTCGGTCTCCGTGTCGAGCTCGTCGTCGTTGCGGTCGCGTACGCGCGCGTAGAACCGACCCGCCTGAGCAACGTAGTACGACAGCTTCATTGCAAGCACTCCGTCACTCCCCGGGTCGTCATAGGCCTGGGCCAGGATCTTGCCGGTGGGCGCGCCGTCGGCGTCGAGCAGATCGATCAGGGGATCGATCCCCATGGCTCCGGCGCTGGGCATCTCCACCTCCACGACACTCTCACCGCAGACCGACAAGTAGTACCAGTCCCTGTCACCCACCTTGCCGATGACTCCGGTCGCCGCCTGGCCCGAAGTCAGGCGCGTTGCCGTCTCGTAGCTGTCGTTGGGCTCCTGTTCGGCTGCAGCGCCGTCCGCCTCGCAGTCCGGATCGACGACGTCGCCCGTGCCGGCGCTGCCGGCGGCCGCTTCGGATGTGCCGCCAGCGCCTGCCGCGGCTGCTGACGTGCCGCCAGCGCCTGCCCCTGCTCGTGCCTTTGCGCCGCTGCCAGCCTGGCCGGAAGGAGCTCCGGCGGCGTGCGAGGGAGAATTGCCGCTGCCTCCCCCACCGGTCCGAGAAGAGGACTGCCCGGCGGAGCCACCGTTGCCGTTTTCGGGCGAAGTGGACTCGGACACGACGACGACGAAGTAGCCGAGGCGGCTGATCAGTGCCGTGACCATCCCGTCGTCCACATCCTCGGTCTCGACCGCCTGCCAGCTGCCTCCTGGCACGGCGCGGAGCACCACGACGTTCTTCGGATCCGTGCCGTCGAAGGGCAGCGTCAGCGTCGCGTCCTCGTAAAGTCGCTGGTTCTGCGGGAGAACGCCGACGATCTTGCTCACGGCACTCATCCCGTCCGGGAGCTCCGGCAAGGCCTCCTGGTCCTCCAGGTAGCCCACGGCCAGCTCGACCTTGATTTCCAGCGCGTCTT
>JAFGIS010000308.1 GCA_016929495.1 Polyangiaceae bacterium | reverse complement strand
TGAGCGCAAGAGCGAGCGGTTCCTGCCGCTTTATGAAGCCAAGATGGTTGACCATTTCGACCATCGATACTCGTCGCTGGTCGGAGTGGACGCAGCAGCCGGGAGAGTCTCCAGAAAGCTGATCGGTTGGTACGCAGCCATCGGTGAAGACCCCTGGGAAACTGCCCAGCCGCAGTACTGGGTGGCGAGTTCTGAGGTAGAAGGCCGACTCTGCGACCGCTGGGCGCGTGGCTGGCTGCTAGGCTGGCGAGACATCTGCCGCAGTACGGATCAGCGAACTGTCATTGCCTCACTGATTCCGAGGGTCGCGGTCGGACACACGATGCCGCTGATGCTCACTGACGCTGGTGCCCCACTTGTTGCTGCGCTCTGCGCCAATATGTGCAGCTTCGCGCTCGACTACGCTGCACGTCAGAAGGTCGGCGGAACGCACTTGACCTTCGGCTACTTCAAGCAGCTCCCCATCTTCGGTCCGACGACGTACGCAACAGATACTCGGTGGGCGCCGGGCACGCAGCTTGTGGACTCGGTGTTGTCCCGCGTCCTCGAGCTCACCTACACCGCCTGGGACCTCGAGCCCTTCGCGCGCGAGGTCGGGTACGACGGCCCGCCCTTCCGGTGGGACCCGGAGCGCCGCTTTCTGCTTCGCTGCGAACTCGACGCCGCCTTCTTCCATCTCTACGGCCTTCCGCGCGACGACACCGCCTACATAATGGACACCTTTCCCATCGTCCGTAGGCACGACGAAAAGGCCCACTGCGAATACCGCACCAAGCGTGTCATCCTCGAGATCTACGACGCCATGGCCGAGGCCGCACGCACCGGCACGCCCTACCGGACGCGCCTTGACCCCCCGCCGGCGGACCCGCGAGCGTCTCATTCTCCGCGCCCAGGTGACGTGAAGATTGAAGGCGTGGGTCTTGCCACTCTCCGAGATGTGCCGCCTTCGACTTTGCCGGCGGAGATTCGCCTCGGCGACGTCGTCTGGCGTGTGTCTCCATGGCCGCATGATCGTCCGCCGCGAGAAGGCGAGCACGTCGTCGTGCGCCAACAGGTGGGGACGAACGTCGCAGTTGGGCTTGGCAAGGCGCGCTTGGCTACTCACCGCGATGCGACCAACGGAGCTCCCCTGACGAAGCTGGTTCTCACCGGCGCCGGAGCGAACGTCGAGCTCTCCTTCACGGAGTCGGAGTGGGCGGTTTTCCGCCCGTTCGGGCTCGCGGAACGTGTGTGAGGACAGCTCATGGCGCGCCTCATCCCGCAGGTGGACCCGAGCTCTATCGAGAACTGCGGGGAGCGCGTCGTCGCTGAGGCGTTGGTCTCGCAGTTGCCCGGCGACTGGCTCATCTACCACAGCTACCCTTGGCTTCGGCGGGAGCGGGACGGGCGGGGGCCGCTGCGTGAGGGAGAGATTGACTTCGTCCTCTTTCACCCTGTGGAAGGGCTCCTCGTCCTTGAGGTCAAGGGGGGCGACATTCGCTTCGATTCCCCGACCCACGACTACTTTCGCCAGACGGCTCGCGGACGTCAAGAAATCAAGAATCCGTTCGAGCAGGCGCGAGACAGCCTCTACGTCCTCGAGAAGAGTATCAAGGCACACCCCGCGGCGCGCGGGGTCATGCCTTGCAGCTACGGCTATGCGGTAGTGCTTCCGGACACGCAATGGCGAGGCTCTCTGCCAGCAGACGCAACGCGCGAGACGCTGATCTGTGCGCCGGACCTGGCACGCTTGGGTGATGCTGTGCGGACGGCAACAGCTGCCTGGCGTCGCGGGCCCGCACAGGCGATCACGTCGAGCGGGCAGCAAGCCGTGCTTGAATCGCTGAGCCCCCACTTCCAGCTGACGCCGGTGCTGTGGCGCTCCCTCGATGACCAAGCCGACCGTATCCGAAGGCTCACCGAGGAACAGCAGCGGCTTCTCGGCTTCATGGGCGGACGTAACCGTGCGGCCATCGAGGGCGTGGCCGGATCGGGGAAGACTCTGCTGGCGTTGGCCCAGGCTCAGCGATTCGCGCGGGAGCGGGGATGCACGCTCTTTCTCTGCTACAATCGCGCGCTCGCGGAGTGGCTGCGCAGCCAACTTCCCGGGGAGTACGCCAATACCCTGGTGATCGACACGTTCCACGGACTTTGCGAGGAGCTATGCAGGAAGGCCCAGATTGCTTTCAGCTCCAGGGACGAGGACGACGCGTTCTGGAACGACCGGGCACCGGAGCTGCTTGAACAGGCCCGAGCTGCGCTCCCGTCCGAGGCCAAGTTCGAGGCTCTCGTCTGCGATGAAGGGCAGGACTTCCGCACGCTCTGGTGGCTTGTGCTTCCCTCGGTGATGAACGGCCCGGACTTCGCGTGGTTTGTATTCTACGACCCGAAGCAGAACATCTTCATCGAGAAACCCGCCATTCCATCCGAGCTCGGAGAGCCATTCCGCCTCGAGTACAACTGCCGCAACACGCGAGCGATCACCAGGAGGTGCTCTAACGTCTTGGGAACGTCGATCGCGCACCACCCCGAGGCGCCGGAGGGAGAGCGGCCGAAGGTGGTGGAGGCGGCAAACGGTGAGGACGTCATCCGCCGGACGCGGCAGCAGATCCTTGAATGGTGCGAACGTGACCGCGGTGCAATCGCCCCTTCGCGCGTAGCAGTGCTCGTCGCCGAAGGCGGACTTGAGGCGTGGCCCAAGGAGTTCGGCGCAACCAAGCTCGTCCGCGGGCTCGATGGTTGGCGGGCTGGCAAGGGTGCCCTGCTCTCCACGGCACGCCGATTCAAGGGCCTTGAGGCCGACGCCATCGTGCTCGCCGGGGTGCCTCGCAACGACGCGGGGAGCCCGTACACGACCGCGGACCACTACGTGGCTGTGTCTCGGGCCCGCATGCTGCTGGTCGAAGTCATCGACCTCTCTCGTGGGCGGGGAGGACTGGGATGACCTCCAGACGCAATCGCGCTTCACAGAGGGGAATGAACCATGGTTGACAAGACGAAGACCCTCCGAGAGGCCGCAGTCGAGCTGCTGCGTGCCCACGGACCGAAGCACTACCAGGCGCTCACTGAGGAGATCCTCGCCAAGGGCCTCGCATCGTCCTCTTCGAAGACGCCGGCCGCGTCACTCAACGCCATGATCGCCGTCGACATCAAGCGAAATGGCGGCAAGAGCGAGTTCGTCCGCCTGCGACCCGGGGTGTTCGGCCTTCGCGCCCTTCACGCCGCCGCTGCCACTCCCGACCGGACTCTCGAAGACCTGTCGCCTGGGGCGGACGGGACGGCCCGCATCGAGCCGAAGCAAGACGACACTGAGCACCGCGTCCGCACACCCCTTTTCCCCACGTACGCGGAGGTCCGCCACCTGCTTCGGGTCTGGCCGGGACGGCCGAAGAAGCAGGTTACGGGCCTCCAGGCGACCCTCGCCGAGCTTCGCGGTACTCCGCAGAACACCGTCGACTGGACCGAGCCGGACCAGTGGATTCCCGAGCGGTTGAAGGACGCAGATCGCGAGCTGGCGCACACAATCTGGACGAGTAGCGGCAAGTCGGTGAACCCGCGGCATACCTACGGCCACTGGCTGCTGGTCCAGAAGTACGAGCTGGTCCAGGGGGACGACAGCGGCGTGCTTCGGCTGACCGAACGCGGGCAGGACTTCCTGGAACACGAGGGCGGCGACACCGAGGCGTTTCTCGACGAGCAAGAGGGCCTCGCCAAGCTCTTGGCGCTCGTCGCTGACAATGGGCCCACTCGCGCGGGCGGCTTGCTCGAGGAGTGGACAGAGTACCTCACCCGGCACTCGGCCTTCGGCAGCGACTCGACGTTCCGGGACACCCTCCGCAGACGGCTGAACAACCTTCTCGACCGCGGCCTCATAGCCCGCAAGGGCACACTGTACTCCATCAACGACGCTGGGCTTGCCTACCTCCAGCGCGTCGGGACCGAGGAGGCCCTCGGTGGTGACGAGCAACAGCAGCTCTGGACGCTCGTCAAAAAGCAGCAGACCGCAGTTCGCGAAAGCCTGCGCGAGCTCTTGCTCGACATGGACCCATTCGCATTCGAGCACCTCGTCAAACGCCTGCTCGAGGAGATGGACTACCAGAACGTCCAGGTGACCACCCGCTCCGGTGACGGAGGCGTCGACGTAGTCGCCGACATCGAGCTCGGCATCACCTCGGTCCGGGAGGTCGTCCAGGCCAAGCGGCACAAGCGGACCGTCCAGCGCAAGGACCTCGATGCCCTTCGGGGCTCACTCTACCGCTTCAACGCGGTGCGGGGCACGATCATCGCCACGGCTCCGTTCTCGAAGGGCACGGCCGAGGCGGCCTTTGCCACCGGCGCCGCGCCCATCACCCTCATCGACGGCGACAAGCTAATCGACTTGCTCATCGAACACGGCATCGGCGTCAAGAAGAGCAAGATCGAGGTGCTGTCCGTGGACGCGGACGCCTTCGCGGATCTGGAGCCGGAGGCGTGAATGCCCCTCGAGGTCAGCGCCGACATCATGGAGCACGTAGACCCGATCTTCTTCGGCGATGCGAAGGCCGCTGCGATGAGGGTCCTGGGAGGCTGAGATGAAGTTTCCAGTGGTCGTTCAGTTTGAGTTTTACACAGCGTCGCCCGATGCTGCCGCGATGGCCGAGTACCTCCGCACGGTCATCAACGACGACGCTGCGGTTCCAGGCCTCCGCATCCCCACCAGCTTCACGCCGGACGACCACTCGTTCATGCCGCCCGAGCCGCGACTCAGCGAGGAGGGAGACCGCGTGCTCGTCGTGCTGCTGGCTGACGACCAGCTTGTCGCGCATGCGAGGACGGGCAGGAGCGGCGGTATTACGTGGGGGGACTACGCGGTGAAGCTTCGGCAGCTTTGCGACGCGTCGCCCAACCATCGCCTTCTGCCGGTAAGCCTCAGCACGTTTGCGTGGCCGATCGACACGCGCCTCAAAGACCTGAACTTCCTGCGCGCGTTCGACGAGCCCGATGAGGAGCAGCGGAAGAAGCTCGTGGCGCGTCGAATGCTCCACCTCCTGATTCGACGTCTTCGCCCTCATGCGACGGACGAAGACGCGCCTCCGGTCACCATCTTCCTCAGTCACGCCAAGATCGACGTGGACAAGCAGCCCGGAGTCGTCAACTCGCTGCTCGACTACTTGAAGGCCAAGCAGCCGGAGAGGACCTGGTTCGACAGCGGGGATATCGCGTCTGGGTCTCGGTTCGCCAAGGCGATTGAGGACGGAGTGACCGACTCTGCGCTCCTCGCAGTCGTGACCGATGCCTACTCGTCACGGTCCTGGTGCCGCAGAGAGGTGCTCTTCGCGAAGCGCCACCTGAGACCGTTCGTGATCGTCGACGCGCTACAAGAGCGCGAGATCCGGCGCTTCCCGTACGCCGGCAACGCGCCCGTACTCCGCTGGCGTGACGATCCGCGAGATGTCGTCGACTCGCTTCTTCGAGAGACCCTCCGTCATGCATACGCGGAGGGGATGCTTCGCCAGCGCGCACGCCCTGGAGACGACATTATGCCGTCGGGCCCTGAGCTCGTGACGGTGGTGCACCGGGATAAGGCGAAGCCGGTGCTGTATCCCGATCCTCCGCTCGGAACGGAGGAACTCGCCGTGCTGTCCCTCGCGGGCGTCACGGTAGAGACCCCTCTTGAGCGCCACGCCAGGGCATACGACCTGCGGGCGCAGCAGCTCCTCGTCGCGTTGTCAGTTTCGGAGTCAGAAGACCTCCCTCGATTCGGCCTGCGAAAGCCGCACCTCGACGACGTGCTGCTTGAGATCTCGCGATATCTGTTGGTGGCCGGAGTTCGCCTTGCCTACGGCGGTCACCTTGGCTCCGCCGGCTACACCGTCCGCCTCGCGGACCTCTTGTACGACCCGACTATTGAGCAACTCCGACGAGGGCCCGATCCTGAAGGCGCGCACCCGGCAGAGCTGGTCTCGTACTTGGCGTGGCCCACCGCGAGCACCGCCGCCAACGTTGCTCGCCTCGGCGCGTTAGTGGAGGTGCGTCGCTGCGCGCGGCCCGCAGGACTCGACGAGACGGTCGACGCTGCGTTCGTTGCGGCGCCGTCAACGGACATCCCGGTCGACTCCGCGATGCACCGGTTCGCGTGGGCTCGCGGCCTGACCATCATGCGGCAACGGCAGACGGACGAAGTCGCGGCGCGTGTCGTTGTCGGGGGCCGCCTTGGGTCTCCGGGTGATGGCTATCGGGGAAGAATGCCCGGAGTGCTTGAAGAGGCGCTCTTGGCCATCCGCGCCGAGCGTCCAGTCTATCTCGTCGGCGCGTTCGGTGGCTGCGCCCGGCTCGTCTTCGATGCGTTGGAGGGCAATTCGCGGCCCGAGCTTCAGTGGGACCATCAGCGGGTAGGGCCGTATTCCGAGGAGCTTCGGACGCTCTACGAGCAGCGTGGCGAGACTTGGGATGAGTACGACGCCATCGCCGACGAGCTGAAGGCGCGCGGGCTCGCAGGGCTCAAGAACGGGCTGACGGAGGACGAGAACCGCGAGTTCGCCACGACGCGATCGGCAGAGCGAATCGTGGAGCTGGTGCTTCGCGGCATTCAGCAATGCAACCGTCCAGCGGCTGCTGGTAGGGCGGAGTGACGAGTATGAACCGCCGTGTACGGTTCCGTACGCACGGTGGTGTGGGAGGACGGCGGGGGCAACAACCCCGCCTCCTACCGGATACCGGTATCGCGTAGCCCATTGGGCTCCGCCTCAGTGCGGCGCCGCGGCGTCGCAGCACATCATTCCGCGGTGGCTGAATTCTGGACCATTGTGGAATCCGCCTCAGGTCGGTCAGAAAACCAAAGGGCGGCCATGCCTTCGTCCGTCCCGGCCGCGATCCGCGTGCCATCCTCTGCTACGTCGATGCATTGTGGATGTCCCTTTGAGGAGTGCAGAGTTAGGACCCGGGTCATCGTTCCCGTCTCGAGCATCTCTATGGCATTTTGTTCGCGGTCTAGGGTGATCACGCGGGCGATGTTGTCGACAAACCTGCCATCGAGAATCAGCGGGGTCTCCGAGCCGAACGGTTCCATCGCCGGAAGCGGCCCGGTAAGCCGATTGGGCCGCTTCTTGGAAACTGATCGGACAACTGCGCCGTCGCGGATCTCCGAGATGACGAGAACATCGACACCTTCCGTCAAAAACGAAGAAGGATTGTAGATATAGGCGCCGGTCGTTAGGATTTGCGAGCCATCCGCCGAAACCGCGAGCGTGCGCGCTCCGGGCGATCCCCAGGCGAATCCATCAAGGCGCCGACGCGCGTGTGCATCCCACAACTCGAGAAAACCGTTCAGAGCGACGCTCAAGATCCGACTGCCCCCGGGGAGATAAACGGCATCCTGAACCCCGCGGCGCGAACCGGCGGTCAACAGTCCAGCAAGAGGGCTCCCAGACGGAACATCGGCTCCAACTGTCGTCCCCTGACTGAGGCTGATCAACTCCACTCCGGAATCCGCCTTGCTGAACCGCTCCATCGGGAGATCGGCCGAGTTATTCAGGACCACGGGGTACTTTCCTCGTGGCAGCAGCAGCAGTTGGGCCCCCTGCGGCGAGAAGCTCAGCTTGTGGATGGGTGTGCCATCACGAGAACGCACGAGGGTCGCATCTCCGTGGGGCATACTCCGGAGCTGGACCTGGCCCTCCACGTCTCCGGTCGCCCAGTAGCGGCCCCGAGGGCCCAGCGCCAAGGCGGTAACAGGCTGAGACTCGACAAATCTCTTGATGACGCTGCCCGTCTCGGTGCTCCAGACGGCGACCTCACGTTCGGACGAGGTGATGAGCACGCGACCGTCGCGCGAAAGCGCGATGTGATCGATCGCCTGCGAATGGGCTTTCCATACCTGGCGTCCGGCGTCGCTCTCCATGCCCGGGACCAGGGCACCGGTCCCGCTCCCTCGATTCAATCGTCGGTTCCAGTGGTACCATTCAAAGCTACGGTGTTTTGCCGAGCCGGTCTTGCGGAGCAGCGCCAGGGCCGTCTCTGTATCGCCCCGATTCCATGCGTCCTCAAGAGCGGCCATCGCGTGAAGATACTCGACTTCTTGAACGTCGTTGGCCAGGGGCTGGTAGGCAAGCCAGCCGATGATGAGCAGGAGTACCGTCACAACGGAGGCCATTACCGCCCAGCACATTCTCTGCCTCCTCTGGCGTCGGAAGCGATCGAGGAGGTCTTCTTTTCCCCTCCCAATCATCGCAGCGGCCAGGCCCGTGACCGCGCTGTCGGGCTCCCGTAAGAAGTTCGGCGCGAGGAGCTTGTCGGGCTTCTCTTCCCGATTGACGATCTTGAGCAGGTTCGACAACTCCTCCGGTCGGTCGTCGACCGTGACGGCGAGCAGATTCCGGGACTGTGGAAGCGTCTTGAAGTGCTTGATGACCTCGATAATCCGCGCGGACGCCGCCGCAGAGGTGGAGGCGATGACGATCAGAAATCGCGAGTCCTGCAGGTAGTTCTCGGTGGCCTTCTTGTCCCGCGCTCCATCATCGTTTGCAGAGATGTCGAGGAGAAACTTGCCCAGTCGGTGAGTGGCCCGCCCGTCCTTCGGCTTGGGACGGATTATCTTGGGGATGCGAAAGCACGTCAGCCGCCGCAGCAGGTCCGCGCCACACAGGAGTCGCTGATTGTCGTGCTCATCACAGATGATGTAAGCGAGATAGGCATAATCTCCGGCGTAAGTCGAGGGTACCCCTGCTTGTTCCGATTTGCTCATGGCTCCGACGTTCCGTCTGGGGCGTCGGCCGCCGAGGGGATGAACCATTGCTGACAGTGACGACCTGTCACGAAGATGCGGGACTCGTCGCGCGAGACCACCAACTGCGCCACGCTCGCAGGCGCTTCGTCATACTGGTCCGCAAGCGGCACTTGGAGCATGATACTACCCGTTTCGCTGTCCCGGATTGTCAGCCTTCGATTCCAGCTCGTCACGACGCGCGCGCCGTTGTCGAGGAACGACGCACCCGAGAGATTGCGCCCCGGCTCGGAGATTTCCAGCGATGGGGTCTCCGCGTCTCCAGAAAAGAGGTACGCCACGGTGGCACCGCGCGGCGCGAGCGCAGTTGCGACCAGCCGCGCGCCGTCGGATGAGTAGGTGAGGCTGGTTGTCGTCGTTCCGACGGGCAGACGCCGCTTACCTTTCACCGCGCCGGTCGCGACGGCGATTTCCTCGACCGCCTCACCACGGGCGACCGCCACCCGCTGTCCGTCCGGCGCTACGGCCATCACGCCCTCCAGTCCACCTCCAGAGGCGAGCGTACGGATGATGCTGTGGCTCGCGGCATCCCGCAGCTCGACACCCTGCCGGGTGCAAATGACGAAAGCCGGGTCATTCGGCAGATACGCGGCCTGCACTTGCTGGGCATCTGGAAGCACGAATTCACCTTCTGGTTTTCCCGTCGAGAGGCTCCACACGGTCACGAGCCCCTCCTCGTCAGTGACCAAGAGATGCGTTTGGTCCCGCGAGAAGGCTCCCCGTCGCGCCGGGCGGTTCGCTGGCGGTATCTTGAGCAGCAATTCATGTCTCGGAAGGCCACGCACCTCGCCTGAATTGCCAAAGAAGTACATCTTGCTGTCGTTCGACACCGCGAGAGATATCTCAGGCATTGCGTTGGGGAGATCGTCGGGTGCGAGGCGCCAGACGCGCAACTCGCCTTGCGCGTCGCCGCTGGCCATAGATTGTCCATCGGGTGCAGCGGCAACCGCGGTCACCGGCTTGGCGTGCCCGCGCAACGTGAGTAGGAGCACCCCAGTTTCGCTGTTCCAGACGCGCACCGCATTGTCGGCATCGCCCGTCATGGCCCAGTTGCCCTGAGGCGAAAGGGCGATGGACCGCGCCGGGGGCTCGACCCTGATCTCCCGGGGCTCACCCGGTTGTAGTAGATTCCAGACCCGGGCCTTGCCGTCGTCGGCGGAGGTGAAAAGCCGCCCCCCATCGCGTGAAAGCTTGACAGCTTTCACGAAGGAAGGATGGGTGAGCATTCGAATCACTGCACGCGAAGAAGTCCACCAGACCACGACGGTGTCATCTGCGGCGGCCGTGGCGAGCACGGCCCCGTCGCCGGAGAACGCCAGATCGCGGATCGGTCCTTGATGAACGTACGACAACCGGGTTGCTTGTCCTTTCGTCTCCTTCAGCCACACGTGCCCCGCCTTGTCGCCCAGTGCCAGAGTGCCACCACCCGGCGCACAAGCGATGCGAGTGATGTCGAGCACGCCCGAATCGGCGGCGTCCATGCGCTTGCCGCTGGGAATTTTCCAGGTCTCGAGGTGTCCTTGCTCGTCGACGGTCACCACACCGTCGTCCGAGAGAAAGCACGCATCGACCAGGTAGCCGGAGGTTGGCTTCAGGGCGACCAGCCTCTTCCCCGACCTGGACTCCCACACCTTAGCCGCATGGTCGCCCCCATGGGTCAAGAGCCGTTCCCCGTTCGGGGAGTATTCGATGAGATCAACGGTCGACATGATGTGCCCGGTGAACACTTGGCGACATAGCGCCTGTTCGTGCCGCAGGTACCGCCATTCGGCACCACGATACGGCGAAGCTCCGGTGGCTAAAAGCAACTTGCGTGCGAGCGACGCCTGACCGGCTTCCCAGGCGCTTTCTACTGCAGCGATGTCGGTTCGGTACTGCTCGCGGGCCTGCTGCACCCGTAATGCTTCACGGAAGTGCACGAAAAGGCACACGCCCATGAGGGCAAGAAGTACGACGCCGAGCGCCGAAGCCAGCCGCCGGACGCGCCAGCGCCGGTATTCCCGGCGAACGGTGGCGTAATCGGCCTGCAACAGGATGCCCACGATCTGGCAGAGGGCTTCAATGTGCGGCGCCGAAAGCCAGTAGCGTGCCCGCGGGCAACACATCATGAACCTTCGCCGCAGCCACCGGCGATCCTGGGCATCGAAGCGCGCATCCAGGAGATCCAGAGCGCCCGCGTCCAGCAGCGCCCGCAGCTTCCTGGGTAGATTCCCGAGCGGAATGCATTGCCCTGCGTCCGCCGGACCGTCGACGAGATAGGCATGGATGTTCCCCTGCCGCCCGGTCCTGCAAAAATCGCGCACCTCGCGGGCGATCCACTTTGACTGTCTCGCGGACGGCGAGCAGACGACGATCAGGTGCTCCGAGCGTTTCAACTCATTGTGGATCTGTTGGTCGAGACCGCCTTCAATCGACAGAGCGAGTCTGTCCATGAAGATGGGACGAACGTGCGTCGGGGTTTTTTCCCGTTTGCTTTCCCGGCAAATGCGTCCGGTGACCGGAAAATATTCGAGCGCGTGGCGCAGCGCCCCCGCCCAGCCGTGGACGTCGTCGTCGCGAGTTCGGTAGCTGATGAACGCCAGATTTAAGCGGCGGTCGTGAGCGTTTGAATCGCTCATCATTCCGGGTCCGGCAGGTTCTGACTCGTATCATTAAGGGCGAACCCTGGATTGGTGATAATACCACCGCGCTCTTCTGAGACGCTCTCCAACGCCAGGTAGTACTTGGCGTTCATCCCCAGCGCGTTCCCGATCATGCTGGCCACGGCAAACCGCTGTTGCTCCAACAACTGCGGATAGCGCTTATGGACGTCACGGTAGATCGTGACGCCGCGCTCCACCAGCATTCCGCGCTGCATCCGGAGCCCGCGCGTCAGGGAAGCGCCGCGCGTTCCCGGGGCGCCCGTCTCCAGCTTCTTGAGAAGATCGTCGATTTTTGCCAATTCGGCGCTAGTTTCCGCAAGCTGGTTCCGAATGTCTACCACGACCTCGGCGGGGAGCGTCGGGCTCTCCTCGTCATTATGCCTGGCGACCCCGATGGCCAACATGGCAGTCAGCGCTACTCCTGTAGCTAGCATGACGCGCGGCCGAGAGAACCACCCCGCCGGACTCAATTTCGCCTGGTGGAACCAGACCTTGGCAGGCGACATGAAGAGCATGACGGACGCCGCAATGGATGCAATCGAGGCCGCCAGAGCCGCCACACTTTGAGCGAGGGCCGGCCCGGTCCCAATCTGCTTCCCCTGCCCGATGGCGCTGACCAGACCGTACGCGAACCATCCGAGATACAGAAGGTTGATCGCGCCCATGATCGCCAGCAGGATCCGCGCCCAGTTGCGGCCAAGCAGGCAGAAGTGGACCACCAACGTGGTGAGCCCCAGGAGCACGCCTGCAATCACCAACGAGGCGACTTCCGTACCCTTCCAGGTCCACATGGATCCGACGCACACCAGATAGTACAGAAAAGCCGCCACGCTGACGATCAGCGGTTGGGACGGTAAAACTAGAGTTTTCGGAGTCTTTATCGGCCTCGACATGGTGCACCTAGGCTAGGCGCTCTCAGAGCGTGCGGTCAATCTGCTCTGTGCGGTGGACCCCGATCTGAAGATCCCCCGATTGGACACCCCCGATAAGGCGTACAAGCGCCTGGAGTGACCCATGTCCAAGAACAAGAAGAAGAGTCCCCTCGCTCGGCTGCTCGATTGGCTCGCTTGGAAGCATCAGTTGCTTTTCATTGTGAGCGCCGGCAATTACAACACCGAACTTCCACACCACTGTGCGGACGACGCGGCCATGCTCCGCTTCGTCTTTGGGGAGGGAATCAAGGCATCGGGGACTGCTGAGTCCGGCCGAAACCCTCAACGGACTCACGATTGGTGCTCTGAGCTCTGACGGCGCCCCTCCTCCAGCGCGTGCTGACCAACGTGCTATTCCGCAGAGGTCTGATCTCCCTGCCGCCTACTCCGCTTTGGGCCGGGGACTGCGACGGTCCCGTGATCAGCACCGACAACGGTGGCGCGCTTGAGCTCGCTATCTCCTGTTCGGAGGAGGCGGGGACTCTGGAAGAACCGGTGCCCTATGCTTTGATCGTGTCGATCGAGGTCGCACCCGAGACTGGCGTCCAGGTCTATGAGGCCGTTGCGACAAGACTCCGAATGCGTGCGTCCGTTCCGGTTCGACCGGGCAGATGACACTGGCAGGCGGCACGCAACAGAGCCAGCGGGTGTCGGCCAAGGGCATCCGGTGCTTCAAGTTCACGTTCACCGGTCGCAGGCAGCCGCGATCGGAACTGCGACGGGTCCGGGGTGTATCCGCGCACCCGGTGTATCTACGTCCCCCGCCCCAACCCCACGATTCCCGCTGGATCGCGAAGCCCGTGGTCAACTCGCCGCCCCGCGCTTTCCCCGCGTCCCGGCCGCGTCCTCATAACCCGCTACCCACACCTCCCCACCCCGCGTCATAACTCGTGGGTCGACTCTCTCCCCAAAGAGCAAGAGACCGCTCCCCCAGAGACCGTCACAGCGCCCCAACAATTCGCCCTTCGACTCTTTGTGCGCCCGTCCCCAAGTCGCGCGTCGCGTGCACACGCCGCAAACAATGGGCCCCCCGACGCGTCAACGCCCGCCTGGTGTCTTCACCCAGCGGGCGTCGTCGTTTCGCCCTCACGTTCTCTTGGTTGCGCGGGGAGGATTTGAACCTCCGACCTTCGGGTTATGAGCCCGACGAGCTACCAGACTGCTCCACCGCGCGTCAGGGGGCGTATTCTAGCCCGCTCCCACGGTCTGTCAAGGCACCCGGAAGGCTCGGCGCACGTGCATCACCGCGATTTTCCAGGTTTCTGCGGAGGTCGTGGGGGCAGTCAGATGTCTCGGTCGAAGCATCGGGCCCACTGGCCGCTGCCCGCGCCGCGGGACGAAACTGGGGGTGCATTGCCCGACTGCCCGAACCCGGTCACGGGCTGTACGTTGTGCGGCGCCAGCCATGAAGCTCCCGGTCTACATGGACCACCACGCCACGACACCGGTGGATCCGCGTGTGCTCCAGGCGATGATACCCTACTTCTCGACCGTGTTTGGCAACGCCGCGAGCCAACACGCATTCGGGTGGGAGGCCAATACGGCCGTGGACCACGCGCGCGAGTCGGTGGCCGCGCTCATTGGAGCACGGAGTGCGTCGGAGATCGTCTTCACATCGGGCGCCACCGAAGCGAACAACCTCGCGCTCAAGGGGGTGGCTGAGTACTACCGACAACGCCGGAATCATGTCGTTACGACCGTGGTCGAGCATCACTCGGTGCTCGATGTGTGCCGACGACTCGAGCAGCTGGGACTTGCGCTGAGCACCGTCAAGGTCGGCCCGGACGGCAGAGTGGACCCGGCCGATATCGAGCGGGCCATGACCGATCGAACGCTGGTCGTGTCGGTGATGCTCGCCAACAACGAAATCGGTACGATCCAGCCGATCGCAGAAATCGGCTCGATCACGCGCGCTCGGGGGGTACTGCTACATTGCGACGCTTCCCAGGGGCTCGGGTCGACGGGCTTCGACGTACAGCGCATGAACGTGGACCTGGCATCGCTCTCGGCGCACAAGTTCTACGGGCCCAAGGGGGCTGGGGCGCTCTACGTCCGCGGGAACGGACCTCGAGTACGACTCACCGCCGGGCTCGACGGCGGTGGGCACGAGCGAGGGATGCGTTCCGGTACCCTGAACGTGCCTGCAATCGTCGGTCTGGGTGCAGCATGTCGTCTGCTTGCTGAAACGGGCGCTGCCGACGCACAACGCGTCCGGGCGCAGAGAGATCGGCTGTATCGCGCCATCGTCGAGGGCGCCGACGACATCGTGCTGAACGGACCCGCGGTCGAGCAGGGCGCGGCTCGAGACGGGCACGCTGCAACGCATCCGGCTGAGCGACTTCCGGGCAACCTGAATCTCTCCGTCGTCGGCTTCGACAGCGCCGCCTTGCTGAGCGAGCTCCAGCGCGACGTGGCGATCTCGAGCGGCTCGGCTTGCAGCAGCCTCGCACTCGAGCCAAGCCACGTGATCCGAGCGACCGCGGGCGAAAAGCTCGCGCGATGCGCGCTTCGTTTCGGGCTTGGTCGATTCACCACGGACGAGGAGGTGGACTACGTAGCCGAAGCCGTGCTTCGCGCCGTGCGCACGCTACGCGGGTAGTCACTCGCTCCGGGAGGGTGTCACGAGCACGGTGACGAACAGCAGTTGACCTCGACCCTGCTTGTGGACGTCGACGGGATAGACCCCGCCGGAGCGCAGCGAAGTCGCAAGGTCGGAATGACCGATGCTGACGGTTTCGATGGGCTCGCTGCCGAGGACGTCCTGGTCTTCGAGGGCGACCAGGAGCTGAACGTCGGGACGCAGGGGCAGTCCGCGCCAGCGCGGCGTGGGCCTCCAGACGGGGGTGAGCGTGTTCTCGGAGGCAGAATCGAGCCGAAGGGTGGGAAGCACGGTGCCGCGGGGTTCGGCGGTGCCCGATGGGTCGGGCTTGTCGAACGCGGAGGCGACGAGGGAGGCGAGCGCGCTGAGCACGGCCTCGTAGGGGCGCGCTTGTTCGAACGCGTCCGCCAGTGCGCTGCCCACACTGCCCGGCAGGTTGCCGGCGCCGTCCCAAGGCGTCTTGTCGGCCTTGACCGGCGCGATGACGGCTCCGAGCAGGTCGACGGATACGCTGTGGGGCAGCTCGTCGTCTGCCCAGCTTGCGCCATGACCGCAGGAGCAACTCGAGGACGAAACGAGGACCAGCTCGACCAGACGCGCCCTGCGGCTCCGCGCGAAGGACATGATCGACCATGGTGGCCCTGCGGGCGGGCCATGGGAAGCACGCGGGCAAGCGTCGTGTGCGCTTGAACGGCCACAAGGCCGAACGTGGGGAGGAATAGGGAATGCAGACTGCGAACGTCCAGCGGGGATTAAGTGGCTCCCGGGCCGAACCGATCTGTGGGTGTCTGGAGACTCGGGCGATCTTATGCGCTTTGCCCTGTTTTTCGTCGGAGCGAGTGTGGGCGCGCTGGTCACGGCGGCGAGCAGCGCGCGTGCGGACTCGGCTGGGCTGCGACCGCATGTGATCGTGGCAGGCGGGCACGCTCTGGGAGGGCATCAGCAGAAGGAGTTGTCGTGGGGCGGAGCCGGGCTCGGGGCGGTGGAGCTCGGACTGACTCGCGGCCTCGGGGCAGAGCTCGAAGTGGGCTACCTGCGTCTGTGGCGCGGCAAAACGCCGGAGGATCCGGCGCTCGAACCGCTCGGTAGCTCTGCTGCGCTGCATGGCGCTCTCGGGGTGCGATTGGCTCCACTCGAGTGGACGAGCGCGCAGCCCTCGGATGGATCCGGGTTGTGGCTGGCGGCCGCTGGCGGCGTGACCCGAACCGGCGGGCTCACGCGCCCGATGCTGGACGCCTGGCTCGGGTACGACTTCGCGCTGTCGCGCGGGCGGTTCGTTCTGGGTCCGACCGCAGGCTGGATGCACGTGTTTCAGCCGAATTCCGAGCCGCGTCCGGACGACGCCAATGTGCTTCTCGTCGGCGTTCACATGGGCCTCGGCTCGCCGGGCGTGGTCGAAAAGACCGACGGCGATCGGGATCACGACGGCATCAGGGATTCGGTGGATCGCTGCCCCGACAACCCGGAAGACATGGACGGGTTCGAAGACGAGGACGGGTGCCCGGATCTCGACAACGATCACGACGGCATTGCTGACACATCCGATGCCTGTCCCTGCGTGGCAGAAGACAAGGATGGGTTCGAGGACGAGGACGGGTGCCCCGAGGACGACAACGACCAGGACAAGATCCTGGATCCGGTCGACCAATGCCCGAACGACCCGGAGGACTACGACGAGTTCCAGGACTCGGACGGCTGCCCCGATCTGGACAATGACAAGGACGGCATCCCGGACGTGAAGGACCGGTGCCCGAACGAACCGGAGACGGTCAACGGGTACGCTGACGAAGACGGGTGTCCGGACGAGGAGCAGGTACGGGTACTGGGTGACAAGATCCTGCTCGACGACCGCATCCACTTCCCGACCAACAGCGCGGTCATTCTGCGGGACAGCCATGGTCTGATGCGGCGCCTGGCCAAGCTCATCATGGACCATCCGGAGTACGTGCACGTGGAAATCGTCGGTCGCGCGGATCCGCGAGGATCGGCGTCGTACAACCTGAAACTGAGCCAGGCGCGCGCCGACTCGGTACGTGACTTCCTGGTCAAGGAAGGGATCGAGCCAGGACGACTCAGTGCCGTGGGGCTCGGCGAAACGAGTCCGGTCGTCACCGACGAGGACGACTACGCCCTGTATCTCGAGCGTCGCGTGGAGTTCAAGGTAACGCGCGAGCGAGAGGTGAAACCGGGTCAACCGGAGCAGCCGACCTCCGGAGCGCCCGCGCCGGATCTACTGGAAGAGGCTGCGAAGACACCGCAGGAGCCGTCCGCAAAGCCCGCTGCCGAAGCCAAGCCCGACGCTTCACGTCCGTCCGTACCGCCTCGGAAACAGGAGGCGCCATGAAGCGCTCATCGCACGCAAAGAGCCGCCCTGCCACAGCGTTGCGTCGCACGGAACGCCACGAAAAAGCGACGAGAAGCGCCGGTCGCCGCAGTCGATTCGGCAGGTTTGTTGCCGCCGCCATGGTTCCCGCGTCTGTGCTGGGACTCATGTCGCCCTCGAGCTGCACGACGAGCGGTGTCGTGGGCGGAGACTGCCGCTCAGGTCTCAGCTGGTGCGACGGCGACTGCGTCGACTTGCAGACGGATGAACACAACTGCGGCCGCTGCGGGCACGAGTGCCGCAGCGGCGTGACCTGCCGCGATGGTGTGTGCGGCGGCAGTCGGGATGGCTCCGCGGAGGCAGGAGCGAACGCTGGCGGGCAAGGCAGCTCCGCAGACGCAGGGCAAGGCAACGACAAGGACGGCGGCCAAGACGCCGAAGGCGACGTGTTCGGTGAATGGGACGCGTCCTGGGATGGTGGCCACGCTGCAGCCGGCGGGGTCGGGGGTGAGTATGGGACCGGAGGCCGTCACACCGGCGGCAGCGCCGGCAGCGGCGCAAGCGGTGGTCGTCACACGGCCGGCGGAGCGGGCGGCAACGACTCGACGGGCGGCCAAGGCGGGGCGGGCGCCACGGGCGGCCAAGGCGGGGCGGGCGCCACGGGCGGCCAAGGCGGGACGGGCGCCACGGGTGGCCGCAGCGGAGCTGACGCGGGCAGCGGAAATGTGGCCAATGCTGGAGCGGGAGGTAGTGGATGCATCCCGCCGTTCCGTACGGCAGACCAATGCGGCGACTGCTACACCGCCTGCAGAGGCAGCACACCCGTGTGTTCCCCGGTCGATGGGGAGTACCAGTGCGTGCCGCGCTGCGAGGATCCCCTGGTCGACTGCAGCGGTCAGTGCGTCGACCTGCAGAGCAATCCGGACCACTGCGGCAAGTGCGGTCACCGCTGCCCGAGCCGGCTGTGCCAGGCAGGAACCTGCGTCGGGGCGCAAGCCGGAGACATCATCTTGGCGTGCATGAATCTCGAGTCGATGGCCGACCAGCAAAATGTCCTGCTGGGCAACTCGGTCTTCCGCCAGATCACGGCGGTCCGGATCCTGAGCTACGAACAATACGCTTCGACTCGCGCGGTCGACCGAGTCGCCAACGCCATCGAGTCCATCGCCGCCGGACGCCCGTACAGCCTCGATGTGGCGGACTCGTCACAGCAGGTGGTACAGGATCTCAATGTGATCGACTTCGACGTGCTCATCGTGCACGACCAACCGGACGCGCCCGAAGGGACCCTGAGCAGCATCGGAAGCGCCTGGGCCGAGACGCTGGACTCGTTCACGCGAGCCGGCGGCACGGTGCTCGTGCTCAGCAGCACCGACGGCGTGGACGAGATGTACGAGTTGATCACCGACGCCGGGCTTTCGGAGATCGACGGTGCGCGATCGGTCACCGGGACGCGCCTGGCGAATGCCGCGCCAGGGGACGCCATCGGAAACGGCGTGCTCAACCGGTTCTTGGCCCTCCCGGAGACGTGCGCCTTCGACACGCCACTGGTAGCGGACGCAGCGAACATCATTGTCGTCACGACCGACCCGAACCAGGAACCGATCGATCCGGTGGTGATACATCGGGTGGTTTCGCCATAGCGTCCGCCGGGCGGGCGACGTTTCACAGACTCACGTCCGCCGCCCCCGCATCTCGCGGTCCCGCCGGTGCTGTCCGGAGTCGTCGAGAGCCTCGTGTTCCGCGCCATTGAGCGGGAACGGGGCCAGGCGGCGTGGCGGCGGTGGGCTGCCAAGCCTTGCGCAGCCGGTCGCCGACCCGAACCATCGCACCATAGAGCTCCTGGCCTGCTTCGACGGCCGCGCTCGTGGACAGCACCGCTCGCGCATGCTCGAACCCAGTGCGCTTTCCGAGGGGCACGAACATGAAGCCGAGGACTGCAAACAGCAGCACGACGAGCTCGACCGTCCGAGCACTGAACAGACGAAGCACCGAGTTGATGGTAGCTACCCGGGGTCACCCACCGCGAATTAATGGCCAAGGTCGGCGCACGGGCCGAACGACGGAAACGGCGTTGCGTCGTCGGGAGGGCGAGCCGGCCTCCGGGCCGCAGATCCGGGCCGACGAGCGCCGTCTCACCCGTCGAGATCGAACAGCACGAACTTCGAGGTGCTCGCCCTTTCGGCTCCGAGCCGGCTCGCGACCTTCGCGTGCGCACGGGTCACGACGAGCCAGCGCGCACCGCCGCGCTGTTCGATGGCCCGACGCAGCGCCGACGGCAGAGCAAACGGATTGGTCCCGCGTGGATGACGTGGATCGCGGTCATCGAGCGGCCGCGCGCGCTCGGGCGCGCCCAACGCTGCCATGACCGCGAAGAACCCGTAGTCGGGGGTGTCAACGAGCACACGGCCGTCGGACGCGAGACTGCGGGCGACCAGGCCGATGCTGACTTCCTGCGAGCGATCCACGAACGCGTCGACCCGCACGAGCCAGTCGCGTGACAGGCACGCCAAGCCGAAAACCGGCGTGAAGTAGGCAGCGAGCCTCCAGCGCGCGGTGACGTCGAGGCACTTCCAGAGGGCTACGAGCGAGTCGCCCACGAACAGCGCGGCCATGAGCCAGATGCCAAGCAGCGCTCGCTCCGGGTGGTGAGTTGGGGCCGCACCGCGCAGCAAACCTGCGACGAGAAACACAACGAGAGCCAGACCGAGCAGCATGGGCCTGGCAAATCCGTGGTGATACGTAGGACGCAGCCGCCATACGGCCCATGCGCTCCCGAGCGCCAAGACGGCGAGCTCCGGCTCGGTGGAAAACAGCGCCCATGGCACACCGGCCACCGCGGAGCGGGCCAGATCCGCGTCCCTGCCGAGCGAACGCTGGTAGTCGGCAACCCGTGTCACGAAGAACCAGGCGTCGCCGTGCTGCAGGGCTCCGTGCAAGAGCCACAGCGCCGGACCCGCGCCCCCGACCAGCGCGGCCACGAGAAGCAGCAGCCGCACGCGGGAACCGGGACGATCGGCCCCCGCCCGATCGAGCGGCGGCTGCGCGCGCCACGCGTCCCAGGCCGTCCATAGGACCCAACCGCCAGCCACCGGCCACGCCTCGTAGCGGCAGAGCGTTGCCACGAAGAGCGCCAGGGCGCCCACGAGCCGGCGACGCGGCTGGGGCGTGGCCGCGGAGGCTGCCGCGACGACGATGAGCACGGCGGCCACGTAGTCGGGAACTGTGGCAACGCCGAGCCAGGAGCCATAGGGGACCAAACACCCGAGGAGCGCGCCGACCAGGGCGCCCACGGCACTGCGGGCAAGCCATCGAGCAGCAACGAGCAAGAGCACCGCTCCAAATGCGCTGGTCACCAGCGCCGTGAAGCGAGCCACCTCCAGCGAGCTGCCGAAGAGCATCATGGCGCTTCCGGTCCACCAGAAAGGCATGGGAAGCCAGCTCGTGCCGCTCGGATCGAGCGTCGGCGACGCCGCGAAGCCCTGCGCAATGACGACACGCGCGAAGTCGTCGTCGCTCACCGCACGAAAGCCGCTCGCGAGAACAACCAGCGACACGCCGAGCCGCGTCAGCAGCACCAGCGCGACACACCCGGCCCAGAAGCGCGCGTTGTTGACCGCGCCGCTCGGCACGCGCGATGCCGAGGCCTCGCGCGGACGGAGGCTCACTTCGCTGGCGCCGAGGGGTGCGGTCCGGAAGACGCGGGCTTTTTCTTGGGTTCTGCCTTCGGCTTGGCGGGGGCCGAGTCGGATTGTTGGGCGGAGTGCTCGGCCAGCGCAGCGTCCTCGGTCGTCGAGAGGTACGCGAGCGAAATGCTGGTGGCGAAGAACACGGTACCCGTCACCCAGGTGATCTTCGTCAAGATGTTACCCGCGCCGCGACCGCCGAACACCTGCGTAGCAGCGGCCCCGGTGAAGGCACCGAGACCGCCGCTCTTGCCCGGCTGAAGCAGGACGACCAATATGAGAAACATGCACGCGATGATGTGCACGACCGTGAGCGGCGTGGTGAGCAGTTCAGCCATGGCAGAGGAACGTAGCCTGACCCGGACCGTCGCACAGCGCTAGACCGCAGCCTCGATGATGGCCGCGAAGTCGGCCACCTTGAGCGACGCTCCGCCGACGAGCGCGCCGTCGACGTCCTGGCAAGCGAGCAGTCCCGCCGCATTGTCCGGCTTGACGCTGCCGCCATAGAGCACCCGCGTGGCCGACGCAAGCTCGGCCGACTGTCCCGTCAACCTCTGCCGGATCGCTGCGTGAACTTCCTGCGCCTGTTCCGGACCGGCCACCTTGCCAGTTCCGATGGCCCAGACTGGTTCGTAGGCAATGACGCCGAAGCCGGGTTGGTCGCCCAGGATCCGGCTGAACGCGTCGACCTGCCGATAGACCACCTCGAGCGTCTTGCCCGCTTCGCGCTCCGGGAGCAGCTCGCCCACGCACACGATCGGGCGAAGCCCTGCTTTCTGGGCGGCCGCCACCTTCTCGGCGACGGACGCGTCCGTCTCGCCGAAGTACTGCCGCCGCTCGCTGTGACCGATGATGACCCACTTGCACCCGGCTTCGAGCAGCATCGGAGCGCTCACTTCGCCGGTGAACGCTCCCTCGTCCTTCGGGTAGAGGTTCTGTGCGCTGACCTGTACCCTGCTGCCTTCGAGCTCGTGTGCGATGGCCGCGAGAACGGTCAGCGGTGGGGCGACGACGACGTCGACGCCGCCCACGCCTTTGGCTCGTTCGGCGACGCCACGTGCCAGCTCGTGGCCGGCGCGGCCGCCCATGTACATCTTCCAGTTGCCCGCGATGAGCGGAGTCCGTTGGGTTCCCACGGCCTTCACCTTTCCTAGCCTCGGAGGATCTCGATGCCCGGCAGCTTCTTGCCCTCGAGTAGCTCGAGTGAAGCCCCACCGCCGGTCGAGATATGGCTGATCTTGTCTTCGAGCCCGCCGCCCGCGGCACGGATCGCTGCAGCGCTATCGCCACCACCGATCACGGTGAACGCAGGCGACTCGGCCATGGCTCTGGCCACCGCGAAGGTGCCCGCCGAGAAGGCCGCGTTCTCGAACAGACCCATCGGTCCGTTCCAGACCACGGTCTTGGCCGTGCGGATCTTGTCCGCGACAGCGGCCGAGGTGGCCGGCCCGATGTCGAGCGCAAGCATCCCATCGGGGACGGTGCCCGCGGGGACGATCTGTCCCTCCTTGGCCTCGATGCTGGCCGCCACGACGACGTCGGTCGGAAGCACCACGGCCACGCCCTTGCTCTCGGCCTTCTGGAGCAGCGTGCGCGCGAGCGGCAGCTGATCGGTTTCGATCTTGGAGGCCTTCATGTCGAGGCCCTTGGCCGCGAGCAGCGTGTTCGCCATGGCGCCGCCGATGCAGAGCGCCTGGCACTTGGTGAGCAAAGACTCGATGACGCCGATCTTGTCGCTGACCTTGGCGCCGCCGAGGATCGCGACGAACGGCTTGTCCGGATCCGAGAGAACCTTGCCGAGCGACGCGATTTCTTTCTTGATGAGGTAGCCCATACCACGAACGGGCTTGATGGCGGCCAGCCCGTGGGTGGACGCATGAGCGCGATGCGACGAGCCGAACGCGTCGTTGACGTACACGTCGCAGAGCTCCCCGAGCTGGCGCGAGAAGCCCTCGTCGTTCTTCTCTTCTTCGGGGTGGAAGCGGACGTTTTCGAGCAAGCAGACTTGGCCGGCGCGCAGGTCGCTCACAACCTTCTTGGCAGCGTCGCCGATGCAATCATCGGGTACGAGCACGTCCCAATCGGTGATCTCGGCCAGGTGCTGGCCCACCGGAAGCATGCTGTACTCGGGCGCACGCTTGCCCTTCGGGCGGCCGAGGTGCGACGCCAGGATGACCTTGGCGCCGGCCTCGACCGCGTACCG
>JAFGIS010000307.1 GCA_016929495.1 Polyangiaceae bacterium | reverse complement strand
TGGGAGTCGCCTGCGACACCGGTCTGCCCGGAGTCTGCGCTGCCGGGACGCCCACCTGCGTCGGCACCAACCTCACGTGCGTCCAGAACACCCTTCCCTCGCCGGAGATCTGCGACGATCTTCTGGACAACGACTGCGACGGGCTCGTCGACAACGGCTGCGAGGGCACAGGCGGTGCGGGTGGAGCTGGCGGCGAAGCCGGGGCTGGCGGCACGGGCGGCACCGCTGGCGCGGGGGGCGCAGGGGGTGCGGGTGGCAGTGGCCCGGACTTCGGCTTCTTCATCTGGTCGGACTCCCACGTCACGAGCCCATCGGCTCTGACGACGGCGATGGCCCAAATGGCCGCGATCGATCCCGCACCGATCGCCGCGTTCAGCATCGGAGACCACACGAACAACGCGACCTCGGCCGAATGGGATGCCCATGTGGCAGCCGTTGGCGTTCTGGTCGATCCCACGGCAATGGCCTTTGGGGACGAGCCGCGCTACTTCGGTGCGGTCGGCAACCACGATGTCTATGGGGGAGCCAGCTGGTACGGCAACTGGACGAACCACATGACGGGCCAGGCTGGGCTGGGGTACAGCGCTCCCGACGGGATCTACTACACGGTCACGTACGAGAATGTGCTGTTTGCCATGCTGGACAGCGAGCACGCCGCCGGCCTGCAGACCGCCGCGCTTCGGCAAGCCCTGAACGGCTCCACAGCCCAGTTCCGATTCGTCTTCTACCATCGGCCCGTCTACTCGTGCACGAGCATCCACGCGGGCAACGGCAGCGCCCTGCCGTGGCTTCACCTGGCGGAACTGAAGAACGTCGACGCCGTTTTTTCGGGACACACGCACGTGTACACCCGACGCTGCCGTGCGAAGAAGGATGCCATCACCGGCAGCATCGTGTGCACCAGCGATGGGAGCGGCACGGTGCACGTGGAAGTCGGGGCGGTGGGCGGCGGTCCGCGGGCCCTCGTCTCGGGCAACCGGACCGTGAGCGGCGTGGACTCGGATGGCAAGCCCCGGACCGACACGTACAATTGCACGACCAACGTGGTGGCGTCGAAGGCATCGGTGAACACGTTCTGCCACGTGCGAGTGGTCGACAGCCTGGCGACGATCCGTTGCTACCAGGTCGGCGCCGGGACCGCGCCGTTCGACGCGTGGACGATCGATCACGGATAGTCACGACCAGCGGCGCCCGTGGGTCGGCTGGACGCGGGCGCGCGTTCCTGCGCCCGCCCCCGGACCCCCTACGCGCTCGGCGTCGCGGGCGTCGCGCCGGCCTCGATCTCCGCCGCCACGTCCGTTTCCAGCTGGCTCGGTTGCCGGCGCGCGACGCGCTGGTCGGCCTTGGCTTCGGCCGTGTCGATGGCGCCAAAGATGGCCTGGCGCTCCGCGTCCGACAGCGCTCCGAGATCGGCCACGCCGCGCAGCCCGTTGATGGCGCGGATCCACTGCAGGCGCGCCGCGTGGATCCGCCCTCACCCCGCGGGGCGTGCGATGGGCAGCAGGTCGGGACCGTGCGCTTCGAAGTGTGCCTTCAACTCGCGCCAGAGGCCCTGGCTCATTCCGGCCGGGAACGCAGGGTCCTTCTCCGCGTCTTCGAAGGACGTCAACGCGCGTGCCAGAGGTAGAACCCCTGCGTACCCTCGATTTCACTCAGTCGATCCAGGGCGCGACGTTGCTCTGGCGCCATGATGGCGGGCTGCTGCATACCTCGTCCCCTGCTCTGAAAAAGGCACGCCAGAAGCCGCGCGTGCGCTCACTATGGGATGCGCCGTAGCGCGCAAGGACCGGTGGATACGCACGAGACCATAGAGCTCGATCAGAACTTCGATTTCGGCCAAGCCGCCGTGCTCGAGCACCCGCGCAATGATCGACTCGGCGTCTGTCGTGACATCGAGCGCCTCGGCATCGAGGTCCCAGAGCACTCGAAACAACTCGGCCGGGGGGGCGCGATGGGCTGCGGCGCCCACGAGCCCGCCGCCCAGAGGGGTCTCCCAGCTACGACTCGAAAAGCTCACTCGCATCCGCCACCGTTGCTGCCCTGCGCAGCCAAACACCGAGACGCTCCAGGTCGTCACACTCGAGGATCCGTCTACGTTGCTCGTCCGTAGCGACGATGCCGCGAGCCTCGAGGACTACCAAGACGGAGTCGGCCTTGCCCTCGGCTCGACCTTCGGTTCGACCTTCGGTTCGACCCAATCGGTAGCTGGGGCCCTGGAACTGGTAGTTCTGGGGGAGCATCTGGAAAGCCTTTCTGGCCACCCGAGTCGGCACCTGGATGATGGGCAGCTACTCGCAGCGGGTCGGCGCGCTCGCCGTGCACAGGCCGAGCGTGATGCTTGCCGTGGCACCCGTGGGGACGCTGCAACGGTAGACATGGCACGAGTCGCCGTTGCTGCAGTCGCCGGCCTCCTTGCACACCTCGATGTAGTAGTCCCCGCAGTCGGGAGAGCAGCCGGTCGCCATGTACGCGCTCTCGAGGACTGGGGCGAAACAGCAGATCTGGCCCGGGCAGTCCACCGAGTCGTCGCACACCACGCGGATCACGCCGCCCGAGCAATACGACGCTTCGCACGAACGGGAGGAAGCGTCGACGCAGCACACCTCGGGATCCTCGCAAGTGGCTTCGCCGCACCGAACGCCGGGGCCTGGCGGACCGAGGACGCCCGGACCCGCGCCGCTCGCGCCCCCGTCGTTGCCGGAGCCGCCGTCACCACCGCCGCTCTGCCCAGCCAGCGCGGCCATCCCGCCGGAAGCATCAGCGCCAAAGCCGGCGCTGCCGCTCAGGCTCTGCCCAGCGAGCGCGCCCGTACCCCCCGAGCCGTCGGCGCCGGAACCGCCGCTCCCGCCAGAGCTCTGGCCACCGGCGCTCCGGCCACCGAAGCTCCGGCCACCGAAGCTCCGGCCACCGAGGACGCCGCCACCGCCCGAGTTGGTGCCGCCGGTGGGACTGCCACCCGAGCTCAAGCTGCCGCCGGTGGGACTGCCACCCGAGCTCGGGGTGCCGCCGGTGGGACTGCCGCCCGAGGGATTGGCGCCAGGACCGCCGTTGCCGCCGGACTCGGAACCGCCGGACGCGTCGGCGCCCGCCCCACCACTGCCGCCAACGCTCGTGCCACCGCCGGACTCGGAACCGCCGGAGGGATTGGCGCCCTGACCGTCATCCCTGTCTGGAGCCTTCCCCCCGCAGCCCGCGACGGCGGCGAGGGACGTGAGCACCACCATCACACCCGCGGAACGACGAAGCATGGAGTTGCAGTACCACGCGACCGCAACCTCGGCAATCCAGCGCGCGGCCACTCGCACGCCGCGGTGCGGTCGGTGTGCGAAGACCGAACTGATGCTGGCTGCGGGCTCGCACAGGACGCCAGGGAAGACACTGTGCGCCAGTGGCCGTCTCGGCCTCGAGCCGCGCCGGTTGGGTTTCGGGAATGAACCGGATATGCTCGGCCCGGCGTGACCTACTCTGTCGTGATCGACGCGCCTCCGGGCCGCGAGTACCCACGAGAAGCGGCTGCTCTGGTTGCAGCCTGTTCGCAGATCGTCGCGCCCGACACCTGTCGGCAGCGGACCGGCGATCCAGCAGACGCGAGAGTGAGTTGGACAGCAGAGGAACGCGTACAGATGAGGGTCCTCTACCGGGGGACCCAGCATTTCCGCGTGCTGGTCTTCGACCAGGCCGATGCGCCGGTGGAGCGATGGCGTGCGGCGGGGCTGGTCACCGGATCTCTGCTGCAGTCGGGAGAAGCCCCGGACAGCGAGGCGGCACTGGTGGCCAGGCGCAGGAGCACCTCGACGCGCGCAGCAACCGCTTCCCGGCACGGCCAATCCAAGACGTCGGCCGTCCACACCGACGTCTCGACAGGGATCGCGACCGGCCCCGGCTTGTCTGACGGCCGGTTGCGATGGGGCGGATGGATGGCGGCAGAACTCGATTTTGTCCAGTTCCTTTGGGCGGGAGCCGCGCTGCGGGTGATGGCCCAGCCCGCGAGCTCCATCACGCTCCCCTCGGTGAGCGGAAAGCAGGAGCTCGATGCCAACTGGTGGTGGGCAGGCGGCATGGTTGGTGCCCGGTGGGAACTGGGTGCGCGCATCGCGCTGCGACCTGGGGTGGGGCTCGGTCGCGAGTGGCTGAACGTTCACCTCGAGGCCGGCGAGGTCAGCGGCACGAAGAGCGCACAGCGTTCCTACGTGTCCGTGTGGGGGAGCGTGGTTTCGGCTGTGCGCCTGACTCCGGACGCGCAGATCCTCTTCGGCGTCGCAGCAACCACCACCCCAGGACAGGTGGTGACGGTCGCCGGTCGACCAGTCGGTAGCAATCGAGACGTCTCCGCAGAGCTCACCCTGGGTGCAAGCTACCGCGTTTTTTGACGCCCTGTGCCGGGAGCGGCTGCCTGCTTCGTGGGCTCTGCCACAACCAACCCAGTAGCCTGGCTGGAGGCGGTCATTCGTTGTCGCGAGTCCCGGAACATGCAGCGCCAGAAGCTCACCCAGCGAGCCCGGCCCAGCGCGAGCTCAGCGACCGCGAGCTCATTGGCCTGGTGGTGGCGGGCAGTCCGGAAGGCGCCAGCGTGCTCTACCGGCGCCTGCTGCCGGTGATCGAACGAACGACGGTGCGCGTGCTCGGGCGGCGTGAGCAAGACCACGATGACCTCCTGCAACTGAGTTTCGAGCAGATCATCAGGACCCTCATGAACGGCCGTTTCGCCCAACGCTGCAGCCTGACGACCTGGGCTTGCACCATTGCGGCGCGGGTCGGCTTGGCCGAGCTCAGACGGCGCTACCGGCGACGGCGGTTGTTCGTGCAGACCGCGGGGGAAGAAGCCGAGCATAGCCACGAACTCGCGCGCAGCTGGGAGCGGCACGTGGCGGCGCTGGACGAACTCGATCTCGTCCGTCGAGCCCTCGGTCCGCTGAACCCCGACCGGGCGTGGGTGCTCTACCTGCACGACGTCGAGGGGCACCGGCTGGCTGACATCGCTGTCATGGTCGGTGCGTCGGTGGCCAGCGTGCAATCGCGACTGGTGCGAGGCCGTCGCGAATTCATGCAGCAATACGCCGAGCTTCGCCGTCCCGAGGACCTGGATTGTGGCCCTGCTCGCCGAGGTGCGCCATGAGCCTCCCCAACCCGACTGCTCCCGAGGTCTTGAGCCGATTGCGTCAGGCGGCGGTTTCCGCCGAGTCCGAAACGGAGCGCCTCGAACGCGAGTGCCGCATGACCGAGTGGCTGAGAGAGCTCTTGCCCCGGCTCCGCGCTGAACGGAGTGCCCGGCAAAGACGGCGGACTCGCTGGAGTGTCGGCGCTGTCGGACTCAGCCTGGCGGCCGCGTTGGCCGCACTCTATCTCGGGCGATGGGTTCGGCCCTCCCCGTCGCTCGGGTTGGCGACGGTGACGCTGGTTTCCGGCACGGTCGTCACAGTGGACCGAGCCGGAAATCCGGCACCGTCGTACGCCGGGCAAAGGCTAGGAGACGGGGACCGCATTCGCGTCGGCCACGGCGAGGGGGCGCTGCTGCTCCGCAACGGAGCCCGCGCTCGTCTCGCTGCGAGCACCAGCGTGACCGTGACGAAATCCGGTCGTCTGCCGAACGAGGAGCGCCTGGCGCTGGAGCTCGGCACGGCGGCATTTCTGGTGCCGAAGCTGGCAGCCGGACACATCCTGACGGTGGTCACTGCCCAGGTAGAAGTCCGAGTGGTGGGGACCCGGTTCTCCGTAACCGCAGAGAATGGCGGGAAGACCGTTGCGGTACGCTCCTGTGTTGCAGTGAGCGAGGGCAGGGTTCGCCTCCGGCGAGGCACCGCCGAGC
>JAFGIS010000306.1 GCA_016929495.1 Polyangiaceae bacterium | reverse complement strand
GAGGCGATCTCGCAGGACGCGCATCCCGCCCGGCGCCCGCAAGTGCGCGCGGACCCAGTGCTCGCCAGGGAGGCGGCGGGGCTCGGCTTGCGCGATCTGCTCCTGAAGGTCCGCCGGTAGATTCAGCAGGTTCAAGGTCTGCGTCACGCGCGCCCGCGTGATGCCGTAGCGGCGGGCAAGCTCGGCGCGGTTCTCGACGCGCCCGGCGTCGAGGAGTCCCTGGAACTCCACAGCTCCGGACATGCCGTAGCCTGAAGTCCCCAGTTTCAGGGGGTTGAGGGAGTCGCTGCGCTCGGTCGTATTTCAGTAATTTCTGGCAGATTTCTCTTTCGTGGGCGCGCGCGATGTGGTATGTACTTGCGCATGGAAGCCCACGCCCAGCAGGCCATCCTGATCGCCGTACCGCCCACGCCTGGTGTCGTCATCAGCGGCGGCTGCACGCTGCACACGGATGGCTCGGACCGGGTCGTGTTCGTCGCCGGCTCGCCGATGTTCCGCTACCAGCGGGAAGACGAGGGCGCCGAGGCGCTGGTGGTCGCGCAGATCCTCGAACTCGGTCTCGCCAAGCCCAAGGACGTCGCTCCGGCGTTCGACAGGGGCGTGCGCACGGTCCACCGCTACCACAGGCGCTTCCTCGAAGGGGGCGTCGAAGGCGTCCTGCCGAAGAAGCGCGGGCCGAAGGGGCAACGGCTCGGAGCGGAGCGCGAGGCGGCCATTCGGCAGTGGCACGCCGAGGGGCGCACGCCGGGGTGGATGGCTCGGCAGCTCGGAGTGCATCACGCCACGGTGAAGACCGCGCTGCTCCGCATGGGGCTGCTGGCCGGGCTCGACAAGGCCACGCAAGGAACACTGCCAGCTGTCGGGGAGCCGAAGGACGGAGCTGGTACCGCCGAGCAAGCTGGCGAAGTCCGGCAAGGGACCGCCGCGGGGGGCGACAGTTGCGCGGCGAACCGACCTGTGGCCGTGACCGAGCCGGTTCAGGCGCCGATGCCGGTCAGCCTCGACCACGACCCGAGCAACCGCGCGATCGACCGGATGCTCGCTCGTCGTGGAGAGCTCGACGACGCGGCACCGTTGTTCGCCTCTGGCGAGGGGCTGGCGAAGGCCGGGGTGCTGCTGTGCGTGCCGATGATCGTGGCGAGCGGCGTACTCGACGCGGCCACCAAGGCGTTCGGGGGCATCGGCCCGGCCTTCTACGGGCTGCGGACGTCGCTGATGACGCTGCTGTTTCTCGCTCTGCTGCGCATCAAGCGTCCGGAGAACCTGAAGGAGTACTCCCCCCCCGAGCTGGGGCGGACACTCGGCCTGGATCGCGCCCCGGAGGTCAAGACCCTGCGGCGCAAGCTGGCGGTGCTGGGGCAGGCACAGAAGGTCGAGCCGTTCTTGAAGGAGCTGACCCGTCGCCGCGCCGCCACGCGCAGCGAGGCGCTCGGCTACCTGTACGTCGACGGCCACGTGCGGGTGTACGCGGGCAAGCATGACATCCCGAAGACGCACGTGGCGCGGATGCGACTGGCGCTGCCGGCGACGCAGGACGTGTGGGTGAACGACGCCGAGGGCTCCCCGCTGTTCTTCGTGACGCAGCCGGCGCACCCGTCGCTCGTGCGCGCCCTGCCTCCGGTGCTGCAGCAGGTGCGTGACGTGGTCGGGGAACGTCGCGTGACCGTGGTCTTCGATCGGGGCGGCTGGAGCCCGAAGCTGTTCGGCAAGATGATCGCCGACGGCTTCGACGTGCTCACGTACCGCAAGGGCAAGAGCGCCGCGCTGCCAGCCGAGCAGTTCGTCCGGCACGTGATGGTGTGCGAGGGCCGCAACCTGGTCTACCACCTCGCCGATCAGCCGGTGGAGCTGCTCGGCGGCAAGCTCCGGATGCGGCAGGTGACGCGGCTGTGCGACAACGGCCACCAGACCGCCATCGTGACGTCGCGCGAGGATCTGCCGGCGCCCGAGGTCGCCTTCCGGATGTTCGAGCGGTGGCGCCAGGAGAACTTCTTCAAGTACATGCGCCAGCAGTTCGCCATCGACGCCCTGGTCGACTACGGCGCCGAGCCCGACGATCCCGAGCGCCTCGTGCCGAACCCCGAGCGAACCGCCGTCGATCGCGAGCTGCGTGCCGCTCGCAAGAAGCTGGCGCAGCTCGAGGCGGCCTACGGTGCCGCCGCCATCGACAACCCGGAACAGCGACGGCCGACCATGCGCGGCTTCAAGATCGCGCACGGCACCGAGCTGGGCATCCCCCTGCGGGAAGCGCGTGAACGGGTCGAGGAGCTGACGGCCCGGCGCAAGAAGCTCCCCGTGCGCGTCTCGGTCGGGGACGTCAAGGACCGCGTCGTTCGGCTGCGGGCCGCCCGCAAGCGGTTGTCCGACGGGCTGAAGATGCTCGCGTACCAGGTGGAGACGGATCTCACCCGGCTCGTCGCCCCGCACTACGCGCGCAGCGCCGACGAGGGACGGCGGCTCATCGCCCCCGCGCTGCAGAGCGCCGCCGACATCGAGGTCAGAGACACCGAGCTGGT
>JAFGIS010000305.1 GCA_016929495.1 Polyangiaceae bacterium | reverse complement strand
TCTCATGATCACGACGCAGGTGGTGCGGGCGCACTGGACGTCGCCGGCCGGTCACCCGTTCATCACCGAGGAGGAGCTCGCGGAGGCGGAAACGCTGGTGGCGCGGTTTCTCACGAACATTGGCCAGCGCGATCAGGCGCCGCTGCGCACGAGCGAGGCATCGCTGACGCGGCAGCGGGCGTTCACGCTGTTCGTCACTACGTACGCCGAGGCGCGCCGGGCCGTGCAGTACTTGCGCTTTCACGAGGGCGACGCGGAGAGCTTCGTGCCTTCGCTCTACGCGGGGCGCGGCAATGGCAATCACCGGCGCGCGGAGGAGGACGGCGAGCAAGAGCCCGAGGCCGAGCCCGCGGCAACGCCGGCGGAGGCGGCGGTCGAGCCGAGCACGGTGGTGGCTCCGGCGGCGAGCGCGCCAGCCGAGGCGCAACCGATCCCGGCGCCGGAGACGGGAGGGCCGTTCATGGCGCGAGGAGAGAGCGTCGACGGGTTGACGCACGCAGGAGGGGTCCGGGGTCGGCCGCTGGTTGGATGGCGGCTGGCCTCGTGCCCCGGATGCCGCAAGACGACCGGTCGCGTTCGATGGGCAGCGCAACGCATCCGGCAGCAAGGACGCAGGCGGACTTGGCCTGCCGGAGCGTCGGGCCACCAGGCGGTGACGGCGTTGCGCGCGGCCGCCCTATCGGCGGCGAGGTCGCCGAAGAGGTTGAAGCACATGGGCATGGACGAGAGGAGATCTGCCCAGAGGCGGGCTCGGAGCAGTGTCTGGTGTGGCTCCGGCAGTGCCAGGCGGTTGGTCACCGCCGCGGCGGCTCCCGGCGTGATGAAGTTGGCCGCGCTGCTGCGCGCGGACGCGAGCTCGAGTCGGCTCTCCACCAGAGTCGCTCCCGGGCCCCCTGCATACGGCTGCGCTCCGATCGGGAACCCGCGTGAGATGCGCCACTGCGCCTGGGCCCACTGGGCTCGGCGTTTCCAGGCGGTGGTCGCGGGGTCGCGGGCGGCGTGGTCGACATCGAACCAGCAATGCGCCGCTCGGGCACCGGCGTCGGTGTACGGGGGGATGACAAAGGCGGTGGGCATTGGATGAGAATCGCTGAATTGAGGGCGGATGTCAGCGCGCTCGAGAGGCGAGGGAAGCGGTCCTGTGAGCCTCTGTGTGAGAGAGCAGGACACTGGCGACCGGACACTCGGTGTCCGGTTTTCTCCGGTCGCTCGGGCCGGCAACGCGCGAGACTCCGAGCTGGGTCGCGGTGAAGCTACTGGCGAAGACGCGGCAGCGGGGCGCCTCTTCCTGCTAGCTCCACGCCCTACTGGTAGACTTCGTCCGCATCGCAGGCACAGCCGCGGCCTTTGTGGCAGTTGTATCGTCGGCTGATGCACGTGTTGCCGCAGGCCTTGCCTTGGTCGCAGACCTTGCAGCACTGCTCTTGGGGAATGCACGGGGCTGGGTGGGCTAGAGAGGCGCGACGTCTGCGGGCGAGCCGGCGAGTAACAACAGGCTGAGCGTCCACAGAGCGGCGACTCCGTGACGCGCAGGTGCGGGGGAGCGCGGTGCCATAGGTTGCATTATGCACCGCTGACGCGCTCCTCGTGTTCGCCACGGGCGCGCGTGATGCAGGTGGGTGTCGGACGGCACCCGCACGCAGTCCCAACTCGCCGACTCGTGAGTGTGAAGGTCGCCTCCCACCGGGCGCACGATCATCCCGATTTGAGTCGCTGTCTCGCCACCTGACGGAATAGGGCAGTTCTCCGTGTCCGGATCATTTCCTCCTGATTCCAGCCCCGCCGTGAGATGCGTCTTGCAGTAGGCCGAGCGCGGATCGATGATAGGCCTCTCTCGCTGGGAGGCCCATCGTGGCAAAGCTCGGGGACAGTGAAGTATCGCAGGTGCTCCAATGGATCGACCGCGCCGGCGTAACGACCGTTGGCGAGTTGGAGGCGGGGCTCGGCTTCAAGCTCAAGTCCGCCGACCTTAGGCGGCTCGCAAAAGACGCGGCTCTTCTGCTGGGGCCGGGCCGCCTCAAGTCCAGCTCCGTGTTCCACCAGGCTATCTGCCTTGCTCCGCTGGGTCGATTGGATGAAGCACTCGGCAGCGACAAGCTGCTCACGTCGTTGCTCCGTGTGAAGCGGCTGGCCACGACCTCGACCGCCTTCTCTCCCACGGACGTCAAGAAGCTGGTCCCGACCCATCAGCAGCCTCCCCTGCATGCCGCGCTTCAGCAGCGAATCGCCTCCAACAATTGGCCAGACGGCGTCGGCGCCGTGAAGACCAAGAACGGTGTAGTGCTGTTCTTTCTCGAAGATTCCGGCAATCACGCGCGCACCAGCACGGCCCCGGCGAGCCGCCCCGTCGAGCCGTCGCGACACGATGACCCCGCACTCGCTGCCTTCACCGCGCATTTCGCCCGAGCGTTCGCCGCCGCTCGCCAGCAGCTCGGCGGCCGCAACCTGGTCCCGCTGCGCCTGCTGCGCGAGGCCCTCCCGACCTATGACCGCACCAGCTTCGAGCAGCACCTCAATGCCCTGCGGCGCCTGCGCCAGTACAGCCTCAGCCCGCACGAAGGCCGCTCCAGCATGCTCTCTCCCGATGACGAAGCCGCTGGCATCCACGAAGCCGGGCGCCTCCTGGTCTACGTAGCGAGGAGAGACGATGCCTGAACGGACGCAAGCCGGGCTGCCGGACTTCGTCCGCACGCTCTGCCAAACCAATCCTTTTCGCTCGGACCGCGTGAGCGATCCTTCGGATGTCCGCGCGGACGTCGCACAAATCAACGAGAAGCCCTTCGCGCGCCTGCGTCGCTACGCCGAAGCCGCTCAACACGAGCGCACGGCGATGGGCGTCATGCTCCTTGGCGAATCCGGCGTCGGCAAGAGCCACCTCCTGGCCCGGCTCCTTGGGTGGGCTCGGGAGCAGCAATGCATCGAGTACGTCTTTCTGCACAATCTTCAGGCCTCACCCGAACGCATGGGACGCTACCTGCTCAAGGCAACGATCAACGCCTTGCTCTCGTACCGCAAGACGAGCCTTCGTACGGCGCGGCTGTTCGATCTGCTCAACGGAACCATTCCCGTCCCCAACGGCAAGCGGAGCGTGCGTGTTATCGTCCGGGAGCTTGCCCGGGACAGCGCATTCGACGACCAGATCGCTGCCGTACTCGTGGCCTTCATGGAGGCGCTCGCTGCCGCCGACGTCACCCCGGCGGATCGGCAGGTGGCCGACGCCGCCATCGAGTGGCTTTCGGGGGAGACCATCGATCCGGACCACGCGCGGCGGCTCGGCGAGCTCAGTGGCCACGTCGTGACCAATTGCCTGCCGGACGACGCTGCCGTCGAACGCGTCGTGATTCTGCTCGCCCGACTGCTCGGCGAGGACGGCCGCTCGCTCGTGCTTTGTCTGGACCAAGTCGACAACCTGCACGCCGAGCAACTGCAGGCTCTCGCGGTGTTCCTCCACTCGCTCATCGACCACGCCCGCAATCTGCTCGTGATCTGTTCGGGGGTGAAGCTCACGCTGTACGACTACAAGGAGCGGCAGGTCATTCCGCTGGCTGCGTGGGATCGCATCGCACAGGTGGAAATCGACCTCCATCCCGTCAACCCAAAGGAGGCGCGGACGATTGTCGAGGCACGGCTCGCCGAGTCCCTCGACCCCTTCGCCGGTGTGGGCCCCATCGCCGCGCAGCGCCGGAGCGATGCTCTCTTTCCGCTCGGCTCCGGGTGGCTCGATACGCGCCTGGGCGAATTGGTCGAGCTCCGTCCCCGCGACGTCCTGCGCTGGAGCGCCGACCGCTGGGAGGAACAGCAGGACCGGGCCCGATCCGAGGGCATCGACGCGTGGCTCGAGCAGTGGCGTGGCCCTCCCTCGCCGCGGCCTCCAGCGCGCCCGCTGGAAGAGGTGGTCGACGAGGCGGTCCTCACCAAGCTGGAGGAACGGCGAGCCGAACGACTGCTCGAGCCCAACAGCCTGCCGCCGGATGCCGACAATCTGCTCGTGCTCACGAGCGAGCTACTGACGGCCTGCCTCGGGCGTTCGGAGTACAGTGTTTCTGCGTTCGAGCGGCCGCCGAAGCCGCGTCGGGGACCGCCGCCCGCCTACGATCTGGTCGTCACCGAACGGAGTCGGCGCGGCGAGGTCCTCACAACGGCACTCGTGTTCATCGTCGCCGCCCACCCTACGGCCGTCACGCACGCGTTGCGCCGGGCGGCCGAGGACCCCTCGCCTCCGCACCACGTCATTCTGGTGACCGACGAGCGACGCCCGCTGCGGTGCGGTGCCAAGGGACAAGAACACTACGGTACGCTGCTGGCTCGGGGCGAAGAGCATTGCGTGCATCTGAATGTCCCGTTCGCGGAATACGCGCAGCTCGATGCCATGGTCTCTCTGCTCGGCCAAGCACGAGTGAACGACTTCGAGGTGGAACACGAAGGCCAGGTGCACGTCGTTTCCGAGGCGGAGCTCCGGGAGTCGTTGCATCGCCTGGACCAGTTCCGGGCCCACCCCCTGCTCCATGACCTGATCACCGAAGAAGGTCCGCCGGTCACCGAGACGCCGCCTCCGCCGCCCTTCGATGACAGCTTGGTCGACGCCGGCATCCGCGCCTACCTCTCCTGGCGTACCGGCGCCACCGCGACGGAAGTCGCGAACAAGCTCCTCGAGGACCAGGATCGCCCCGACGATCTGCTACCAGCGGTGGTGCATCAGGTCATACGTCTGGCCGACGCGCTTCACCGTAACGGCGTTCTGCACTCTGCACCCGAAGGCCGGGATCGGTATCTGCTGTGGTTGGGGAAGGCCTGATGCCGCTCCTACACTACACCGTCTCGCTCGTTCGGCTCGCGGCCATGTGCCCGCGAGTTCACTACTTCGACGCCGATCATACCCGCCGGCACAGACTGAAACAGCGCCGGGTGACGCAGCTCTGGAAGGACGGCGGCAGACCCGCCGGCGGCGCGCTGTTTCACCGCTGCATCGAGAAGTTCAACCGGCTCGCGGCCAGTGCGCCCGAAGTGTCCGATGCTTTGCGGGACGCCGAGGGCCCGAGCGACCTACACGAACGGCTCGCCCGCTTCGTCAACGCGCAGTGCCTGGATCTCACCGCGCTGAAGGACCAGCCCGTCGAGTTCAAACAGGGGTTCGTCACCGCCCAACATGCGTACCTGGAGGAGCTCGCGAACCTCGCCAACTATGCGCTGTCGAATGCCGTCCCTGCGCGCGAGCTTCGCGACAAGCTCTTCGGCGATCCTCGCAAAGCCGTGGATGTGACGTTCAAGCTCCACCATGGCGAGGCCGTGCGCGTCACGGGCAGCATCGACTACATCTATTTCGACTGGCGTACCGGACGTCATCGCATCCTCGAATACAAGCTCACGCCTGCAGAGCCCAGCGCTGGTGACGTGACCCAGGTCTGGACGTACGCTCTGATGCACGACCAGCAGCATCACACCGAGCCGGATGTCGCGGTCTACTATCTGCACCCCAAGCGTCGGGTCATCGAACGGTCGTGGCAGGACGTATGGGACAACCGCCACCAAGTCTACGATTACCTGGCCTCGATGGTCGCGTGGGAGCGCTACGACGAGGCCGGCGCTGCCGGCACCAAGCCCCCCGGCAATCCGCGCCTCTGCGCCCACTGCCCCTGGAACGCCACGTGTGAGGAGCGCCTCGGACCGAAATCCGAAGGCGTGCTTCTACGCGACTGGCAAGACCTCGCCGAACAGGGGCAGCCGGCGGAGCCCAAGATCAAGGTCCGCGCCGTGAAGGCAACCGCCAAGGCGCAGGCGGGAGGGTCCGAGACGCGAGAGGAACCGACGGTCGGCGAGCCGCCTCCCGAAGGTCTTTGGGTCGGCGCGAGCGGGAACGGCGGGCGGCTAGTCGTTCCGAGCTCGGTGCTCAATACGCATGTTGCCGTCGTCGGCGCTGCCGGCAGCGGCAAGAGCTGGACCGCCAAGATCATCGCCGAGGAAGCGATCCGCAATCGGATCCCCGTGCTCGCTGTCGACCCGCAGGGTGACCTCGTCCAGTTCCTTCGGCAACGTGACGTACGCGAGCTCGACCCGGAGCTTCGGCCGGCCTTCGAGGAGTTCATCCGTATCGTGGAGCCGCGCGTGTACACGCCCGGGACTTCCCACGGCATTCGAGTCTGTTTGAGCCCGATTCGGATGCCCAGGCCGGGGGATCTGGATCACATCGAGCGGCCGGAGCGGCGAGAGGAGGAGGAGCGCGCGATTCTCGAGTCAGTGGCCGGCAACCTGGTGAGTTTGGCCGCGCTCGGAGGTGACGCGAAAGCGCAGCTCGCGTTCGTCTATCAGGTGCTGTGCGCGATGCCTCGCGGGGCCGAGGTGACGTTGGCGGATGTGGTGGGCGCGATCCGCGTTCCCGACTCGCTGGGGCTCGAGGAGCAGCCCGACGATCTCATCAAGAAGGCCGAACGGGAGAAGCTGGCGCTGCGGCTGAACACGTACGTCCGTGGCCCCTCGGCCGCGATGTTCGAAGGCGGCGTACCCCTGGACCTCGATGCCTTGCTCACGCCCTCCGAGCCCGGCCGGGTCCCACTGAACGTGATCTACCTGAACGCGCTGACCAGCGACGACCAGAAGCATTTCTTCGTGGCTTCGCTCGCTGCCGAGATCTACCGGTGGATGGTGACCCGGCTCGATGCGAGCCAGGGCAAGACCAATCTACTTTTCTACATCGACGAGGCCCGCGACTATATCCCTGCCGGCGGGAAGCAGCCTCCGGCGAAGCAGCCGCTCATTCGTCTGTTCACCCAGGGGAGGAAGTACGGGGTCGGCTGTCTGCTCTGTACTCAGAGTCCGCGCTCGGTCGACTACAACGTGTTCGGCAACTGCAGCAGCAAGCTCATCGGCAGGCTCGAGGCCGCACAGGATGTGGAGCGGATCCGGGAGTGGTTCAAAGTGGGCTCTGCTCCCGCCTGGCTCGACGGGCGCAAAGGGGCAGCGAAGGGGTCGTTCGTGGCGCGATGGGAACGGGGCGGACTGGATGACGGCGAGGCGTTCACGGGCCGGCAGCTGTTCTCGGTCCACGAGGGGGCCTGGACGCCGGATCGGCTGGAGCGGGAGGTGGCAAGGCGCTGAGTCGGCACAGCCGGCCATCACATCGTGGCGGAGCGACTTTACCTGTCCTATCACTGGCTTCTCGGAGGTTGGCACGGTTGTCGCGCACCGCGTCGCCCTGGTATTGTGGCGTCGGCTGTGCTCCGGGTCTTGCGCGTATCGCGCCCGGAGCGGCCACAACCCGACGATGACCCCCTCTTCTCCACTGCTTCAGGCCCTCACCCGCGACGAGCTGCTCGCCATCGCGGATTACTTCTCGATCACGGTCGCTGACCGACGCGCAAAGGCCCCGCTGCTCGGAGCGATCGCTGGCATCAAGGACGCCCGTCTCGGCGAGGCGCTAGCGACCTTGCCTCGGGACCGCCTCAAGGAGCTCTGCCGTGAGCTGGGGCTCGACGACTCCGGGCGAGAGAAGTCGGCGCTGGTCGAACGGTTGCGTAGATCCGGTCGCGCTCCGAGCGAGGCGGCTCCCGCCCCAAGGAGGCCCCCGCCCTCGAAGCCCCACGCCCGCGGCAACGGCGGCGCCGAGTCCGATGCCGTCGTCGGCTTCGAAGAGAAGCTCTGGCAGATGGCGGACAAGCTCCGCAACAACATGGACGCGGCCGAGTACAAGCACGTCGTCCTCGGGCTCGTGTTCCTCAAGTACATCTCCGACGCGTTCGAGGAGAAGCACGCCGCGCTCGAAGCCGAAAAGAAGTCCGGCGCCGATCCCGAAGATCCTGACGAGTACCGTGCCGAGAACATCTTCTGGGTGCCGAAGGAGGCGCGCTGGTCGTTCCTGCAGGGCAAGGCCAAGCAGCCCACCATCGGCAAGCACGTCGACGACGCGATGGTCGCCATCGAGCGCGACAACACGACGCTGAAGGGCGTGCTCCCCAAGGACTACGGCCGCCCCGGCCTCGACAAGACCCGGCTCGGCGAGCTCATCGACTTGGTCGGCACCATCGGCCTCGGGAGCGAAGAGCACCGCTCGCGCGATGTCCTTGGGCGCGTCTACGAGTACTTCCTCACGAAGTTCGCCGCCGCGGAGGGAAAAAACGGCGGGCAGTTCTACACGCCCCGCGGCGTCGTCCGCGTGCTGGTGGAGATGCTCGCCCCCTACAAGGGCCGCGTCTTCGATCCCTGCTGTGGCTCGGGCGGGATGTTCGTGCAGAGCGAGAAGTTCGTGGAGGCCCATGGCGGGCGCATCGGGGATGTGGCCATCTACGGGCAGGAGAGCAACCACACGACCTGGCGGCTGGCGAAGCTGAACCTCGCCATCCGAGGCATCGACGCGAACATCGCCCACGGCGACGCGTTCCACGCCGACGGGCACAAGGATTTGAAGGCCGACTACGTGCTGGCCAACCCGCCGTTCAACGACAGCGACTGGGGCCAGGCGCGAGTGAAGGAGGACGTGCGCTGGAAGTACGGGGTGCCGCCGGCGGGAAACGCGAACTTCGGGTGGGTGCAGCATTTCCTGCACCATCTGTCCCCAGCGGGGATCGCGGGGTTCGTGCTCGCGAACGGGAGTATGTCGTCGCAGCAGTCGGGCGAAGGCGAGATCAGGAAGGCGATCGTCGAGGCGGATCTGGTCGACTGCATGGTCGCGATGCCAGGGCAGCTCTTTTACTCGACGCAGATCCCGGTGTGTCTGTGGTTTCTGGCGCGGGACAAGAAGAATGGGCTTGGCGGGCGTGGGAAGAAGATGCGCAATCGCCAGAAGGAGACGCTCTTCATCGACGCGCGGAAGCTCGGGACGCTGGTGGACCGGGTGCATCGGGAGCTCAGTGACGAGGATATCGCGCGGGTCGCGGATACGTATCATCGGTGGCGAGGGGACGGAGCCGGGAAGTACGAGGATGTGCCGGGGTTCTGTAGGAGCGCGAAGACGGAGGAGATCGCGTCGCATCAGGTCGTGCTGACGCCGGGGCGGTACGTGGGGGCGGAGGAGGTCGAGGACGATGGGGAGCCGTTCGAGGAGAAGATGAAACGGTTGGTGGCGACGCTCGAGGAGCAGTTTGCGGAGGGGGCGCGGTTGGAGAAGGAGATCCGGAAGAATCTGAGGGGGTTGGGGTATGGGGGGTGACATCTCAAACGTTCGCGTTGGTGATCTGGTGGCGGCCGGCATTCTGACGATCAATGACGGCTACCGAATGCGCAACGCCGAACTCGGAAGCACAGGCACGCCCTTCGTGCGTGGCGGTGATATCGGTCATGGATGGATCGACCACAAGACGGTGGACCACATTCGGCCAGAGTTCTCCGAGCGAATAGCGACGAAGCTCACGAAGCCCTGGGATGTGGCGTTCATCACGAAGGGCACCGTCGGTCGAGTCGGTATTCTCAGGCCCGAGCAGCCGCCGGTCGTGTTTGCGCCACAGGTGGCCTACTGGCGCTCGCTCGACCACGAACGACTGGATCCACGCTTCATCTACTACCTACTGAGCGGAGCCGAGTTTCAGGCACGGCTGGACGCGGACAAGACCCACGGCGCGATGGTCGCGGACTATGTCAGCATCTCACAGCAGCACGACTTCCGACTCTCGCTCCCGGAGATTCGCGCGCAACGTGCCATCGCCCACATCCTCGGCACCCTCGACGACAAGGTCGAGCTGAACCGGCGCATGAACGCGACGCTCGAGGCCATGGCGCGAGCGCTCTTCAAGTCGTGGTTCGTCGACTTCGACCCCGTCCGCGCCAAAGCCGAAGGCCGTGTGCCGAGCGGGATGGATGCGGAGACGGCGGAGTTGTTTCCGAGTGAGTTCGTGGAGTCGGAGTTGGGGAGGATTCCGAAGGGGTGGAGCGTCGCTCCGCTCGATGCCGTTGCCGAGTTCCGCAACGGTCTTGCTCTGCAGAACTTTCGACCGACAGACGGCGACCCTCGGCTGCCAGTCGTCAAGATCGCTCAGCTACGCACGGGGCAAGCTGACAGCGGCGAGTGGGCGCGGGCGGATATCGCGCCCGACTGCGTCCTGGAGAACGGGGACGTTGTGTTCTCGTGGTCCGGGAGTCTGACCGTTGTCGTCTGGTGCGGCGGCAGAGCAGCCCTGAACCAGCACCTCTTCCGGGTGACATCGAAGGACTATCCCAAGTGGTTCTATCTTCGCTGGCTGGGCGTTCACCTGGCCGAATTCCAGCGTATCGCAGGGGACAAGGCGACAACCATGGGGCACATCCAACGTCATCACCTGACGGCAGCCATGTGCGTTGTCCCGCCTGTCCCGGTCCTGCAAGCGGCCAGTGGTCTCTTTGGCCCGATATTGGAAAGGCAGATCGCGCTTAACCTCGCAAGCCGAACCCTCGCCCGTGCGCGTGACGAACTCCTTCCGCGCTTGCTCTCCGGAGAACTCGAGGTCCTGCCCGCTCTGGCCGAGGGCTCGAAGGCATGATCCCGTTCGACGAGCTCGTGCCGCACTATCGACGTGCGCGGGACCGCTGGTCAACTGCGCCAGCCTTGGTCGCACACTACCACACGCTCGTGGAGGCGTACGAGGGAACCGGCCAAGCCTTGATTGAGGCAGTGAAGTCGTTTGTCGAATGTGTTTGTCGAACTATCATCACAGACTACGGCGGGGCCGTGCCAGGTGATCCGTCCGCAACGGAGCTGCTTGTCGCGGCGCTTGAGCGTCTTGGCCTCCGCAATTCGCGCGGCGCAAGCAGGTTCGATCGCGTTCTCTCTGCGCACAACAAGCTTGCGGATGCCCTCAGTGACTGCCGCAACCAGGATGGCCCGCTAGCGCATGGCAAAGACGGATACCTCGACGCGCTCGGAACTCATCACGTTCGGATGTACCTGCTCACGGGCGACACGATCCTTGCGCTGCTGCTGGGCGCGTTGGAGGGGACCCAACCTGACCTGAACCACACGCGGGAGCCGTACGAACGTTTCGCCCACTTCAACTCTGCGATCGATAGGAACGTCGGGGTGTACGCGAGTGTAGACCTCGACGACCGGCTGGTGATCTTGTCGTTTGGAACTCCTGGACTCCCCGACGGGCTTGAGCTTCGGGTCGAGCCGAGCCGCCTCTTGTACCAGTTGGACCGCACCGCGTTCATCGAGGTGCTCGAGTCCTTGCCCCGCGCGCTCGATATTGAAGACGCCGTGGCGATTCCGGAGGCAGCGTCTGGCGTGCCCGCAAGCACTGGCTCCCGTACGTTCCAGACTCTACCAACTCGGCTGGTCGCGTCGTATTCCGGCCCGTTGAACTCGTTCACAGCGGGACTGGAGGCAGAGCTCCTTTCGCTGGACCTCTCTGTCCCTCCCAACGCATCGGCGAACCTGGTCGCGTCGCTGCTCAGCACGTTCGAAGCTGCGTCCGGACTGGATTGGGCGCAGAGGCCAGCAATGCGCGCGCGTGTGCTCGTGGGCTTCAAGCACGTGCTTCGGTCAATCGGTGCTCGTCGATCAGACCAACGACAGATCGCAGAACGGCTGGTGGAGTGGTTCGCCGCGCGCTGCCCAGCGGGAGCGGAGGTGACACAATGAGTGCAGCAAGAACCAGGCGACAGGCCCTGAGGTTCCACGAAGCGCTTCAGGAAGGTAACGGCGAGTCCAGGACGGTGGACTGCCGCCACACGAAATGGGATACCCGCGCCAAGCGGTGGCCTTTCGCAGTCTGCGCCTCCAGCCAAACCGATGGAATGTGCCTCGCTTTGCCCGCTCGATGGGCCAAGCAGTCCCGCTCTCTCAGTGAAAAGGGGACTGCTCCGTGAGCACGTTCAGCGAGTCGGTCGGAGAGGCCGCCGCCCGCTTCAAGCTCATCCCTCTGCCAGGCCGAGACCGGCTGCACGCCCATCCACGCCCGGTTCGACCGTGAGATGTCCATCCGCCAAGCCGAACGCACCACCTCGGAGGCCCTGTGACGACCAAGAAGAAACCGCCCACCGCCTCCCTCGTTCGCTCCTCAGCCGCCGAATACCTCACCTTCGTGGCCGCCACCGGCCAGGGCGGTGTCGAGACGGTGTACGCCGACGGCAACATCTGGCTCAGCCAGAAGATGATGGGGCAGCTCTACGACGTCGACGTGCGAACCATCAACTACCACCTGAAAAAGGTATTCACGGATAGCGAACTCGACGAGAACACAGTTATCCGAAATTTTCGGATAACTGCCTCCGACGGCAAAAGCTACGACACGAACCACTACAACCTCTCGGCCACCATCGCCGTCGGCTACAAGGTCAACTCCGAGCGCGCTGTCCAGTTTCGCAAGTGGGCAACGCGCGTCATCGAAGAGTTCACCGTCAAGGGCTTCGCCATGGACGACGAGCGCCTCAAGCGAGGCGGCTCCATCCTGGGCGACCAGTACTTCGAAGAACAACTCCAGCGCGTCCGCGAAATCCGGATCTCGGAGCGCAAATTCTACCAGAAGATCACCGACATCTACGCCACCGCTGTCGACTATGACGTCACGGCGCAGGCCACCAAACGCTTCTTCGCCACCGTACAGAACAAACTCCACTGGGCCATCCACGGCCAAACCGCGGCCGAGGTCATCTACGACCGCGCCGACGCCAACGAAGAACACATGGGCCTGCGCACCTGGGCCGACGCGCCCTTGGGCAAAATCCAGAAGTTCGATGTGGTCGTCGCCAAGAACTACCTGACCGAACACGAACTCGCGCAGCTCTCGCGCCTCGTAAACGCCTACCTGGACGTCGCCGAGGACATGGCCCTCCGCAAAATCCCCATGACCATGCAGGACTGGGAGACCCGCCTCAACCGCTTCCTCGCCGCGACCGATCGCGAGGTACTCTCGGACGCCGGCAAAGTGACGGCGGAAATCGCCAAGGCGCATGCGGAGAGCGAGTTCGAGAAGTACCGCATCGTGCAGGACCGACTTTTCGAAAGCGACTTCGATCGCGTCGTGGCGGAGACCAAACGCCTGGCTGCGAAGACGAAGGGGCCCAAATGACCACCTTCACCGAATCCGTCGTCGAACGAGCCGCCCTCGAATGGTTCGGCGCCCTCGGCTACAGCGTCCTCT
>JAFGIS010000304.1 GCA_016929495.1 Polyangiaceae bacterium | reverse complement strand
CTCTCTCGCGTTCTAGCCTTTGGGAACCTGGCGCACCGACAGGCCGATGGAGGCTCAGAATGCTACGATTGTGTGTTTCGGGCTACGTGTTCCGCGCGACTGCCACGCTACTCGCAGCCGCGCTTGCCGGTACTTCGCTGGTTCCCTTGGCTCAAGCCCAGGAGGCTACCAAGGAAGGCCGGGCCGCTGAAGCCTCGACCGCGACCACAACGCCAGCGGCTCAGCCCAAGACCCCGGCGGCCCCCGCGGCCGCCCCTGCGGCACCAGCCAAGCCCCCGGACGCCAAAACCCGCATGGCAGCGCGCAATGCGTTCAACAAGGGCGACAAGGCCTTCAAGCAGCAGAAGTACCAGGAGGCCTACGATCAGTTCAAGATCGCCGAGGGGCTCATCCCCTCGCCCCAGGCGGAGTTCTGGCTGGCTCGCAGCCTGGACGAGCTCGGCAGGGACGCTGATGCGCTCGCAGCCTACGACCTTCTGCTCCAGAACCCGACGGCCAACGCCATCGGTGCCGACAAGATGGCAGTCGCTACGGAGCGCGCCAATAGCCTGAGGACGAAGATCCTGGCGGCTTCGCCGGCCAGCGTGGCTCTGACCAGCAACACCAAGACGGCGCTGAGCGGAGTGACCGTCAACGGCGTCAGCGTGAAGCAGTGCGACGAGACTCGATCGGTGATCCCTTGCATCGACTACGTCCCCCTGCAGGTCGAGTCGGGACAACCCGCCGAACCCAGCGTCTACTACGACGCCAAGGGACAGCCCGTCGACCCGCAGGCCCCGGTAACATTGTGGCTTCAGGCAGGCACGCACAAGGTAGGCCTCAGCGCCGTGGGCTATCTCCCGAAAGACGTGGAAGTGACCGTAGCGGGCGGGCAGAAGCTTGAGCAACCCGTACAGCTCGAACCGGAGCCGCCTCCGCCTCCGCCGCCGCCCCCACCGCCGGCCGCCGCGCCGCCGCCGCCTCCACCGCCTCCCCCCCAAGAGGAGCGAAGCATGGTCCCGGCCTACGTGACGCTCGGCATCGCCACCGGCGCTGCGGCCGTGGGTACGGTTTTCGGAATCAAGGCTCTCGGGGCCAAGAAGGATTTCAACGACCATCCGACGACCTCCAAGGCGGATGAGGTGGAGCGCAACGCGCTCATCGCGGACATGGCCTTTGGTGTGGCCGTCACGCTCGGCATCACGGGCATCGTGCTTCTGACCACCTCGGATGAGGAGGACGCCACGCAGCAGCAGGCAGCCCGGCTCGAGAAGCCCCAGTGGCAGCTCAGCCCGTACGTTTCGCCGACCGGCGGCGGCGCTGCCGCTCGCGTGACGTTCTGATCATCGCTGCGATCCGATTTCGCCTGGCCGGGCAAACCGGGTGCACCGGGATACTCGGTCAGGTGACGGGAGTGGTGTCCCGCTTGCTCAGCGAAGCTGTGCTCTGCGAGCGACCAGGTCACAGAATGCGTCTGGACCGTGGAAGACGAAGCGGTACGGGCCCAGCGTGATCTCGACGCCGTCCTGGAGCGGGCTCGTCACCTTGCGCGCGAGCCGTGTTCCGTTCACGAGCGTCCCATGGGTGGAGCCCGTATCCGTGAATGCGTAGCGTCCAGCCTCGAGCTCGCTGAAGTAACCGTGGTATTGGGATAGTCTGGCGAGCGGTAGGCAGACGTCGACGTTGCGCGCGCGACCCACGCCGATCTGACCGTGAAAGGGGCGATCGCCCTTCTTCTAGATCTCGTGCACTTGTGCCGCAAGCGGCCCCAACGCGAGTGTGGGCCTGCTGCGGTCGCTCACGGCCGCGGCGCGGATCGCGCTCAGCACGTTCGGCCGGATGATAGCCGTGTGGTAGTCCGACGGTTCGTCTCCTGCCTGCGGCGCAATACTGACCACAACCGGATGGCAGTATCGCAGACGAAACACCTGACTACCCTCGCATAGCAGGAAGTCGACGTATTCGGCGAGGGGCCGCCCGGACACGGCGACATTATGCCGTCGCGCCGCCGGCAGCTCCACACGATTCAGCAGCCGCTCTTCTGAAGCGCGTCCTGGGCCTTCTCGCCAGCGCCAATGGAAGCAGCGCTGCGTGCAGCGCTCTGTGCGCCACCACAATCGTTCCGGGCCGCTCGCTCGGTCACCGCCCGCCTCGCGTTGCTGCCGATGGTCCAACGCGTGGCACTGAGCTCGCCCTCGCTCGCCCCTGCTTGCTGGCAGGCCTGGTATTGAGCGACAGCCTCTTCGATGGCGTGGGCTGCAGCGAGCGCCTTCGCCTGAACGCAGGCGGCTGTAGTGGTGGACGCCCCCGAGCTCGTCCCGGTACTGGTCTGGGTCTGCCCGCCGGAGCTCGTCGAGGGCTGCTGCGGGTGCCCGGGCACGGGAAATGGAAGCCCGGGGATTTCGAGCGGAGGGAACGTCGGCGGCAAGCTCAGCGGAGGCAGCCCGGGCGTCGTCTGCGGCGCCGAGGAGGTCGGTGCCGTCACAGCGGTCGGCTGGGGCTTGGGGGACGGCGTGTACGAACTGGGGCTCTTCTGCGACGGGCGCGGCGAGCCCGTGGGCACCGTGATGGGCGATTCGACCGGTGAACCGAGCGGGACGAGCTGAACGGCTGGCGGCGCACTGGTCGTCGGCGGCAGCGGGGGCGCGGCACTCGGACTCGGCGCAACCTGCCACCAAACCGCCACGCCGATCCCAGCACCGACCACGAGCAGCCCTCCGAGCGACAGAAGCAGGGCCGGGCCGCGCCGGCGCCGGCGTGGGGGCGGACCGAAGGCGACCGACGCGGCTGACACCGCGCCCACGCCCGGTGAGATGATGGGAGCCCTTTGTGTGCTGACCGCTGTGTACGGACCTTCCACCGCTGGCGTGGCGAGACCGGCCACGGCGGGCATGGGGGACGTGCGGGCTCCAATGGGCGCCCCGTCGTCCGGAGCGGTGGGCGCCGTGTCAAAGTACAGTTCCCCCTTGAGCTGCCGCACGAAATCGCGCGCGGAGGCCGGCCGTTCCTCGGGTCGCTTGGCGAGCGCTCGCATCACGGCGGCGCACACGTGGGCGGGCAACTCGGCGTTGAGCGACGGTGGAGGCGCGGCCATGTGCTGGTGGGCCCATTGCCACGGCGTCTCACCCGCGAACGGCAGTCTGCCGCTCAGCATCTCATACGCTATGACCCCGAGCGAGTAGATGTCGCTCTGCCGGTGGAGGACCCCTCCGCTGAACTGCTCCGGGCTCATGTACGGTGGGGTTCCGAGCACGATGCCCTGCTGCGTCAGTCGGGTTTCGTGGGTGCTTCCGGCGTTGGCCCGCGCGGCAATGCCGAAGTCCAGAAGCTTGACGAAGTCGTGCTCGCCGGCCCGCTCGGTCAGGATGACGTTGTCCGGCTTGAGATCCCGATGCACGATCCCGAGCTCGTGCGCCTCGTGCAACGCTCCACCCATCTGGTCGAGTATGTGCAGCGTGCGAGCCACGGGCAACGCGCCGCTTCGTTCGATAACCGCGCCGAGTGGCTCGCCGTGCACGAACTCCATCGCGATAAACAGGGATCCATCGGGTGCCTCTCCGAAGTCGTAGACTCTGATCGTGTTCGGGTGTTCGAGCTGAGCGACGGTTCCGCACTCTCGATAGAACCGCGCCACCGTCGTCTTGTCGCGTGACAGCTCCGGCAGAAGGGTCTTGACCGCCACGTCGCGGACGTGCGTTCCCATTTTCTGTTCGGCCGCATAGACAACGCCCATACCCCCTTCGGCGAGCACGCGTGTGATGTGATACCGGCCGCCAATGACCTGCCCCACCAAGCGATCGATTTCGCGTGGGCCATGCGCCAACGTCGAGCCGCAGGCGCCGCAGAATTGCGCGGCATCGTCGTTGAGCTCACCGCACGTGGGACAGGGGACTTCGGGCATGGCGGTCGTGCGCAGCAGCGCACCTGCGCGATGGGCTCCGGCCTCGTCAGAGCGCCATCGAGGATCCCAGTCTAGAGCTCGACGGCCGGGCATGCACCTGCGTCCGTGCCTTGGCGGCTCATGCCGCGCGAACGACGCGAGGATCGGCCGCGGGACCTGGTCGTTCGAGCCCAACCGAACGAGGGAGCAGCGGGCCGGCGTACTTGGCGCTTCAGCTCCGACGCGGGCGTCCGTACTTCGTCATGACAAGATGACCTCTCGCCTGTTCTCTGGTCGCGCAGCGGTGCTGATCGGTGCACTGGCCCTGCTCGCCCCCCATGCATCCGCCGGGAATCGACCCGTCGCTCGACCCACGCTCGTCGACGGCGGCGGAGAGCAGCTCGGCGGTACGTTCAGGGCAGGTCCGAACGGAGCGCGCTACGCGATCCCCGGGGGAATAGACCTCGCACTTCGGCCAGGTACCCAGGCGCGTGTCGTTGCCGTACCCCAGCAGCTGCCCCTTCGACCTGGACGCCGCACCCCCACTTACAGCGTCATGCTTCGTGCGGGCCGTGTGGACGTCGACGTGCGTCCCAAGGGATTTCGCGCGGCAGTGTTGATCGCGACCCCCGCCGAGCTCAAGGCCATCGTTGTGAAGGGACAGGTGGCTGTTCTGGCTACGGACCGCGAGGCGTCTGCGGCCAACCTCGGCGCAGACATGCTCGCGAGTGTCGACGAGCGATGGCTGAGTCTCGAGCCCGGCACGATCTGGACCGTGGGGCGTGGCGACCTGCCCGGCAAGAAGACGAAGCTGATCGCACCGCCGGCTCCGCTCAGCGCAACCTCCGCACTGCTCGGGTTGACTGGCAAGGCCAAACTGGGCGACTGCCGGTGGAGTGCCGTGCCCGGAGCTAGCCAATACCGGGTGACGCTCTACAGACAGGGCGAAGAAGACCCGGTGGGGTCGCTCACTACGCAATCGACGCAACTATCGGGGGCGTTCGGGCCGCTGGCGCCAGGCCGATACGAGCTAAGGGTCGCATCCGTCGATGCGCTTGGACTCGTCGGCCCACCATCGGCACCTTTTCCGATACGAGTGCTTGGTGCACAGCTGCCGGTGGGTGCCACGGTAGTGGACAACACGACCATTGAGCTCGGACAAGGACAGACAGTCAGCTTCACCGAAACCGACGGCATGATCATGCGTTACGCTGGGATGGACGGCGCCGTGGCGGCAGACAGCCCCGTCGGCCTGCAGGGGGCGCGTGCGCGCGTGCTGTCTCTGAGCTTCCCGGGCGCTATCACGGGCACGCTGGTCAGGCTACGTCCGCGCAGGCTCGCAGCAAGCATTCAGATCGGACCGCGGCATCTGACCTGGCCTGGGCCACCCGCGACCATCAGCGTCGAGTTGACGAACGGGGGAGAGCCGATCCCGCCGTGGCTGGTGCCGGTGTTCGCCGCCACGATCAACCTCAAGCCGGTCGACTCGGGTTTCACACGAGAAGGGAACACGCTCCAGGCCATCGTGGCAAACCCAGGCGGAGACGGGCCCTGGGTGGTGCGCGTCGAGGTCAGAGACCAAACGGGCGCGCTGCTCGGGCGGGATTTCCTCGAGGTGGAGGAGCGTCGGGCTACTTCTTACTTCCCTCGCCCTTCTTCGATGGCTCGGTCACATTGACCTCCCATTCCATGGTCTTCTCGGGCCCGATGAAGTTGGGAACGACCACGGCTGCCATGGCGCGAAGCACGCACTTGCCGACCTCGGTCTCGGCGAACGGCGGTGCAACGCTCGAATCCTTGACATGGCCGTCGTTTTGGAAGGTCAACGTGACTTTGGCCGTGCCACGCGGTCCGCCCTCGACCACACCGCCGCACGTCGCCGCAGAGCGAGCAGCCCGCTTCAGCTCCAGATCCGCCTGGCGCTCGTCGAACTTCTTCTGGTGTTCGGCATCGGATTCATCGACGTAGCCCTCATCGCTACCTTCGTCGGCCTGCTGCGGACCCGGCGCGAGAGACGACTGGTGTTGGACGATCTCGTCGGGTGTCTTCACGTGCTCCGGTGTCATCGAGGGACCACAAGCACCCAGCAACACGCCGACACTGACCAGGCAGGACTTACGCATGAGCGCATCCTAGCCAAGCCGCGGCGGCTATCCAAGCCCTCGCGCATCGAACTGGACGCGGCGGCAAGCGATGTCCTGGTCCGCCGTCGTGCCGTCCACGACACAAGATTCTTGACCGGCCGAACAGACGGTAGGCCTTCGTGGCAGGCACTCTGGAATCAAAGGTCGGATATCCCGTAGTCCTTGATTTTGTACAGCAGCGCACGGTGACTGATTTCAAGCACCTCGGCGGCTCGCGTGCGGTTGCCCTTGGTCTTCTGGAGCGCCCGGCGGATGAGGATCTCCTCGATCACCCGGGTGGTCTTCTTGATGCTCATCTCGCCGCTCACCAGCTGGGTCTGCACGGGGTCTTGGGCCTCGCGTACCCGCTCGGGCAGATCCGCAGCCGTGATCTGTTCGCCTTCGGCGAGGACCATGGCGCGTTCGATCGTGTTCTCGAGCTCGCGAACGTTTCCCGGCCACGAATACTCGTACAAGAGCCGGCGCGCCTCTCCGTCGAGCCCACGCACCGCCGTCCCGAGCCGCGCGTTGTTTCTGCTGACGAAATGCTCGATGAGCAGCGGGATGTCCTCGCGGCGCTCGCGGAGGGGGGGCACGTGGATCGGCAACACGTTGAGCCTGTAGAAGAGATCCTCTCGGAAACGCCCTGCCTTGGTCTCGGCGAGTAGATCGCGGTGAGTGGCGGCGATGATGCGCAGGTCCACTTTCAGGTCTCGGGTCTCGCCGAGCCGGCGGATCTTCTCCTCCTCGAGCGCGCGAAGCAGCTTGACCTGCAGGCCGAGCGGAAGCTCACCGATTTCGTCGAGAAACAGCGTGCCGCCTCCGCTCTCCTCGAACAGGCCGCGCCGATCCTGCACTGCGTCCGTGAAGGCGCCCTTCTTGTGGCCGAATAGCTCGCTTTCGAGCAGATTCTCGGGGATAGCTCCACAGTTGACCGGCACGAACGGACCCCGCCGGCCGCTGCGTCGGTGCAGAGCCCGGGCCACGAGCTCCTTGCCGACTCCACTCTCGCCGGTGACGAGCGCGGTCGTCTTGTACTCGGCCACCTTGGCGACGGTCCGGAAGATCTCCTTCATTTGTGGGGACTTGGCGAGGATGTCCTCGAATCGATGCTCCTTTCGGATCTCCTCGCGCAACGCCCGGTTCTCTCTGCGGAGCGTTTCCCTCTCCTCGGCCTTGCGCAAAGCGAGGACCACTTCGTCCGGCTTGAAGGGCTTCTGCACGTAGTCGTATGCGCCGGCCTTCATGGCTTCCATGGCCATATCCATATTGCCGTACGCGCTCATGACGATGACGGTGGTCTCGTTGTGCTTGACCTGGAGCATCGCGAGCAGGTCGAGTCCCCCCATCCGGGGCATGCGAACGTCGGTGAGCACGAAGTCGGGCCCGAAGGACTCGACCAGGCTCAATGCTTCTTCCCCGCTGGCCGCCGTCTCCACCTCGTAGCCATGCCGGCGCAATAGGGTTCTGAGAACGACTCGCAGGTTCTCTTCGTCGTCGACGACCAGGACTCTCTTCACTATGCAAAAGCTTTATGATCGGCGCACAGCCGGCGCAATCCGGTTCATAGACTCGACCGCGCGCCGGCGCGCCGGAGGCGGGCGCCGGGCTCCCAATCGCAGCAGAGCCCTACGATCGTCGTTCCCGAACTCGATGGATTCTGGTAGAAATCCGCATGCTTTGCGGATTGGACCAGCTAGCAGGCCAGGAACTCGGTGCGCTTCGTCGTCGGCTTCGCGGTGCACGCCTCGGCGTGCTCACCCACGCGGCTGCCATCGACCGGCACGGACGACAGGCATTGCGCGTGCTCGAGGAGCTCGGGGCTGCGCCGACAGTGGTGTTCGCTCCTGAGCACGGACTGGAGTCTACCAACCAAGCCGAGGAGCCCGTCACCTCGTCGGAGCCTGTCGAGTCCGATGATTCGGATCCGGCTCCCACACGGATCGTTAGCCTGTATGGCACGGACCGTCAGTCGCTCAGCCCGCCGAGTGACCAGCTGGAACGTATCGACGTGCTGCTCATCGACATCGCTGACGTCGGGTCTCGCTACTACACGTACGTCTGGACCGCGCTACTCGCGGCTCGAGCGGCCGCGACGGCGGGGCGGCATACCGTTATCCTCGATCGGCCCAACCCCCTCGGCGCTGACCCGGCTTCGCTCGAAGGTGCCCCGCAGCAGCCCGGCTTCTTGTCGTTCGTCGGCCTCGAGCCTCTGCCCATCCGCCACTGTATGACCGTCGCGGAAGTCGTTACCCTGTTCTGGGAACGGGATGGCGGCACGCTGGGCCCGGACGGCGGCCTCTCGGTCGTCCCCACGCTCGGATGGGAGCGTTACCGCGACGCCGGAGCGTGGGGGCGTCCTTTCGTGATGCCGTCGCCGAACATGCCGACTCTCGAGACCGCACAGGTTTACCCCGGAGGCTGCCTGATCGAGGGCACCAATCTGTCGGAGGGACGCGGCACGACCGCTCCGTTCCAGATCGTCGGGGCGCCGTTCCTCGACGGCCGCAGGCTGGCGGTGAGTCTCAGTGAGGCGGGCGTGCCCGGAGCCCTGATCAGGCCGGTGACGTTTCGTCCAGCCTTCGGCAAGTACGCGGACGAGACCTGCCGTGGAGTGATGATCCACGTGCAGCGTCCTGCGCTCTTCAGGCCAGTCGCCGCGTACCTGACGCTGATCGCCTTGGCCCGGCGCCAGGCACCCGAGCAGTTCGCCTTCCGGACCGAACCGTACGAGTTCGAATCGACCATCCCTGCCTTCGATCTGCTGACCGGATCATCCGTGGCGCGCTCACTCCTGCAGGAGGGCGCTTCGGCCGAACGGCTCGTGGCGGAGCTGTGTCCGGTGGACTCTGGCTGGCGTGACACGGTAGCCGACGGCGAAAGCCGGCTAGGACGTGCTCACGCTTGACGACGGCTAGTGCCGCGTTTCAATCGAAACGATGCCCATCGCTTCAATCGAAACGCGGCACTAGCCCAGCAATCGAGGCACTCATGCCGCCCGGCCGAAGTCCGGCCAGTGCTCCGCCCCGCTTGGGTGAGGGAGGAGCACAGCCACCGCCCTTGCATCGATCGGCCTCGCAGCTTCCTTCGTCTTATGGCCAGTCGGTGCAACCGTTGGCAGGAGTCGTGCCGACTGGCACTACCACTTGATGGTGACGCTCGGGGGCTGGACCTCGGCTTCGGCGTTGGCCAAGTCTACCCTGACCTTGACGTTGACCGAACCGTGACGCATTGCCTCGAGATTGAGTCCCGGGACCTCGCGCAGATCTGCCCGCGGCACGATCTGCTCGGCGCGGAGCGCCCGGACGACTTCCGGGGGCCCCGTGATCGTCACGTCGACTTCGCGCGGGGATAGGACGGCCTGGGTCACCCCCACGGCCTCGACTCTGCGACGAGCAAACCTCACCTCGATGACGCGTCGGGCTATCACGACGGTCACCGCTGCGCTCTGCGGTCCGAGATAGCTGACCCGGGCGGGGGGCGCATCGATGGCGAGCCTGCGCCGGTAGCTGCCCTCGCTCAAGCCGGACACGTCGAAGGGGGCGAGCCGCGCGAACTGCATGACTTCGACCAGGTTCTCCGGGCCGTCGGCCGTGATGGCCTCCGGTTCCACCTGTGGCTCGCCCTTGACCACGAATCCCTCTGCGGGCGTTCCGGTGATCGAAGCCTGTACGGGGATGTTGCGCGTCACGACCTCCTGCCATTCCAGCGCAATGCTGGGAGGGTCGATGATGACGATATCGACCCCGCGCGGAACATTGAACATGTTCGGCTCGAAAACCAGCGTATCGAGCTGCGCTTCGCGTAGGTCGATTTCCACTGGCGGCATGCCGACCTGGATCAGGTTGTCCAAAGCGCGGGCGGAGCCTCGCAGTGTGACGTGGACGTTCGCCGGGATTGGCGTCATCAGCTCGCGCCTTGCGCTTTCGGGCGGCAACCGCAGCACGACCGCCGCCGCGACGGTGCGCTGCTGCACGTCCGCTTGTCCCTGCAGGTAGACGAACAGACCGACCGCGAAGGCCAGTGACAACGCCTTGAGCCCGAGATTGCCGAGGAATGCCTCCTTGAGGAAGAGCCCGAGGCCACCGAAAGACAGCTTCATCGTTCCTCGCGCTGGCTGTCCGTCTTGCCGCTGCTGTCGCCCTCGATAGCGTGAACGCTAGCCGGAGTCGAGGTCGCCGAGGAAGCTTCGGCCGTGGCCGTGCGCTCGGGGGCTCCTCGAGTATCGGAGCTGCCGGCGTTCGGCTCCGCAGACGCGGTATTCTCGTCGAGCGAAGCCGCAGGAAGCGAGGCACTCTTCGGCATGTCGCGCGCCATGCCGGTCGCGGCGGTGAGCGGGGTCAGGGTGGACTGCGATGTCGCCAGAAGCCGCGGTTGCCGCCCGGTGATGTGAGACGCTTCGTTGCCGTCCGCGCGGGCACGCGAGCGAAGAGGCGGAGGGGGGTCGCTTTCGTGCCTGGGCCGGCGTGGCTCGAGCGACTCGCTGTCGGGCGCACGCGGCGACCGCCACGCTTCGAAGTCCGCCGAGCGCCCTGTGCTGTGGATGGCCTCGGTGCCATCGGCCCCACGTGCGCGCAGTGGTGGCGGCTGCTCACTCGGCGCGCCCGGTCCGCGCGCGCGACGCGACGGAGGCGCCGGCTCGGTGTCGGGGTTGCGCACGCTGCGGGAACCTTCGAGCTCGGCAGGTGTGCGGCTCGAAACGACGTCGGACTCGCGCGATGACCTTTCTCCCGTCATGGGGGTAGCCATGGGCTTGCGGGTTTCCGCACGTCGGTGCTTCTTGCGGACCTTGGGGCTGAAGATCGCCTCCAGCATTGTACGCAGCTTCGGGCCGTCCAGGTTGGAAGCGATGTTCCCGTTGAAGCAGAAGCTGATCGAACCGCGTTCTTCGCTCACCACGACGACGACGGCATCCGTCTCCTCGGTGATGCCGAGCGCTGCACGATGACGCGAACCAAAGCTCTCGTCGACCACACGATTCTCCGGCATCGGGAAAAAGACGCCCGCCTTGGCAATGCGTAGGCTGCGGATGATCACGGCGCCGTCATGCAGCTTGTTCATCGCCTCCGGAATGAACAGCGAGACCAGAAGCTCTTTGGTGACGGCGGCGTCCACGTCATGCCCTTTGTGGACTCCGACGAACTCGTCGAGGTTCGCGTCCTGTTCGAAAGCAATGATCGCTCCGGTGCGATGCCGAGCCAGATCGGTCGCGGCGTCGACCACCTGGTCGATGACGCGCGTCTCCTGGGCCCGCGCGAGGCTGCCGAACCGGGCGTTGCTGCCGACACGGTGCAAGAAGCGACGTATGTCGTTCTGGAACACCACCACGATGATCAGCAGGATGCTCGAGACAACCGCCCCCATGATACTGAGCAGCGTCACCAGCTCCAGCAGCCGGGCCACGATGTACAGCACGAACACCATGCCCAGCCCGATCCCGACCTGCACCGCGCGCGTGCCGCGAAGCACCAGCAACGCGCGATAGATGATGTAGTAGACGAGGAAGATGTCTATCGCGTCACGGGCCAAGGCCAGTGGCGAGTGCCCGACGAGATGGCCAAGCACGCCCTCAAGCATGGCCTGGCTCCTGGTTGCGCGAAAGCGCACGCATGAGGCTGAGCGCCTGGCGCACCGGCTGCACATCGTGAACGCGCAGAACGTGCGCTCCGCGCTGCACGGCGAGTATGCATGCGGCTATGGTTCCACCGAGTCGCTCTGCGGGTCCGGTCCCATCGAGGGACCCGATGAACGACTTGCGGCTCGGGCCCACGACCATGAACGGCGACAACGAGCTCAGCTCCGAAAGGCGCGCAAGGAGCTCCAGAGAGTGTCGTGCACTCTTGCAGAAGCCGAATCCGGGGTCGAACAAGACGTCTTCGCTGGCCATGCCGGCGCTCAGGGCTCGCTCGCGCGCGGCGCGCCACTCTCGTTGCACGTCCGCGACGACATCATCGTAGCCTGCTTCCGGATACGCGGAAAACCCTTCCATGGCGCTCATGGGCCCACGACAGTGCATGATGACGAGCCCCGCGCCGTGCCGGGCCGCCACCGATGCCAGCTCCGGGTCGGCTAGGCAGGAAACGTCGTTGATCAGGTGGGCCCCGAGCGACAGAACGCGCTCGGCCACTTCCGGTCGCGTGGTGTCGACGGAGACCAGTACTCCCCTGTGCGCAACCGCTGTCCGGACCGCGGGCTCAATACGGCTCAGCTGCTCCTCGGGAGAGACCGGCGCGCTGCCGGGCCGCGAGGATTCCCCACCAATGTCGATGATATCCGCTCCCTGCTCGGCGAGGTGGTGGACCCGGGCCTCTGCCGCCGTCCCGAAGTAGGTGCCTCCGTCGAAGAACGAGTCCGGCGTAGCGTTGAGCACCGCCATCACCGCGGCGCCTCGCGCGCGAATGATGGAGGCCAGCTCTTGTCGCACCATCGCAAGGCTCGGTAGCAGTGATCAGCCGCCTGGGCAATTTGCTGGCTCCCGGCTGTGTCCCTGCTTGGAGCTGTTGGGGCAATGTGGTCCGGAAGCCCCACTCGTCGCACATGCCTCCCGCGTCCCCCGTCCCGGTTGTCCTCGCTCGCTACTTCTCGGACAGCAGGGTTACACGCACCCTGGAACGAGCGCCCTGGTAGTAGGACATGACGGCTTCGGCCAACTGGCGAGCAACGTACCACCGCTCGACGGCCAGCCGGGAATCCGAGAAGGACTGGCTCCGCAGCGGCTCCGGCGCGACCAAGTGGACGCGTTCAAGCTCTGCGGTGCTGGGCACGAGCATGGGGGCCACCATGCGGTCCAGGTACAGACTGGCCCGAGCGCGCCGTCGCAACATCCCGAAGACTTCACGCCGGTCGATGCCCTCGGCTGCGGCAGCACTTTCGAGCGCCGAGGCGCCGCCAATGCGCTGCACCAGCATGCGTTCGGCAGCCACGGCTTGGCGGTCCAGTTCCTTGTGACTCGGCTCAGGATCGATCGCCAGACTGGCGAGAAGCGTTTCCGCGATGTGGCGATCCATCGCGGCCCGGACGTGGTGTTCGAGGTAGGGCCGGCGCCTGTCGCTCAGCACGCGACGTGACTCAGAAAGCGCTTCGAGCCTCGCCTCGAATGCGAGCATGCGCTCGCAGATGAACTGGGGTGAACGGAGGCCTCCGGTCTCGGAAGCCACGAAGCGCACCACGGCGCGGTCGACGAGACGCGGCTCAGCAGCGCACGGACGGCCCGCCAGCAGCAGGGCGGCCCAGCAAGCCAACGCCAGATAGGCCCACTGGCCAACACGGACGCCGCAGCCGCGACCCCTGGCAGGCACCGGACCGCATTCGCCGAGCAGGACCGCCGGAGCCCCGCGTCGAAAGCCGAGAGTGCTAGCGAGAGGCGGCGCGACGCGGCGGCGGGGTGCCTTCGTCATTGCTGTCTTCGCAATCGTGCTCGTCGAGGTCGCCCTCCATGTCGGAGCCGGGGGCATGCTGTTCCTGACGGCTCGCATAGGTGCGCGCCGCCCGCCGGGCCTTGATGAACTCGGCGAACGCAGTGACCTTCTCCAAGTCTCTCGCACCCAGAGCCTCGGCGAGCTCGCGCAGCTGTCGACGCAGCGACTCGGCGCTCCGTCCGCGGCGGCCGCTCAGCTGCTCCTGGGAAATCGGTACTCCGGGCTTCGCCGCGGGCGGCTCTGCGGGCCAAACCTGACGCGGGACGGGCCGAAGGGAGTGGGCGCTCAGCCACGCTTCCATGAAGAAGCGGAGCCTCTCGCTGCGAAACGCAAACCAACGCTCTCGTTCCGAGCCGTACCCCATCAATACGTCTTTGAAGCGGCGAAACGCACCTTTGCCGTCGATCGCGTGGCTCAGCCGATCTCTCAGCTCGCCCTCTTCGACCATCGGGATGAAGCGCTCCATCCAGCGGTACTGCTCGCGCGAGCTCACTGGATCGACGCGCAGGTAGTCCGGTTCGGAGGCAATACGGGCGTGCATCTCCGGGTCGGCGATACCGTCGACGACCCGGAGCACCTCGCCTGTGCCGATGTGCAGGTAGCTGTGGACTTCGGGTGCGTTGTTCTCGAAGGCGTCCTCGAGTGCTTCCCAATCGACCGGAACGTCCCGAACGGGAGGTGTTCCCGCCGCGCCGGTCTTGTCTGTGTCAGCCATGTGTCCTCGTTTCAGCCTTCCGCGTCAAAGACTCCTGTGGACCCTACATGGGCCAGACCAGGGTCGACAGGTGTAAGCGCGCGACATGGGGCGCATTGCCGTGACCATCCTCGGGAGTCGCGCTCCGCGTCTCCCATCTGAACCATAAAGGATTTCTCGACGTCGATCATCCGCGCTGCCTCTTGAACCGAAAACGCTCCACCCGGTGCGCCGCCGAACGCGGCCCCCCGGCGTCGCGAATTCGCACTGCCCGGAGCTGCCGAACGACCACGGATGTGCGTCGCACCGCGCCTGTACGAGTAGGTCATCAACGGACACACTGCAGTCTAGCCACAACCGAGTCAACGGCCGAAGAAGAGAAGAAGTTGGGAGATACTCGCCCAAGAAAGCTCATCCGCCCCAGAACGGGTGAGCCCCTGTGGGCGCGCCGACAATGGCCGTCGAGCGCTCCAGCACCTCCCATGGAGCAGACCGGCTAACCGTTCGAGCGACAGTGCAATGGCTGGCGCGCCGGCGACGGGGCGATCCTAGCGTGCAACCGTCCGCGCTCTGTCGCCCCAAGGCAGGAGCACCGGGGGCTTCACGGTCGGGACCGGGGACAACCGCGTCAGCGCAGGCAAGAGCTGGAACATCGTTCGGAGCCTGGAATCGCTACCAGGCCCGAGCCACCTGCGTGTGGGATGGCTGCGCCTTGTCGCGCCCGCGCCCGGGCGGTAGCCTCGCTCGCACACTATGGCGCGGCTTCTGCTCGCTTCGCCCGAAGGCCAGGTTGTTGTGGAGTTGGGTCCCCACAACACCCTCGGGCGACATCCCAGCAACTCGATCCAGTTGCTCGACAAGATCGTCTCCAAGGAGCACTGCATCATCGAGCAGCGAGCCGGCCAATACGTGCTGCGCGACCTGGGTAGCCTAAACGGCACGTACGTGAATGGAGAACGCGTCAACGGGGAACGGACTCTGCATCACGCAGACGAAATCGCGCTCGGAGGCACGCGCGGACGCTTTGACGATGGTACCGGCGCACCGGTGCTCCCTCCGCAGGCCCGTCCCGAAGCCGATCCAGGTCTCTGGCGCCCAGCCGACTCGGCCACTCGCCCGGGGTCTGGACCGATGAGCCAGCGCCAGTCGGACCAGTTTGCCACCTCGCCAGCGTTGAGCTCGCACGTAGTCCCGCAGGTCACGGCGCCGCAGGTCACGGCGCCGCAGGTCACGGGCCCGCGCGCCACCGCGCCGCTACCGGTCGTGCCCTTTGGGCCAGTGAGCAATCGCTACACCACGCCCCTGTCGGCTGCTGTGCCTCCAGGAGATGGAAGCGTCGGCGCTGGCGGGCTGCGGGGCACGCGGGTCAACGTGTATGACCACGCGCGCGCCATCGGGACGCAGATCACGGCCACCCAGCGGGGCTTTTTGCCCTTCGATCAGGTCAAGGACAATTCTCTGCAGCTTGCCGCGGACTACGAAAGGCTGCGCCTTTCCCACGAGCTCTCACGGGAGATCGCGCTCGAGCGTGATCTCCCGTCCCTGCTCAACAAGATCCTACTCACCATCTTCAAGTTCGTTCACGCGGATCGGGGCGTCATCTTCCTGATGGACGCGGGGCGGAAACTGGTGCCGAGCGCCAGCTTGCGGCGCGACGGAACCGACGCACCGATCAACGTGTCATCGACGATCATGAACCATGTGATCACCGAACGCGCGACGGTGCTCACTCATGACGCCGCGATGGATTTCGCGGCGTCCAAGGGCAAGAGTATGATCCTCAACCGGATCAGCTCCGCTATCGTCGCGCCGCTGCTGCACGACGACGAGATACTCGGTGTGCTGTGGCTCGACAGCGAGACCCTTGCGCAATTTCAGCAGAAGGACCTGGAGATGGTCACTGCCATCGCCGCGCAAGCGGCGATGTTCATCGAAATCACCATCCTCGGCAAAAAGATCGAGCAGGAAATCGTCCATCGCGAGCGGTTCAGCCGCCTCTTGTCTCCGAACATCGCACAGCGAGTGATGTCGGGAGAGCTCGAAATCAAGAAGGGCGGACAGCTCGTGCATCACTGCACGGTCTTCAACTCTGACATCCGTGGATTCACGCCGATGAGCGCGGGTGCTCGCCCGGAGAATCTGGTCGAAATGCTCAACGAGTACTTCGAGCAGATGGTCGAGATGGTGTTCAAGTACGAAGGGACACTCGACAAGTTCATGGGTGACGGCATCATGGCGCTCTGGGGCGCCCCGGTGGCGCACCCGGACGACGCGGTTCGGTGTGTCTGCTCCGCCCTCGAGCAGCTCGAGGTGCTGGAGGCTTTCAATCGCCGGCAGAACGAGCTCGACTTGCCGCCCTTGGCCGTTGGCTTCGGCATTCATACCGGACCGGTGGTTGCTGGCTACATCGGCAGCTCGAAAGCGCTTTCCTACACGGTGATTGGAGACACGGCCAACACGAGCGCCCGGCTATGCGGCATCGCGCTCGGAGGGCAGATCCTGGTGAGTGAGCAGACGCTGGCGCAGCTCAACAACCGTTTCGACTACGAAGAGCTGCCTCCGGCCCAGCTCAAGGGCAAGGAGAAGCCGTTCCGCGTCTTCAACATCGCTCGTCTGGCGCCGCGCGTCCAGGTGCCAGAGGACATCGCGCCCTGAAGCTCACTTCGGCTTGCGCTTGCTCGCTTCCTTCATGGCGTCCTTGAGCAAGGTGTTGCCGCGATTGTGCAGGCACGGCCAGCAGTCGTCGCGTTTCTGGGGTCCGCACCCGGTCTTCTTCCCGAGGGGGGCCATGGCCCTCAGCGCCCGGCGGTCCCCGCTCACCTTGGCGCGTTCGAGGATCTTCGCGACAGCGTCGCAGCTGGTCTCTTGTTCCAGGTCCAGCACTACGGCGAGGGCCGGGGAGGCTTTGCTGCGCACGTCTTTCGCGTAGAGCGTGTCCTTGGCAAGAGGCTTCGCCGCAACCCGTCCCCAAGCCGCCGGGCCGAGCGTGTACAGCAGATCCGGTCCGACCGGCCCGGGTAGTCCGGCGAGTGCAAGCACCAGGTCGGGTGCGATCTCGGCGTCGTTTGCGAACTCGCGCAGGCTCTTGAGCGTATTCCGTTCCTCGGCGTACTTGGGCACGAGCTCGATCTTGCGCACGACGTCTGCGATGGCCTTGCGTCGCTCGGCCACACGCGCTCGACTGAGCGCCACGATCTCCTCCGCCGTGCGCTCACCCAGGGCCAGCGCTTCGAGCTGCTTGACAGCATCCGCGTCGCCCTCGGCAGCTCTCTCCGCAACCGACTTGCTCTTGGGCGCAGGCGGGGCGCAGGGCGCGGCGGGTGCCGGCGCCGCCTTGGCCGTCGCGGCCGGCTGAGCACGGTTGCCTGCATGCTTGTTCGGGCTCGGCCCGAATGTCTTCATGAAGAGCACGGCGCCCAGGACGCCCACGATCAGGCACACGACCGCGGTCACGACCATCGGTGTTCTGGAGCGTGGTTTGAAATCAGGAATCGATCCAGTAGGGCCGGGCGAGTCGGACATGCTCACCAGGTTACTCGCAAACCCACGGAGCACGAAGCAAAAGCTGTCGCGGCTCACGTTCGGTGCCGGCGGCCCCCGACCAAGACGGGTCGCGCGCCGCCTCGCGTGGACACCGCCGCCGAAGAAGATGGGCCACTTGCCGTCGCAACGGCCCAAAAACGTCGCCGCGCGACCGTACGCGCGGGTAGTCGCGTCTGCCACCCCGACGAGTGCGTCTCTACTCGCACCCCAAATCGAACTGGGCGCCGATACTCCCGCCTTCGTCGGCGGTCGGAATCGTGCCGGTGATCATGTGGCCGAGCACGTCGGTCAGGGTCACCTTCGCGCCGCCGACTTCTCCGCCGAACATCCAGAATCCGGTGTTCATCGTGCCTTCGAGCGTGCCCGAAGCCGTCTCGGCCACGGCGCTGACGATGGGATAGGCCGGATTCATGAAGTAGACCTGCCCCTTGTAGTTGCCGTTGAACGACGCGTAGATGTCGTCCGTCACCGGACAACCCACGGCTTTCCAGGTCACACCGCTCTTCGGGTTGGCGTCCCATTCGGTCATGTTCAACTCGACTGCGGCCGAGAGGCTCAGGTCGATGTGCCCTGCGTCGCTGCAGCTGCCGCATGCGTCGACGACCGTGGCAACAATCGTCTTGCCGCCATAGCGGACCTCGACGCACATGCCACAGAGCATGCCCGAATCGAAGAATCCCTGCGGAAACGCGGCAAAGTGCGGCGTGGAGATGTGCGGCACATGGTCCTGGATGTACTCACCCGGGCACCAGTACTGGTAGTCAGCCGGTTTCTCCCCCGTTTCGGTGCCGCAGTACCCGCAGAAGGTCTTGAATCCGTTGCACTCGGGGAAGTTGTTGGGTGTGCCCTGACTGAACCAGTAGCAACTGAGCTGCCCCTGGCCATCCGACGACGAGGGAGCGCCATCCCACGTGCACGGTTCGGCGGGCTCGCCGCCGGTGTTGGAGACGCCGCCCGTGCCCGCGTTGCCACCCGTCTCTTGGCTGCCGCCAGTATTCGAAGCCCCGCCCGGTGTGCTGCCGCCTGCTCCAGTGCCCGAGCTGCCACCCGAGTCGGCGCGGCCGCCGGTGTCGGTGGTTCCGCCTGTCGGAGTGACGCTGGTGCCGCCCGTGGCTCCACCACTGCTGCCCCCGGACCCGGCCGTGCCGCCCGTGGTCGCCGTGCCGCCGCTGGCGCTGCTCCCGCCTGATGCGGCCGTGCCGCCTGTCCCGGTGCTTCCACCAGAAGTGCTCGTGCCGCCGGTGCTCGGCGCGCCGCCGTCCGCTGCGGACGTACCGCCGCTGGCCGGCGCTCCCCCGGTTGCCGTGTTTGCGTCGCTGGCACCGGGCCCGCAAGCGACCAGCGTGAGAATCAATGCAAGGCAAGAGTTGGCGCGGCTAGTCGAGGATTTCAAGAGGCCTCCGCGAAAGCTGATGTCTGTGCACACGTACCGAAGTGAGCTAGTTGGACGTATAGCACGCGCAAGTCGTGCGTGTGGGTGCCGAGTGCCCAACGCCCGTCCACGCACCCACCCGATCACGTCGATCGGCCCTCCGATCGAGGGGCCAGCTCCGCCAGGGTGCACATCGCGGCGCTTCGGCACCAGCGCGTCGAACGACGATTGCCACGCCCGCGCGCGAGCCTACCGCGTTATGATGGCTCGTCACTCGGGCACACACGCGGCACCGCCTTTGGGTGTCGCAGCCCCATCTCCCGTACGGAGCCCGTCATGCAGACAGCGCGCTGGGTGTTGGTCTTGGTGAGCAGCTCGGGGCTCCTGGCCTTGGCGTCTGCGTGCGAGAAGGCGGCCGAGACGGACGGCTCGCCCGAGTCTGCCGCGGGCGTCGAGAATGCTTCCGCCGAACCGGGCGGTCACGCGGGCGCCACGGACGGATCCGGCGGAGCCGTTCCGGGAGCCGCCGGTTCGGGAACCGCCAGCGGAGGCTCGAACGTGACCGGTGGCGCCTCCTCGCATGAGACGGGCGGTGCGTCCGGTGGAACGGGCGGCTCACATGCGACCGGGGGCACGGGCGGCGACCAGGCCCCGTGGCGGCCGTTCAGCGACGACAGCCCGTGGAACACGCCGGTCGGCGACCACCCAACCCTGCACCAGAAGAGCGCTGAGTGGATTGCCGACTGGGTCACGAGCTCCCCCTACGGCGAACATCTCGACGTGAATCTCACCGGCTATTCGATTCCCTTGTACTGGGCGGACTCGTCGACCCCGACCTATACGGTAACGTGCGACATCGGCGGGGAAGGCTTCACGAGCGAAGACGGCTTCGATGCAACCGTCCAAATGCCGATCCCGGACGGCGCCACACCCGACCCCGAAAGCGATGGGCACCTGCTCGTGGTGGACCGTGCGCGGGAGCTGGAGTTCGGGCTCTACGCTGCCGTCAACGACAACGGCACGTGGACCTGTGCGCTCGGCGCCACTGCCGACTTGACCGGCACTGGAGTGCGGGCGCTGAAGAAGAACGCCAATCCCTGGTACCTGGCGCACGGGGCACGAGCCTGCGGGTTCCCCCTCGTGGCGGGTCTGATCCGGCTCGAAGAGATCGAGGCGGCACGCATCGACCACGCGCTGGTCGTCGCGTACCCGCACATCCGAGGAGGCTGTTACACCTCGCCGGCGAGCACGGCTCAGGCTCCGACGAACGACGCGCACAATGACCGCGGGATCCCGTGCGGAGGCCGCATCCAGCTCGACCCCGAGCTCGATCTCGAGTCGCTCGGCCTCGACGGGTCCGCAACGACGATCGCCCGCGCGTTGCAGCAGTACGGTGCCTACGTCGGCGACTACTCCGGCGCCATGAGCTTGTACGGCGAGGCATCGCCCGAAGCGCTCACGCGTTGGGAGAAGCTCATCGACCAGGACATGATCGACAAGATCCCGATCGATCGTTTCCGCGTGATCGCCCACACCGGGCCCGTCTACGCGGACGACAACGCGGGCACGGGCTACGTGTGCGAGTAGCGCCGCAGGCCCTTGGGCCCCGTTCCTTGTGCATCGTTTCAATCGAAGCGATGCCCCAAAACGAGGGGTGCCGCGGGTCAGATCGGGGGGAAGCGGCGGGTTCTTCGCCGCCCTCGCCCGGTCGGGGGCGGCGAAGAACCCATCACTTCGATCGAAACGCGGCACTAGTGCCCTGTCTCCGAGACAGGGCACATAGCGAGAACCCGTGTCCTGCCTCAGACGGAGGGCATTCGCCGCAGAATTCGATGGCTTCGCCCAATTCGAGGCCGTCGAATTCTGCGGCGAATCACGGACACAGGACACTACCCCCTCTCGCGCAACGCTGCCCCTACTCGACCGCCTGTGCTGCTGTTTCGTCGTCTCGGCGAGTATCCGCCATCGCCTGGAACGACCCACGAGCCTCCTCCGTACCGATGACCGCCACCAGATCGTTGACCTCGAAGCGGAAATCCGCGTCTGGGTTGGCGATCAGCTTCTCGTCGCGAATGACGCCCACCACCGACGCTCCCGCCCTCTTGCGGATCCCGATGCTGCCGATGGAGCGGTTCACGAGCGAGCTGCCCACGGATAGCCGCACCCATCCGAGATCGAACTGGCGCTCGGCGTGCCTGAGCTGCACCAGAGTCTTGTAGCCCGGTCCTTCGTCGAAGAAGGGTGCGAACAGATCCTGCCGCAACGACTCCGTTCGGTTCTGAATCTCGGTCACTGGTATGGGAAAGTGGAGCAACGCCTTGCGTGCCATCTCGAGGCTGGCCTCGAACTCCGGCAGCACAACGCTTTTCACCCCCATCTCCTTGAAGACCGGCAGAAACGAGGCGTCCGAGGTCCGAGCTACGACGTCCAGTTCGCTGTTCTGGCGCCTCGCGTGGGCGATGACCGTCCGTGCCGTCACCACGTCCTGGGTCGTGACAACCAGTAGCCGAGCGGTGCCGATCCCGGTCGCCTCGAGCACGATTTCTTGGGTCGCGTCGCCATACACGACCGGGATGCCGTCGGCCTGTGCCCTCTCGACGAGTCGATGGTCCAGTTCGACGACCACCAGCGGTAGTCCAAAGCCTTTCAGAACGCCGGCGATCCTCGAGCCCACTCGCCCCCCGCCGACGATGACTGCGTGCTGCCTCAAACCCGCCTCGGGGATGTTGAGCGTTTCGAGCGGTTCGTGCCTGAAGAGACGTTTCTTCAGCGAGTATATCCGTGCGGTTTGGCTCGACACGAGGGGCGTGAGGATCATCGTCAAGATCGCCGTCGTCAGAATCAGCGAGTAGAGATCGTGGTCGATGGAGTCCGTCGACACGCCCACGGTTGCCAGGACGAAGGAAAACTCCCCGACCTGGAAAAGCCCGAAGCCGACGGCCAGAGGGATGACGTTGCCGTAGTGGAATACCCTGGCCAGGACAGCGAAGATGATGCCCTTTCCGACGCTGACCGCGAGGACCAGAACGACGACTTCGACGAGGTGGTCCACCAGGAAGACCGGATCGAGCAGCATCCCAACCGACGCGAAGAACAGCAGGCCGAACAGGTCCCGCAGGGGGATGATGTCGCTGAGTGCCTGGTGACCGTAGTCCGACTCACGCAGCACCATGCCGGCGACGAACGCGCCGAATGCGAAAGACAGTCCGACCAAGTGGGTGACGTATCCGACGCCGAGACCGATGGCTGCGATGGCGAGCAAGAACAGCTCCCGGGAGCCGAGCTTGGCGATGTGCCCCATCAAGACCGGCAGGAGTCTCGTGCCCAGCAACAGCATCCCGACAATGAAGGCCGCGGCCTTGAGGGCGGCGAAGCCAAGCGCAGACAACCCCACCGACGGGTTGTTGAGCTGCGGCAGGATGATCATCAACGGAACCACGGCCAGATCCTGGACGACGAGCATCCCAATCATGACCTTGCTGGAAAGGGTCCCAAGCCAGCCCTGATTCATCAGGGTCTTGAGGATCACCATGGTGCTCGAGAGTGAGATGCAGGCCCCCAGCCAGAGGGAGTCTTTCCATTCCCAGCCCGTGAGGTGACCGATGCCAAAGCCGAGACCGATGGTCAGGACGATCTGGATGGGCGTGCCGATCAACGCGATCTGCTTGACCGGCTTGAGGTCCTTGATGGAGAACTCGAGCCCGAGGGCGAACAGCAGCAGAGCTACGCCGATCTCGGCAAGCCGCTCGATCTCGTGGATGTTCGAGACGGTAATGCCACCCGTGTGCGGACCCAAGACGATGCCCGCGGCGATGTAGCCGAGGATCAGAGGCTGGCCGAGCCGCTGCAGCAGCAGCCCGCAGCCGAACGCAACCACGATCAGCAGAATGATGTCCGTCGCGATTCCCATCCCGCGTACCTGTCCCTCCGGAGCTCGCCTTGCAGTCGCCGAGCTGTCTGTGGGGCGCGTCGGGACATCTTGTGCCGGCTGCTTGTGCTTCTGTCGTCGGCCAAGGGTCCTCTGCTCCGATCTTCACCTCCAGTACAACACTTGGAGGACTCCCGTAGCTTCAAACGCGCGCATGCCCTGCAAAATCGCGCAATTCCGGCTACTGACCCGGGGGCCGGGTGACACATGGCACAGTGCCCTGCAGGAACCCAGCAGCCAATTGCTCACGTCGGGTCGACGAGCAGTCCCAGCGCCCTCAATCCGCTCAGGACGAGGCGCACCGCCTTGTCGACGTCGCCCGTCGTCATCAGCGCGCGAAGATCCGCGTCGCCAAGTCCGGTGTTCATGGCGGAAGCGAGGGAAACGGCACCTCCTGCAACGGCGGATGCCTTCTGGCGGAGCGATTCGATGAGATCCGCCGTCGCACGACACCCCGGTGGCAGACCGCGCGCCTCGGCAAGCTGCCGCAGGCGTGTGAGGGCCGGGATCCCGGACTCCAGGCGATCCACGGTGATGTCGGGCGGGGGAACGCTGCCCAGGAAGAGCTGGGCGAGTTCTCCGGCCACACCCCCGAATCCTCCGAGCACGTAGAGCGGCGTGCCGCGTTCGAGCATGAGGACGGCTTCCTCGAGTATCCCGGGTGCGAAACCGCTCGACCCACTGACCTTGCCGCCGATCAGAATGCGGGCGGCGAGCGGCGGAACGTCTTCCGTTCTCTCGCCCGGCACCACGTCCAGGGACATGCCTTCGGTCTGGAACCTTCGCATGGCGCTGAGGGTCGCAGCGGCGTTGAAGACGGCGCGGTCAGAGCCCGAGAAGGCCTCGCCGTCGGGACAGACGTCGGCAATACCGGCTTGCTCCTGCGTCACGCGCACGATTCGGCACGAGTTGATCGCCTCCGCCTCGATGCGCGGTGTGACAGTCAGGTAGTGAGGCCACGCGAGATGGTTGATGAGCGGGGCGACCGTCCGAGCAGCATCGGGGTTCTGCTCGGGATCGTCGCTCGTGTCGTCTTGCTCGGCGCTGATCAACTGCAGCAGCAGATGCGTGAAGTTGTCCTCTGTCACCCTCCAATGACCCGCGTAGGCCACACTGAGCCCTTCGCTGACCATCGGCCGAGCCAGCCGAGACACGAGTTCCTTCAGGTGCTCAAGACCCATGCCCCGTGCCAGCAACGACTCCTTCTGGTACGAGACCGAGAAGGCGACCACCGTCCGCGAAGGCGTTCTCTTGTGGCGTCTTGGCTCGGTCACGACCAGGCCTCCTCGAAGCTCTTGAGCCGCACGTTCGGCAACAGTTCCCAGAGTATGTCGAGGTCGAGCGCCGACAGATGCCCAGGGTAGAGGACCGTACGTTCTGCCGGCGCATCACGGACACCATCGACTCGAAGCAGTGTCGTCGGATCCGGAAGCCAGTTCAGGATGATATGGTTTGGGCCCGCAGGGATGGCCCGGCCCACTGCCGCGTGAAACTCACTCAACATCGCGTCCCGGAGCAGTGTCGTTACGATCTGCTCTTCCTGATCCGGAACGTCGCTGGACCAGCGGATCTCGGGCGAATTACCCAACTCCGGAACGCCGAGTGTCGGCACTCCGGCGTCGAGCGCGTTGACGACGAGGACGGGATTCAGGCGCCAGAAGACCCCGGCGTCGTCGGCTTCGGAGGGAACTCTGGACGGTGTCCGGAACAGGGAGATCTCGCGCCGGCACCAGGGCCGTGTCGCGTACCGCGCACTGCGCACCGCGATGAGGGCGACGGTCGACGTCGCCTCCCGCTTGAGCACCCGGGCGAAGGTAGAGCCGAACGGAATATCATTCTCGTCGTAGAAGGCGGCAAGCTGGGTTTGGCTGTAGATGTAGTCGCGGATGCGCCGCGCAGGTACGGTGCCGTCTGCCTTGGCGTGGCTCAGGAAGACCTTCAACTTCAGGGCCTGGGTATCCGTTGCTGGACTGGGCGTTGTCGCGCCCAGGAGCAGCCTGCACAAAGCTTCTGTGAGCTGTTTCAGCAAGGAGCGCAGAAGGGCCTCCCGCTCCGAGTCTTCCAGCTCGGAAAGCGCGCGCGTGCTCTTCGGTCTGACGAAGTTGAGTTCACGGATCGGCGACGGCGCCCGGAAGGCCGTCGAATCGAGTGCGACGGGCAGGATCCTGCGGACGATACCGTGCGCTGGACGCCCGATCGACTCGAGCCAGTAGCGAAACCGTGCGTCGGCGATCATGTGATCATCGATCAGCGGTACCACGATCTGCAAGTTGGCTGGCGTGTCCGAGGGCGGAGCGGTCGATCCATCGCGCTGCTCCCCGGGCAGTGGCAACGGGAGACCGCTTGGGGTCCCCGGCCCGGGCAGGCATCGGTAGAATACCCGCGGGCCCAGCCCGAAGCCGGGACGCAGCCAGTCGTAGATTCGGCGTGCTGCAGTCTCCCCCATGGGGCACTTCGGGTGCCAGAGGACATAGACCTCCGGCACTGGATTGGCCGGCACGGCTGCGTCTCGAGTCATGTCCGGCGCCTCTTGATGCCCGCGATGTCGGCCAGTGCCGACGCGTACATCCACATCTTGATCCGCAGGGCCTCGAGTTCGCCCCGCAGCGTGAGATCCTGCTCCCATGCACGCTCGTGCGCGACGGGACTGATGGTTTCGCCACGCCCATGTTCCCACGCGGCCAGACGCGGGTGCCACCGCGATAGAAACGGTCGAAGACCCTGGTTGAGCACGGATATTGCGAGATAGCCCAGTGACCTCTCGCTCGTGCCGACACCCGGCCCGGCCGCGCGCAGAATCGCGCGCGTCGTCTCGAACAGCGCGTGCAGAGAGTCGAGGGCCTCGCGCGCCATGCCGGTATCCGGGTCCAACGGCTGTGTCGCGACGCGCGTGGCGAGCTCCACGTACAACTCCCACGCGGCCTGGCGTTCCCGAGGGTCCGCCACCCATTCGGTGTCCATGGAGAAGAAGCCCAAGTCAAGGCTCAGCGTGACTTTCTGGACCGTAGCCGGATCCCCCATGGGTGCAGTGCTCCAGGTTCCTCGCTGGTGGGGGTCCATCGATAGCACAGACGCGCCCGGGTGGTGCGCCGGTCCGTCGCCCTGTGCCACCTTGTGCCATCCCCGCGCGGACAGTCAGGGTACATCAACCCGCGAGACGCGGATGGAGCAGGATCTCACGCTTGGCCTGAATCCTGCATCGCGGCGGAACCCAGCCCTTTGGGACCGGTGGGCGTGGCACAGGGCGCCCGGAGGGTCTCGCTGTCTCTGGACTACGCCGACGCGTGGGACCAGGTCTCCTGCGCCGAGCTCGCAGCCGGCCTGCACGAGGCCGGAGCGGTGTGGATGGATCGGTTTCGCCGAGGAGAAGCGATCCCGCTCGATCCGCTGCACACGAAGATCCTCACCCACCTCAAGGGCGGGATCCCCTGCCCGCGGCGGTGTCTGCTCGCGGGGCAGGAGTGGGCCGTGGCCCCGTCGGGCCGCATCTATCCCTGCGCGCAGATGATTCAGCAGGACTGCCGCGACGATCTGGTCATCGGACACGTGGACCACGGCATCGACCCGGAGCGAGTGGCCGAGCTGCAGAGAATGAAGGATCGAGCCGAAGCGACCTGCGCGGATTGTGCGCTGCGGGATCGCTGCCAGAGCCACTGCGGGTGCCGTCACTTGAGGCTCGGCGGCGAGCTCGGAGCGATCACGGCCACGCTGTGCGAGACGGAAAGCGCCTTCATCCAGGCGGCTGACGACGTGGCGGCCGAGCTGTTCGCCGAGCAGTGCCCGGCCTTCATCGACTTCTACTTCAGGCGGGCCTGGAGTCCGTCGGCCAGGGCCGAGCTGACCGCGCTACGGCGGTCGCGGGACGCGGTCTAGCCCAATTGGACTGGAGGGCGACGGGCGACGAAACCCCGGGTAGACGGCACGCTCCGTCATTGGGTATGATGCCGATGTATGACCATGGCGGTTCGATCGAGACTGGGACTGTTGTTCTGCGGGGTGCTCACAGCGGTCGCTCCGGGCTGCGGCGGCGACGACGACGACGCGAGTCCGGCCGGGGGCAGCGTCGAGGGCGAGTACACCGCTGCAATAACCAACCGCACGAACGGCTGCGGCTTCGACGATTGGTCGGAGGGCGAGTCGACCTCCGGGATACGTCTGAGTGTCACGGAGGATGACGGGGACGTCCGAGGGGAGGTCACGGGCCAGGGCGCGGCCTTGGTTCTGACGATCGTGCTCGGCGCGGATGGCAATGTCCTCGAGGGCACGGCGAGTGGCGGGCAGGTCGAGCTCGAGCGGCTCGGAACGACTGCCTTCCACGAAGGCAACTGCACCTACACCCTCAACGCAACGCTCACCGGGACGGTGGACGGCGACGTCATCCAGGGGAGCATCCGGTACACGGCCGCGACCAACGACAACCCCGACTGCGCCGCTCTCGAGGGCTGCACTTCCCGCCAGGATTTCAACGGCACGCGACCGCCGACGTAACGCGGCAGTGCCGGGTACGTGAGCATCTAGCGGCCGGGCACGATGAGCGAGCCCGAAGCATCGTCGTCGCTGTCCCGCAGGCGCGGTATGGCGAACGGGTTGCCCTTGTTGAGACAGGGCACCTGCCACCGGCAGTCCGAGTCACGGCAGTCGACATCGCCATCGTTGTCGTCGTCGAGATCGTTGTCGCAGTCTCTTTCGGGGAGGGCAAGGTGGATCCCGGAGGCCACGAGCGCGGCCGGGGCGCTCGCGGCGTTCATCGAGGCTACGCAGTCACATCCCCTCTCGTCCTTGGCGTCGCAGGCTTTCTTGCAGAGCTCTTTGGCGAGCTTGAGATCCTGCTGTACGCCGGTGCCGAACCGGCGCAGGTAGCCCAAGTTGGCGCATGAGTGCATGTAGCCACCGTTGCAGGCCCGTTCGTACAGCTCCGCAGCGCGCTTCAGGTCCTTCTTCTCCACGCCGCTGCCGTCTTCATACATCGCGCCCAGGTTGTTGCAGCCCCACATGTTTTCGCCGTCGCAGGCTTGCTCGTACAGCTGCACCGCGCGCTTCGGGTCCTTCTTCTCCACTCCCGTGCCGTGCTGGTACCTCCAGCCCAGACTGGTACAGCCCTCCATCTCACCGCCATCACAGGCCTGCTTGTACAGCTGCACCGCGCGCTCCGCGTCCTTCTTCTCCACTCCCGTGCCGTACTCGTACATCACGCCCAGTTTGGTGCAGCCCCGCATGTTGCCGCCATCGCAGGCTTGCTTGTACAGCTGCACCGCGCGCCCCTCGTCCTTCTTCTCCACTCCCGTGCCG
>JAFGIS010000303.1 GCA_016929495.1 Polyangiaceae bacterium | reverse complement strand
GCCGGTGCGAGCAACGGGCAGACGATCGCGGGGGCAATTTCGACCGGAACGCACGGCTCGGCCCACTCCGTGGGCGCCCTCCACGACCGCGTGCGGGCGCTGCACATCGTCGTCGACAGTGAGCGGCACTGCTTGATCCAACCCAAGAGTGCACCGCTCTTGACGAAGGCGTACGCGAACTGGCTCGGCGCAGAGCTCGTGGACGCTGAAGACGACGACCTGTTCAACGCAGCGCTCGTCAGCTTCGGCGCGTTCGGGCTGATTCACGCGGTGTTTCTCGAAGTCGAGCCGCTCTACCTCCTCGCACTGTGCAACCGACAGCTCGACGTCGACGACGTCTGGCAGGCAACGCTCGGGCACGACATCTCACAGCTGGACCTGCCGGCAACGACCGACGCTCCGTATCACATCGAGTTCGTGATGAACCCCTATCGCCGCTCGAAGGGCGAGCGGGGCGCCTTTGTCCGGGTTCTGTACCGCAAGGCGTATGCGCCGGGAAGTTCGCTGCCCGTGCTACCCATCGTCGGAGGCAAGACCTTGCGCGCGCGAGACCTCGTGAGCGCGATCGCAGTCGGCTCCGAGATCTTACCCGGCGCGATCGCGGACACCTTGCAGGGCCAGCTGCTGTCGAGCATCACGCCCACAGCGACTCCAGTCGTGGGAACACCCGGCCAACACTTTGGCGACTCCTCACCGACGAACGGCGGAGTCAGCATCGAGATCGGCGTGGCGCAGCCGATGCTCGGCGCTGCGCTCCGAGCCATTCTCGCCGTCACCGACCGACATCCGTTCGGGGCGCCGCTGGCGGTGCGCTACGTCAAACCGTCCCACGCTCTGCTTGCGTTCACCCACTTTGCTCCGCTGAGCTGTGCGATCGAGATGCCCGGCATCGATGCCCACCGCGCCGTCGCGGGCCACCAGTTGATCGAGCAGGCGCTACACGACAGCAAGATTCCGCACACGTATCACTGGGGGCAGGCGTTGCCGCTGAATGCTCGGCAGGTGACTGACGGCTTCGGAGAGGACCGCGTGAAGCGCTGGCTCAAGGCACGCAACGACTTCCTGACACCTGCGCAGCGCGCGATGTTCTCGAACAGGGTCACCGACGCCTGCGGCCTGTCGGGCTGACAGGGTCCCAACCAGTCGGAGGAACACGCCGAGCCGTGCAGCGCTTGCGCACGGCCGGCGCCGCCGACTGCGGTGCGGCCAGCGGCCGGGACGCCCAGCTGCTACCCGCGTGCGCCGATCGAGAGCTCCCAGGCGGCTGACTTCCGCGCAACTAGCGGGCTGGAGCCAGGCGGTCAGGACGGGGCTCGGAGCATCGCGGTCAGGACGGGGTTGGAGTAACGCGGTGTGGATGGCGTCGGAGCCGAGCGGTCAGGACGGTGGTGGAGCAGGGCCGTGGCGCAACCCATGAGTCCAGTGGCCCCGTGAACGGCGCTATGGTTCGTGCCGTTCGGCGTCGCGGCCTGCATCATTCTGGACGACTGTGTCCGGAACTGCCGCCCCCCTGGGAGCGACTCTGGCTCGAAAGGCCGGACGATTGTGCAGCGGCGCAGCTGTCTTGCTGCGTGGGCTGGTCGATCCGGCCGCCACCCGTTCGTCGCCACCCAGGAAGGAACAAGTGATGTCCAAGCTTCGCGTGAGTGCATTTACGATCTCGATCGACGGCTACGGGGCGGGCCCCAGCCAATCGCTGGACGCTCCGATGGGGGAGGGCGCCGAGGGCCTCCACGAGTGGTTCGTCAACACGCCGACCTTCAAGAAGACCCATGGCGACTACGTCGCAGGCCCGGCCGACGACACGGGTGTCGACGAGGACTTCGCCAGGCGCAGCATGGCGGGTCTCGGCGCGTGGATCATGGGCCGCAATATGTTTGGGCCGGTGCGCGGCGAGTGGCCCGACGCCAGCTGGCAAGGCTGGTGGGGGCCCAATCCGCCCTATCACGTGCCGGTTTACGTCCTCACCCATCACGCGCGTGCGCCCATCACGATGGCGGGCGGGACGACGTTTCACTTCGTGACGGATGGCATCCACGCCGCGCTGGAGCGCGCGAGAGAAGCGGCGCAGGGGAGAGACATCCGCCTGGGAGGCGGCGCGGCGACCGTTCGCGAGTACCTCGCTGCCGGCCTGGTCGACGAGCTGCACCTCGCGATCTCGCCCGTGCTGCTCGGTCGCGGCGAGCACCTGCTCGGGGGCATCGACATGGTTCGCCTCGGATACAAGTGCAGCGAGCGCGCCGTGGGCCGGGCGCTGCATGTCGTATTGAGCAAGTGATGGGCGAGCACCGATCGTGGGCGCGCAAGGCCCGCGGGCTGGAGCTCGTCATCGTGCCCGACTCGCACGTGCTGAAGCGCGTGCGAGCGTCGGGCCGAGACGAGCGAGGAACCGACGCACGGGATACGCGCAACGTGCTGCCATCCGGGAGCAGGCCGGCCCACCTACAGCGGCGGGCGGCCCAACAGGCTAGTGGTCGCGGCCACCTGCGATCAGCTCGCCCGTAGCGCCCGTCGGCCGCCGCGGGGGCTCGCCTGCCATCCGGAAGCAGGCGGGCCCACCTACAGCGGCGGGCGGCCCAACAGGCTAGTGGTCGCGG
>JAFGIS010000302.1 GCA_016929495.1 Polyangiaceae bacterium | reverse complement strand
TGCCCGCGCATCGGGCTCGATGAGATCCACCTGCGCGCCCTGCGCGTTCTGGTCGCCCAGCTCAAGAAGCAGAAGTACGCCGTGACCTCCCAGCCTCGAAAGTCAGCCCATACCGAGCTATCCGGTTATGCGCCCACGGCGGCACCGAGCGAGCCGCCGCAGGCCACCCAGGCGAAGCAAGATACGGCCAGACAGCCGCTACCCCCGCGCCAGCGCGAACGATACGTCCCCGCCGCCTTGCGCCGCGCTGTGTTCGAACGCGATGGCGGACGCTGTACGTACCTCAGCGCCTCGGGAAAACGCTGCCGCGAGACGCGCGGGATGGAGCTACACCACGTTCGAGCCTACGCGCTGGGGGGGCGAGCACAGCGAAGCCAATATCGTTCTTCGGTGTCGGGCTCACAATTCGCTCGCTGCCGAGGACGACTTCGGCCGAGACTTCGTCGACCAGCGGCGGGACTCGCTCGCGCACGAGCCGTTCGCCGGGCAGCGGCTCGGCGAGTAGGGGATGCCGGGCGCGCGCCGTGGGCGCGGGGTGCTCCCGGTGGTGGGGTGGGGGAGCTCATGGGGGCGGCGCGTGGGAGCCGAGGGGCAACGGCACGCCATGCTCGTGACCCTGGTTGGGTCGGATTTCGGAGCCCCTAAGGCCATCTGGCGGCCGAGAGTCCAACCGTACGGTGACTGCGCCGCCAGCGACGCGACCAGCGGCTCTGCCGCCTGTCGCCCTAGCGCCCGCTCCCCACCCTCACCCCACCGGCGGCACCACGACCGTGGCCCAGCCCTTGCTCGGCATGTCGAACTGCAACGACCTGCCGCCCGCCGACACGACATACGCCCCGGCAGCACCGGAGTTGTACATGACCGTGACGACGCTTCCGCTCGGGTTCTTGAAAGCCAGTGCGTCGTTGTTGGACGCCGTCACCACCTTGGCCCCGGGGTCGATGAACTGCGCGAAGTGGCGGAAGACGTAGTAGGCCGGCGTGATATTGAGCTTCTTCGTCGCCGTGTCCACGGCGAGCAGAGCATCCTGCGGCCATCGGCGCTCGGAGTCGATGCCGACGCCCTCGGTATCCAGCACCGCGTTCCACGTGCTGTACGAGCTGACGCCTGCCTTGATCCAGTCGCGGAGCAGGCCCCAGCTCTCGACCGCGTACGCATCGTCGTTGGGCGCCTTGTCCGACACGAACCCCGACAGCCAGGGGTAGTTGCCGCATTGGTGCTCGGTCTGCCAAACGGGCAGGCCGTATTGCTGTCTGGCGCCGCTGACCTTGCTCTGCATGCCCCACTGGTAGCCGAGCACGTCGATGGTGCCTTTCGCGGTGGCGTCGCCCATCACGGTGCTGACGATCTGGTCGTCCCCGGTGCCGCCGTTGAACGTGCCGAGCATGATCTTCACCTCGAGACTCGCGGCACTGAGCGCCGGGCCGAGATGCTTGCCAACGAACGTGGCATACGCCGTCGGCGCCCACCCGCACGTCGGGTAGGTTCCACTGTAGCCCGGCTCGTTCTGTGGCGAGACCAGTTCGATGTTGACCCCCTTGGTCGCGTACGCCTGCACGAACTTCACGAAGTACTGGGCCAGGGCTCCGAGCGTCGTGTCGTCGCCCTTCATCGTGCCGCCGTCGTGCGGGAATTCGTCGTTGAACGGGCCGTCTTTCATCCAGGTCGGCGGCGTCCAGGGGCTGGCCCAGAAACGCAGATCGGGCTTGACCGCTTTCGCCGCCAGGACGAATGGGATGAGCTTCTCTTCGTCGCGAGTGATCGAGAAGCTGGCCATCGTGGGGTCGGTCTGGCCGGCGGGCACCTCGTCGAGCGTGTAGCGATCCATCGCGTAGTCGGTCGCGCCCATCGGGATGCGGCCCCAGGTGAAGCGACAGCCGTCGGCGCCGAAGAGAAGGTCGAGCGCCGTGGCCCTGTCAGCGTCGCTGAGCATCGTGAGATAGTTCCAGCCCATCTCGTTGAACGCGGTGCCGAAGCCGTCCCAGGTTTGAGCGGCGGAGGCGTCGTTGACCGTCACCGTGGCATTGCCCGTAGCGGCCGTCAGCGTTCCGGTCGTGACCCAGTAGGCGCCAGGGGCCGAGGTGACCACGAGCGGTTCGGTGATGGCGCTGGTGCCACCGGTCGCGGTGCTGCCGCCTGTCGGCGCGCCACCTGCCGATGTCGCTCCGCCGGTGCCCGTTGCGGTGCCGCCCGTGGGGCTGCCGCCCGCGCCACCTTGTCCACCGGTCATGGCGGTGGCGCCGCCCGTCGTGGCGCCTGTACCGGCCGCGCTCCCTCCGCCGCCGGAAGTGCCGCCGCCCGGCTGTCCACCGGCACTGCTGCCGCCGGGCGCTGTCCCGCCGCCGCTGGAGCTGCTGCCGCCCGCGGTCGAGCTGCCGCCCGTCGTCGGGCCGACGCCTCCGGTTGTGCCAGCCGCTGCGCCGCCGCCCTGTGGCACTCCACCCGCGCTCGACGCGCCTCCGGAAGCCGTCACACCACCAGCGGAGTTGCCTCCTGTGGCGCTCGACGTGCCGCCCGTGGCAGCGCCGCTCGAGCCCCCGGAAGCGCTCTCGCCTCCGGTGGAGGTCCCGCCGCCAGGCGTGGACTCAGAACCAGCACAGGAAGCAAGCAAGAGACCCGCCACACAGGTGATTGAGAGAATCCGCATGATATCCTCTGCTAAAGATGAACTACTTGGCAGGCCAGTGATCGGTGCCGACGAAACTCGCTGCAGACGAAGCGTGGCGCTGCCATCATCCGTCGCTGGCAGTCCCACCCACGGTGATCTCACCCAGTCCCGCCGATTCCCCTTCCGGCCACGAGATCAAGCTGACCCTGAGATACCGAACGTCAGTACCCAGGCTGCCGGTCGTGCATCGAGTCTGCTCCGTGGATGTGCTTTCCGATTCGTCGACCACGATCTCCCAGTTTTCCTTGTCG
>JAFGIS010000301.1 GCA_016929495.1 Polyangiaceae bacterium | reverse complement strand
GCTCCGCCCCAGCCCGACAAGCCATGCTGAGGCCTGATGGGGCCAGGTCGACCTGCGGCTCCAGAGCCCCGCGTCGACAGTCGAGAGCCTTGAGTCGAGAGTTGGGGATCCCCTCCGGCGCTCTCGACTCACGGCTATCGACTCTTGACCCGAGGCATCAGTTCCGAAAGTTGACTCAGATGGAACGACTTTCGTGCCCCATGGAGGCTAGGGACCCTCAGCCGCGCCACTTTCGCGTCCGCGTTACGCTCTTTCGGGCCGTGCTGCGAATCCTTGCCCGCAAGTCGCTACGGGGGTCCTGGCGCTTCACGCGCTCGCCCCGCGACAACCAGAGCCAGGAACCTACCCTTCGAACGGAACCACGGCATCACATCCGGCGCCCGATATGGCGACAGCCCTCTCACTCACCTTCATGCGAACCGCTTCGTTCCACGCCTGTACGAACAGCACGCGCTCGCGCGTGGTGAGCGAATAGACCTCGAGTGTCCTGCCGCTCGGAAATGCGACGACCGGCGATCCCAGTAGTGGCGGTCCGCCCCCCGAAACCCACATGTCCTTGCCGATGGGTTCGTCGCCCGGCGCACAGCTGCCTGGAAGGGGTTCGAGATCGGGCGAGAGATCCCCGACCCACACCCCAGAGCCGGTGAGAAACTCGCCTTGCCCGTCTCGAACCAGGGACGCCGTGACCGGCCGCCGCTGCACGGTGAAGTACTTGCCGCGAACCTCGTACTGAGGCTTCTGTCCGGAGTACCCGATACCCAGCATGAAGAGCAGATCCTTCCGGCCTTCGACTTCCACGATCGAAATCCGGTAGTCGTAGTCCATGAATCGCCCATCGGACAAAACCGAGCCATCACACGCCGAGTACTCCTCGACGCAGTCCAGACATGCCAGCGCTCGAGCGGCACCAGGCTCCGTCGGAACCGCCACCGGCCTCGCGATGGGCGCCCCACGAAAGGTGCACGTAGCGCCATAAAAACGCTTCTCGATCACTTCGCGATAGCTTGCAGCGAAGGAGCCTTCGCCGGGGCTTCGCTCTTGCTTCCAGGCCGTCGGGCACCTCGAACGCTCACCGAGCTTCTGCTGGGCGGCCTTGCTTCCAAGAGAGCTACTGACGGCAAAGGCAGCTCGCGATCGTTCGGCATCTCCTTGAAGCTCGTAGGCCAGTCCAGAATTGTACCAAATGACGGCTAGCAGCTTCGCGTCGCTGGTAAGCCCTCGAGCCAGCTCCAACTGCTCGAGAGCCGCTTTGGTGTCGCCTGATCGCAGCAGGACGTATCCCATTTCCGAATGCAATTGCGCCTTCCCCGGCGCGCTGCGAATGGCGCTCGCCAATGCCCGCAGTGCTGGTTTCCATTCTCCCTTCGCTGCGTGGCGACGCCCGATGGACACCGCCCGGCCGACATCCACGCAGGAGCGGCCGCGCTTCTCCAATCCGGAATCCTGCCCCGCCGACTCGTCCTTGGCCGGGGTTTCCGAACCATCGGAGCCCCTCGCACTCCGAGCAGGCGTTGGAGGGACTGGAGCACTGGCGGCACTCGGGGCTGGTGTCTGCCCGTTCTTGGGTCTTTCAGACTTGGCGGATACTGTCCCGCTCCCGTGGGTCGATGCAGCCGGCGGCCCTGGCCGGGCGCTACGGCTCTGGCAGCCCAGGATGCCCACGAGCAGGAGCAAGACCCGGCGGACCCAACCGGCCGTCATTCGAGCTCCGCAATCATCGACCGCCCAAGATAGTCGGCTCGAGTGACCTCCGTCAACGGATCCAGCTCCCCCGCTGGCGCGTCACGCCCTCGTATCGAACGTCCTCTCCTCCAGGGAGTAGCTTCGCTTGCGAACGGGCATGGTCGTACCTGCAGGTAGGAAACATTCCTACCACGGGGTAGTAACTGCGGGCAGGCGGCTGGCCCACGGGGCGCCTGGCTCGATGACCTGCCGTCGGCGCTCGCGGAAAGGGCGGTTGGTGCGTCCTTGGCTCCGATGCAGGCCGACCGGGTGCGGGGAGTCCAGGGACGTCGCAATCCACCCCGGGGGGGTAAGCCGACGCGGAGGCTGGCGGCGACCTTCGCCGGGCGGCAACATACGGTATCCGTACTTCAGATCCTATGTTGGTGGTCTCATGAACTCTCGCTCTTCCCTCGCCTTGCTCCTCTTCGTTCTTACCGTGGGCGCCTGCGTCGCAGGCGGCGGGCCCGATGGGATCGACCGGTCCCCCACCGCGGCAACGGGCGGCATGCCCGCCCTCACCGCCGACTCGACCGGTGAGCCCGATCCGAACGACACCCGAAACATCGCACCCCGCCAGAAGGTCTGCACCGATCCGAGCGATCCCTCCACCTGCACCTGCCTGCGGCTGGCGCTGGTCGGGACTCTCGACTCGGCCGCCAACGAGAAGGACACCGGTCCGTTCGTGGACTGGCTCAACGCCAATAGCGACAATACCGCCACGGCAACCATGGTGCCGCAGAAGCCGACGATCACCGCGGACTGGCTGAGTCAGTACGACGTGATCATCAGCGCCAATATCAACGATTGGACGTTCTCGGCGCAGGAGAAAGCGGCGATGGAGACCTGGGTGAGGACGACCGGGGGCGGCATCCTGGCACTGACCGGATTCGTGAGCACGACAGCCGAGCCCGCAGCCACGAGCCAGCTCATCGCGTGGTCCGGCGTACAGTTCAATTCGACGCGCACTGCAGAGGGCGGCCAGGGAGTGCCCGTCTACTACCAGGGCGGCACCACGGACCTGAAGAACTGCCTCGCCTGGACCCAGAGCAGCGACGCCATCATCACCACGCCCGTCCAGTTCACCCAGCAGACCGGTGCGCTCCAGAGGCTCACCTACCAGCTCGACTACGTCGGCGCGTACACCGGGTACGGCGTGGACGCCCCGCCCGGAGCGGTGGTCTTGGCGACCGATCCGGTCTCGGGTGCGAACATGGCCGTAGCTCACGAGGTGGACGGCATGGGGCGCATCGTTGCCTTCGGCGACGAGTGGATCCTCTTCGCCAACCAGTGGGTCCCCGAGGGCCAGCCGCCGAATCAGCAGCCCGACCAGTACAACGTCTGCTACATCCCACCGGAAGACGGCAACACGGCGGAGTTTCACAGCGTGCAGACGCTCTACCAGACCAAGCAGTTCTGGTACGACGCCATCAACTGGGTCGCGCCTCCCAACGACTGTGGCTTCGTGATCGACGATCCGGATGTCGTGGTCATTCTCTTGTGAGCGTTCGCTTCACTGTGCGCCCCCGGTCACCGCACCCAAACAACACGGTCAACAGGCCTGTCCTCGGTGCCGGCCCACAGGTCCACCGGGCGGGGTCGTCCAGACTCCGTACGACCTTGCGACCTGTCTGCTGCGCTCCGGCCGGAACACGGTAGTATAGGCACAGGTCGGCCATGGCTCAGCCCGTCGTCCCCCTGTACACGTACGAGGAATACCTCGAACGGCTCGAAGCCAGCCAGATCCGCCTCGAGTTCGTGGACGGACTCATCTACGCCATGGCGGGTAGCTCGCCCGAACACAATCGGATCGCCATGAGGCTCACGCTGCGCGTCGGCAACCAGCTCGTGCCGCCGTGCGAAGCCTACGGACCAGACCAGAAGATCCGAACGCGAGGCGCAGGCTACTTCCCGGACTTGAGTATCGTTTGTGGAGAGCCGCAGCTTGCCACGGACGATCGAAACGCTTTCACGAACCCGAGTGTCGTCTTCGAGGTACTCAGCCCCTCGACTGCGGCCACCGACCAAACGACCAAGGCGGAGCGCTACCGTGCTCTACCGAGCCTGAAGGAATACGTCCTGGTTTGGCAGACCGAGCCCCGCATCCAGGTGCATCGATGGCAACCGGAAGGATGGGCCGTCGCCGACTACGCGGGCGGTGATACGGTGGTGCTCTCGTGCGGTGTGTCGTTGGCGGTGTCGGAGCTCTATCCGTCGTGACACCGAGATCGAGCGCCATCCTGGTGGCCCGCCAAGGCGTCAGTAGTGCGGCGGTCAAGACGTCGGATGGACTTCAGGACCTGGTTCCCGCCGGACGTGTCCCCGGCGCCCCCGACGCCGTTCTGAGGGTCGTGGGCCGAGCACGCTTCGCAGGGCTGGTTTCCCAGAGCCGCCCGGCCCGTGGCTGATACCCGGATAGGCGGGCTTTGTGCGCGCCGGGGTCGGGCTCGGGCTGGTGGCTGGAACCGGGCTGCCTGGATGGTACCTTCGAGCCATGCCCAACGGCGCGCCCAGCGATACCCACCCGAAGGTCGAGGCATTCGTGATCGATGGGTATCGCCGCATGTCGCCGGCTCAGAAGATGGCCAGGGTCACCGAGCTCACTCGAACGGTTCAACGGCTTGCGCTGGCTGACATCCGTCGCCGATACCCGGCCGCGAGTGCCCAAGAACAATCGTTGCGTCTTGCGTCTCGATGGCTCGAGCCGGAGCTGATGCGCAGAGCGTTCGGCTGGAACGTGGATGAGGCGGGTTTCTGACCTCGCGACGTTCCTGTCATGATCGCGTCCGCGGGAGGGACGTGGACGATCTCGCCCTCCCCCGCGAGTCAACTCGAGCGCTTCGCGTCGTGACGTCGCCTGGCTCCAAGAACAGGACCCAGAATCAGCACCACGAGGGAAACGAATGCCGCCGAGCCGAACAGGAGAGGCAGTCGCCAATCGGTTTCGTAGTACCAGTAGTTCTCGTCGGATTCGAAGATCAGGTCAGCGACGAGAACCACGAAGAACACGATACAGCAGGCGATGGCGCCGCCGAGGGTCATGCCGCGCGTGGACCTTCCGCGGTTCCGGGCCGTGATCATGGCGGCGATGACCTGGACGATGGCGAGATACAGACCAAAGACGAGAACGAGGAGAAGTAGCATCGGAGGGAATAGAGCCTTCCTCTGGCACGAGGTAGCCGTGGTGCATGTCCAAGTACGCTACCAGCCTTGTTCGCGTCATGTGCCCACATCGAAGGTGGACAGGTACGCCTTGGGCTTGGGCGGACCAGCCGCCGTCAGGACCACCTTGATGGTGAGGGCTGTCCTGGGCAAGCGCCTGGACCATCCCCGCGGCCGGTTCGGGGGCAGGGTGCCTCCAGGACATGGCGTCACATGCCGCTTTCCGGGACGGCGGGGTAGATCTGCAGCGGCGACGGGGCATGGGGGCGCTTGCCTGTGCTTGGAGTCTGAAGCCTCAGCCGATCGGTGTCGCCCCAGCATGCGACGGAGCGGTCCGCTCGCATCGCACAGGCAAAATCGCAGGCGACCGCGATCTCCTGTGCGCCCTCGATCCCCGCTACGGGCTCGGCCGGCTCGACCACGAATTCGGATTGGTTCGGGGAACAGTGCTCGTTCGTGTGCGGCCACCCCTTGGCGCACCAAACCCGCCCGCCTTGAACGATGGCGCACACTCTCCAACAACCCGAGGCGATCCTGACTGCCCGCTGCATGCGTTGCACCGGCGCCGGTGGATCTGGGTTGCCATAGCCTTCCCAGAAGTAAACGTGACCATCTCGGCCGAGCGCGTAGAGCGGGTCGCCGCCCGCCACGGCGAGTTGGGCGATGGGCGGGAGACGTTCCACACGACGCGGCAGCGGAGGCTCGCAACGAGCCTTTGCGGGATCCGATTGCGCGGTCGGGTCGCAACCCGACCAAGGCGGCGGGTGCGGGTTCTGGCTGCGCGTCAGCCTACCCCAGCACCAGACCGAACCGTCCGCCTTGAGCGCGCACCCGCCGTGTTCGGGCAGCGTGAGGTCTATCACCTGATCTAGCCCCGGAACCGGCTGCGGATGCGTGCTGCACGGTACGAACCAGGCTCCATAGGGGCAGGGTTCGGTCGTGGAATACCCCAGCACGCCTTCGCTGTTCATGCCCCAACACAGAACCCTGCCCTCCTTGATACCGCAGTAGTGATGGCCTTGCAGTCGCAATGAGGAGATGCCGCTGAGTTGCGGCAGTTCGACGCGATCGACGCCCGGCGCCTGCCAGTCCTTGGGGCCCTGCGCAAAGTGGATGTAGAGGGAGAGCCCCCAGCAAGACCAGGCGCTGGAGCGCCACTGAATGCATCCGCTCTGGTGGCCCAAGCTGCTTTCCATGCCTCCCTCGTAGGATCCCGCGTGTTCGCCTCTACATTCGACGCTGCGTTCGCCCGTCTGGAAGCACACCGTGTGGTCTCCAGCCGCAAGAGGGCGCTCCACTGGCGTCGTAGTGCGGGTCCCCGCGTCCGCACGCTGAGGCTGCGACGGACGTCTGCGGCATCCCAAGACAACCAGGCCACAACCGGCCAGCGCCAGCGTCCAACGACACGTTCGACGTGTTCTTGCTCGCCAATCACGAAGCACGCTCCTCGCGCAGGTGACTTGACGCAACAAACGCATGTATCAGCATAGACCGACCGGCGAGACGGTACAATCCGAAGCGTCTGTCGTGCTCAAGGGCCTCCGGACGGGATAGCGGCCGCTACGGCACGCTCGGGGACGACGTCGACGCGTAGGCGCTGAGCTGCCCGAGCAGCGTCTCGTTCAAGTCGGGCGGCATAGCCGCGTTGCACCGGATGAGCCAGCGCTCGTGGGGAGCCGGTTCGGCAGGATGGTTCCACAGAGCTTCGAAGTGCGCCGTCATCCTGTCGAATACTCTATCGTGGAAGCTCGAACTACCTCGACGACCGGATCATGCGTCCCGAGCTGCTTCGAAGTGTAGATGCCCCAGAGTATCTTGTCGTCCGTGCGGTAGACGGCTGCCCCGATGTGCGCTACACCCCTGTATGATGCTCGTTGCTATCCCTTCCGAGACACCTGGCGGACTCGACGCACTGATTTCCGAGCACTTCGGGCACTGCGCCGCTTTCACGCTCGTGCAAATCTCCAATGGCCAGATCGGACCGGTGACCGTGCTTCCGAACGGTGACCACGAACAGGGCGACTGCCTCGCGCCGGTTCAGATGCTCAAGGAGCGCGACGTGACCGCCCTGATTGCGGGAGGCATGGGCAGGCGACCGCTCGCAGGCTTCCAGGGGGTGGGCATCAGCGTGTACCACAGTGCGGGTGCCAGCACGGTCCGCGAGGCTGCCGAGCTCATGGCAGCGGGCGAGTGCCAGCCGTTCGACGAGGCAGAAACCTGCGGCGGCAATTGCGATCACCACGGTCATCATCATGTCGTGGTCGAGCGTCCGCCGATCGAAGGTCCGACGGACATCCGCGACGACCGAGTCGTGTCTTTCCACCTCACGCTCACCGACCAGAGCGGCCAAGTACTCGAATCCACGGAAGGCGACGAGCCGATTCGCTACCTGCACGGTCACGAGAACCTGCCCCCGGGTCTGGAAAAGGCACTCATCGGGCTCGAAGCGGGCTCTCGTGCTCGCGTCGAACTGGCGGCCGCGGACGCGTACGGCGAACATGACGAGGAGAAGGTCCTGGAGGTGCCGCGAGACCAGCTTCCACCGGAGGCGCGCGTGGGAGCGGGCGTGCACACGCGGGGTCCCGACGGACGAGTGCAAATGCTGTCCATCGTCCATATGGACGAGAGCGTCGTACGACTTGACGGGAATCATCCGCTCGCCGGCAAGGATCTCGTCTTCGACGTGACGATCGTCGCCGTCGAGGCGGCCGTCCCCGAGGAGATCGAACACGGCCATCCGCATTGAGGGGCACGTCTACGACCCACGTCTTCGTGACGGGACTCGACCGAGCACAGTACTTCGGCACTACCGATCCGCTTCGAACGTCAGACAGGTGGGCTGCTCGGTTGGCACGGCTCAGGTTGTCCCGTGCTTCTGGCGCTCCCAACCCAGAGCCCCAAGTCTAAGGACAGACGCCCATGGGTCACCTCACCGGCAAGAGACTCTACCGCGCGCTCGGGCACAAGGTCGACGGCCTCAGCGTGCGCGTCCCATGGAACGAGACCCTGTACGCCCTGTTGAAGGAGCTGTACTCCGAGGCGGACGCCGAGCTCATCGTGAAGCTTCCCTACGGCCTCGCGCCGCTCGCGCGTCTCGAGCGCGTCACGGGCATGGCCCAGAGCGAGCTGTTGCCGCGGCTCGAGAGTCTGTGCTCGCGGGGGCTCGTCTTCGATCTCACCGTCAACGGCAGCACCTACTACGGTCCGTCACCCATGGTGATCGGGATCTTCGAGTTCACCATGATGCGTTCCGGTGTCCCGCACGACAAGCTGGCCCGGCTTTTCGCCGAGTACAACGAGCGGTCTTTCTTCGACGCCAACTTCGGCGCGGCTCAGCGTGTCTCCATTGCGCGCGCGGTGCCACACGAAGGGACGGTGGTGCCTGACGAGCACGTCGAGGTGCTGGACTACGAAAAGGCGACCGCCCTCGTCGAACAAGCGGATCGGTATGCCGTCGGCATCTGTTCCTGCCGCCACGAAAAGGAGCATCTCGGCCATCGCACCTGCCAGGTGCCGCTCGAAGGCTGTTCGACGCTCGGTGCGCTCTCGGTCGACTACCTCGTTCGTCACGGCCTGGCTCGTGAAGTGAGCCAGACGGAAATGCTCGAAAACGTCGCCCGGTCACGCGAGCTCGGCCTGGTCATCTGCGCAGACAACGTGAAACGTGGCGTCGGCTTCCTCTGTCATTGCTGCGGCTGCTGCTGCAACATGCTGGGCGGGATCAGCCGCTTCGGCTACACGAACACCGTCGTCACCTCGAGCTACGTGGCTCGGGTCAGGAGCGACCTGTGCAACGGCTGCCGCGCCTGCTCGGACGCCTGTCCCATCCAGGCCATCGCTCGGCTTTCGGATCCGGACCCACGTTTCCGCAAACATGGCCGGCCCAGCGTGGACCAGAACGTATGCATCGGCTGCGGCGTCTGCGCGCTCAAGTGCAAAACGGGCGCTCTCGGGCTCGTGCCGCGCGAAAAGCGCGTGCTTCATCCGGAAACGACGTTCGAACGCGTAATTCTGCAGTCTCTCGAACGGGGAACGCTTCAGAACCAGCTGTTCGACGAGCCCGAGAACAAGACGCATGCGTTTCTGCGCGGCCTGGTCGGCGGGTTCCTGCGTCTGGCGCCGGTCAAGCAGGCGCTCATGAGCGACACGCTTCGGTCGCGCTTCCTGGCCGCCATGAAGCAGGGCGCCAAACGGCTGGGCAAGAGCGAGTTCGTGGACGTATGAGGCGGGGCGCAGCGTCGACGGCTCCGCTCCCATCGTGGCCGTGCGTTCCCCTTTCGCCCGAGAGGGCCCGGTGCTATGCGTCCGGGCCGATGGGCTATCGCGGGTCCCGGCTCGCGGCCGCTCGGCGGTAGCCCGCGCTCGCGAGGACCTCGTGATGACACAGTACAGGGCTGTTGTTGCTGGTTCGTTCCTGGCCCCCGTGCTGATGCTGGCGAGTTCGGCGGCTCAGGCGCAGCTCATGCCCGAGCAGGGTCCGAAGAAGGAGCCCGCGCCCGCCACCGGACGTCCGGCGCCTTCGCAGCCACCCAAGCCAAGCCCCCCGCCCAGCAGCCCGCCGGCGGCGAAACCTCCGCCTTCGCCCGAGCCTCCGCCCTCGGCCGAGCCTCCGCCCTCGGCCGAGCCTCCGCCCGTCGCACCGGCAGCGCCGCCAGCGCCTGTGCCGCCGGTCGAGCCTCGGGTGAGTGCTGCCGAGCGCGTCTGCGAGCACGCCGGTGGCGCCTGGGTCCGAGACCATTGCACCTGTCGCGACCCACAGAAGGTGTGGACCGAATCGGAGCAGCAATGCGTCTGCCGCTTCGGCGCCGCGGAGCACGACGGACAATGCACGTCCGAGGCGGCGCCATCCCCCGGCCCGAACACGGCGCCGCAGCAGAGCCCGTCCTCCGTCGGGGCGAGCGCCGCACGGTCCGAAGCTGAGCTGTCTCCTGCTCCGCCGCCGCCGGAACGCAGCACGCCGCCGTACCCGATCAACGAGGCGCAGGGGTGGGTGGAGCTCATGGGCTATCAGTTGACGCCGAACGACAGCGCGCTGGATCCGCTGCTCGGGGCCATGTTGGACATATCGGCCATTGGCCCGGTGGAAGACGAGCTCTTTCTTGCCGGAGAGGCAGGCTTCAGCCTCGGCTACGACACGAAGAACAACATGCCCATCGATCTCCGGCTCGCGTTCGGACCGGGGCTGCACCTGGGGCCCGTGGTGCTGATGCCGATGGTCGGGGTGGGCGCCGACGCGTACGGAGGCGCAAAAAACGTCGCCTACCACATGCGCGCCGCCGCGTACTACTACGGCAAGGTCGCGCTGCGACTGGCGGGACTCGGACCCGTCGCCGTCAGCCTATCGGCAGCCCGTCTGATGCGCGGCTCGATGGAGGGCAAGGCCAATTCGCAATCGGCCGCCGAAACCCGACTCGGTGCCCACGTCAGCATCGATCGGTATGCGCTGGGCGTGCGGGCAACTCAGCACGACAACGCGCTGCTGCTCGGACTGATCGCGGGCCTGTACTTCGGCGAGGACTGAACAGGTCCCTGGGAAGGTTTCCTGCACGCTCGGGCGTCCGCTTCGAACCGGTGGCCGGCGCAGAAAAACGCCTGTGGGCAGTCTGGGGCTGCGCCGATTTGCGGGCTCGCTCTACCGCGATCGCCGGTCCAGAGCGGACATCGACGCCTCGCTGCGATTTCTGCTCCAAAACCGTGGGGGACGATACTAGCCTGAGGGGCGTATTATCGCGAGCCTTCACCGAGAGCATCGCTCATGGAGTGCGCCGCTTGCCACAAGGACAACGAAGAGGGTGCTCGCTTCTGCGGCTCCTGCGGGACACCCCTGGTAGCTTCCGCGAAGCGGGGAGCCGACCGCCTGGTAGGCACGGTCGTGGGCGGGCGCTACCGGATCGTGCGGCAGATCGCTCAAGGCGGCATGGGGATCGTGTACGCGGCCGAGCAGCAGCTGGGCGGACTGGTCCGCGAAGTCGCCGTCAAGGTGCTGCCGCCGGAAGCGTTTCGCGATCAGGGGCTGGTGTCGCGTTTCTTCCGCGAATGCACGACGGTCGCAGGGCTCGAACATCCCAACACCATCAGGGTCTATGACTTCGGCCACGTCGAGGGCGACTCGCTGTACATCGCCATGGAGTACGTCCGCGGGGTGGCTCTCAGCGAGGTGCTTGCCGAGCAGGGGCCGATGCCGCTCGAGCGGGTCGTACGTATCGTCCGCCAGATCGCCGGTGCGCTGCACGAAGCCCACGAGCTCGGGATCGTCCACCGCGATCTCAAGCCGGACAACATCATGCTGAGCGATCACAGGGGCCAGCCCGACTTCGTGAAGGTGCTCGACTTCGGTATTGCCGCGCGCGCCAACGCCTCGGACGAAAAGAACCAGACCAAGCTGACCCAACAGGGCACGGTGCTCGGGACGCCTCCCTACATGAGCCCCGAGCAGTGCTCGGCTCTGGAGATCGATCGACGCAGTGACGTCTATTCACTGGGCATCATCTCGTACGAGATGCTTTCCGGTCGCCTGCCGTTCTCTGCGGCCTCGCCCATGGCGTGGGCCATCAAGCACATCAACGAGGCGCCGTCGCCCTTGTGCGATCAACCCGCTTGTCGAGCGCTGCCCGGTGCGGTGGCTGTCGCCGTGCACAGGGCGCTCGCCAAGGATCCGGAGCATCGTCAACCGGACATCTTGCAGCTGGCAACCGAACTCGAACAGGCCCGCGATGCTCCGCGCGACTCGACCGAGCCCATGCCCTCCGCGCCTCCCGACGCGCGCAAGCCGAGCACCGAGGCGCGCTCCGGCGCGGCCGCGGCGGCATCTGGCAAGACCCAGCTCGGCGACCCGGAAGACCTGAGGCGCCTGGCAGGGCAAGCTGCCTCCCCAGCGGAGCCGTGGCGGGCGGCCGCCATCACGACGACGGGCGGTTCGAACTTCTCCGCCACGCAGGCAGGTCGCCGCAACCGCCGCCGGGGAGGCCTCATCGCGCTGGCCGTGGTCGGCACCGCCGGCATCGCCCTGACCATCGTCGCCATCGTCTCGCAGGGTGGCTCGAGAACCGGCAGCGACGACATCACGTCGGACGCGGCGCCGAGTGCGGACGCCACCGGCTCCCATGATGACCGCGCCACGGTCGAATCGACGGCTGCCGGTCGCGAAATGGCGCATTTCGCTGCGGGCACGGGCACTCTCGAGGTGTGGGATCGGACCGGCAAGAGGTGGGAACAGCGTCCCTACAGCGTGGCGCCGTTCGAGCTCGACCGCCAAGAGGTCACGGTGAAAGCCTATCTGGCCTATGTGCGGGCCGTCGCGCGCTCGCCGGCGACGGCCACGGCCTCCAGTCAGGATGCCCCGGGCAACGTCACGTCGGTGAACGTGGTCGGTGCGGAGCGCTGGACAATGCTGTGCAATGCGATCCATCCGGCGGAGCGCGCCGACGAGCCGATGAACTGCGTCAGTCTTCAGCAAGCCCTGGGCTACTGCGCCTGGACCGGCGGCAAGCGGCTTCCGACCGAACAGGAATGGCATTTCGCCGCGTTCGGCGCAGGCAGCGCGGCCACCGAGCGCCGGTTCCCGTGGGGCGACCTCGAGCCCGCGCCGAACCAGGCGAACCTGTGCGGGCCCGAGTGCGCGACCCTGCTCGTCGGGGAGGGCTTGCTGCCCAAGGTGACACCGCTCGGCGGATTCAACGATGCGTACGCGACCACGGCGCCGGCGGGGGCTCCGCTTCGTGACCTCACGCCCGACGGCGTCGAGGGGATGGGCGGGAACGTCTCGGAATGGACAGCATCGCGAGAAGACAACGGCTCGCGAGCCTGGGTACGGGGAGCGAGTTGGCTCTCGATGACGGCCGACGACGTGGGGACGCACGGGCGATGGCTCTTGCCCGTCAGCAATCGCCAGTCCAACGTCGGGTTCCGCTGCGCACGGTGAGGAGCAGGTCATGACATTGGCATCAGCACCAAGCATCCCCTGGGCCATCGTCGTTGCTCTGGTTCTCGTGAGCGAATCGAGCATGGCGCAGCTCATGCCCAGCACGCCGGGCCAGGACAAGACGCCGCCGGCCGAAACACCGAGCAAAAGCAAACCTCCGGCCCAGCCGCGGCCGCGCGCTCGCAAGCCGGTCAACCCGGCCATCGCCCCATGCGTACAGGCAGGCGGCCAATGGCAGGCCGATCACTGCGAATGTACCGACCCGGCGCGAGCGTACGATGACGTCACGCATAGCTGCGAGTGCCGACCCGGCACGCACGAACAGGATGGCGCCTGCGCGAGCGACGCACCGCCCCCCGAGCCGGCGCCCCTGCCGCCACCCGTGACGGTGGAGCCCGCTCCCGAGGAGGCGCCGCCGCCGCCAGCGAGCGCGGAGCCCGAGCCGGCGGAGCCGCCCAGCCCGGAGCCGGCAGAACCGGAGCAGGTCACCACCCCCTCACCCGAGCCAGAGCCCGCTGCGTACGGACCTCCGGAGGTGGACGAAGGCCCGCGGAGCAGCCGCGGGGGCCCCTTGCGCACCATCGGACTGGTCACGTCCGCGATGGGCGTAGGCGGGTTGGCCGTCGGCATGGTGTTCGGGCTGCAAGCGAAGGCCAAAGAGCGAGAGTCGGAGGACCACTGCGAACCGGACGATCCGACGATCTGCAGTCACGCGGGCGCCGACTTGATCCGCAAGGCCAAACGCGACGCCAAGGTCGCCAACGTCGCCTTCGCGACCGGTGGCGGCGCGCTGGTCTTGGGCCTGGTGCTGTATCTCGCGGCCCCCGGCGACGGCTCGAGCGGGAGCGCTGCGGTGAGGCCGTCCAGGGGGTTACGTTTCTCGCCCAGGGTCGGAACAGACGCGACCTGGCTCACGGTCGACGGGCGGTTTTGAGCTCTACCGAGCGCGCCCGTCGATGGGCTTCTCGTAGAGCCGGTAGCGCTTGTAGACGCTGCCACCCACGGACCGGATCAGGGAATTGACCGGGCCGTTGTCTTCCAGCGTCCAGCTGAGCTCGGCCCATTCATAGCCGCGTCGGTGACCGCGCGCGTTCAGATCCGCTATCAAGGCGAGGGCGAGCGGCATGTACTTCTTCTGCTTGCGCACGCTTTCCTTGATTCCGAGCATCGCGACCCGGCCGGACTTGGGCCGTGCGATCTTGAGCCGCCAGATGAGCTTGGCCACGTTGGCGGGGGTCAGCCTCCCAGAGAAATCTCGGATGACTTCGTTCAGATTGGGCACCGCGAGGGCCATTCCGGCAATCTCGCCGTCCACGTCGACCACGGTGGCGACCTCGGGGTCGAGTATCATCTTCAGCTCGTCTCGCAGCTTGTGTGCTTCGAGCTCGGTCATCGATACGTGGGCCCAGTTTTGCCGCCAGGCGTCGTCCTGGATCCGAACCAGCGTATCGATTTCGCGCTCCAGGTCGACCGAACGGAAACGGACTTCGGGCATCTTGGAAGCGGCCTCGAGCCCGCGCAGCATGCGGGCGGGCGGGTCGGCCGCAACGGTCCAGCGCCACGCATAGAGATCTCGCACCTTCTCCAGGCCCGCCGCCTGCGCGATTCGGTCCTGATGGGACCGTGCGTGCGGCATCATGATGCTCGGAGGCGTGTCGAACCCCTCGACGAGCGTACCCACCTCCTGATTGATGGAGAGCGACAGCGGGCCGCGCATGCGGGTCATTCCGAACCCCGCGAGCCATTGGGCGGCGCGGTCGACCAGTGCGCGCCCGACCTCCGGGTCGTCGACGGTGTCGAAGAACCCGAAGAAACCGACGCGATCTGCGTAGCGCTTCTGGTGCTCCCAATCGACCTGCGCGGAAATGCGCCCCACCAGCTGCCCGCGCCGGCGCGCCGTGAACAGCACTACTTCGGCGTGCTGGAAGAACGGGCTTCGCGGAGAGAGTTGATCCTCGAGCATGAAACGCAGCGGCGCGACCCAGCTCGGGTCGCCACGAAACACCTCGTGCCCGGCCTGAATGAAGTCGTCGATGTCGAGCGCCGGCAAATGGCGCTTGATGACGATCGTATCCATGATGGTCCTCTCGCTCGCCTTGCTCGGATCCCTTGCGAGGACCGAAACGTGACCACGAAGCTTCGGACGAGGCAAGCGCGGCCGAGGCGCCGGTTGAGCGGCGAACCTGCCCCGACCGCGTGCGCTCGGAGGGCAACGAGTCGGGCGACTACGGCAACCCGCGGCAGACCGGTGGACCGGACAGACTCTGGTGGCACCTCCCGAGCTCGTACCCCTCGCCCGGAGCGAACTGGAGCTGGTTGTTCGGCAGCCCCGACCACCACATGAGATAGCCCGTCGGCGAGTTCGTGGC
>JAFGIS010000300.1 GCA_016929495.1 Polyangiaceae bacterium | reverse complement strand
TGCGCTTGAAGGCGGTCATTGAAGACTCTGGCTACTCGAGAATCCACTGAGGCTGCAACCTGCGCTCAGCAGCCATGCACCAAGGCAGGTCCCAGCAGCGCAATGTCGACAGTCGACCTGCCCGTCGCTGGTCCGAGAGTGCGCCCAACACTCGGGACAGCAGCGGACAGCAGCCGACCCTGATACCCTGGCCAGAGATGCGTATCCACTCGCTCCGGGGACGCGTCGAGAAGTCGTACAGGTTTCTCCCGCTGGCGCTGGCAAACAGCACGGATGTCCGTTTGCGCCCATCCCCGCGAAATTGGACCTCCCCAACCTGCGCCGAGAGGATCGCCGTTCATGCCCGGGCAGCGACGGCGACCGCCAGCTCCGGCGCGACCGCGATCTCTACATTCCCATGGGCTCCCTCCCCCGCGCGCGACGCCGCCCCCGCGCCGCGCGCCACCCTCGAAGCACTCGAAACAACACCTCACCGCGCCCTTCGGCGCTCCCTCCTCACGACCCCGGCGGGAACAGCTTCTGCACGACGCCCGCCAGTTTCTGGACGGTGTCGGACTTCATGCCGGTGTAGGGATGGGGCCATTGGAAGGTCGCGCCCTGGACCTGATTGCAGGAGAACGAAATGAGCACGTCGTTGGTCGGCTGCCCCATGCCGAAGGCAAGACCCATTTCCGCGTACATGCAATTGGCGTTGTTGGCGGCGAAGTTGTCCGGGTCGCCCAGGATCTCGGCCAGCTCCTCCTTCAGACCCTGGTCGATGACCTGGGTCTGACCGAGAATGCGGAAATTGTGGAAGCGAGGGGTCGTGTCCACCGCGGGTTGCGCCGCGGCGCCCGGTTGCGCGGCTCCGGGTTGAAGCAGCCCCGGAGGCAGGAGACCGGGAGGAATGAGCTGCTGCAAGCCCGCCGCCCCTTGCTGGATCCACTGCTGGATCTGCGGAGGCACGCCAGGGATGGCGCCCGCCGCGCCGGTCTGTGCCTGGACGGCCGCGGCCGGCGGCTCGTAGTTCTGGAGCCGGAACGCGGTGAGGTTCGAGCTCTCCATCTGATTGAAGGGTGCTGCCGGCGAGCTGGCACATCCGAACGCCAGCGCGGCGAGCACCGCGGCCATTCCGAGGGACCCGTACTGATTGTGCTGCATGTCCCCGTTACTAGGCCCTTTTTTCTCGTGCGTCTAGCCGGTTCGCGCGAACCACCGGCACTCCGCGCCCAATGCCCTGGACAAACGAGGATTTGGGCGCGCACAGCGGCCCGCCGGGAGCGGGATTTCCGCCATCCGCCGGGGCTGGAAAGGCCCCGGGATACGGTCGCCAAACGCTCCCGTTGCGCTCTGGCCGGCACCCGATCGATAGACGAGCCATGACGGACAAGGTGCTGATCACAGGAGGCACGGGGTTCATCGGAACGCACGTCGTCCGAGCGCTGATCGCGCGGGGCGACGAGGTGAGCGTGCTCACGCGTCGCCGTCAGCGTGTCCTGGAGCGGTTCGGCGAACGCGTTCGGGCCGTCGAATGGTCACCCGAGGCAGGTGAGTTCCCGAGCGTGCACGGTCAGGGGGCGATCATCAATCTCGCCGGTGCGCAGGCCGTCGGTGTGCGCTGGACCGACCAGGCGCGGCGCAGGATCCGCCAGAGCCGCGTGGGGCTGACCGAGGCGCTCGTGGACGCCGTCCTGCGAACGGAGGCTTCGATGCGGCCTCGGGTGCTCGTGTCGGCCTCGGCGGTTGGGATCTACGGATCCGTGCCAGCGGACACGGCCCTGGACGAGCAGTCCGCGGCAGGGAGCGACTTTCTGGCATCCGTGTGCACGGAGTGGGAAAAGGCCGCGACTCGCGCGGCCGAGGCCTCGGTGCGTGTGGTGCTGACGCGCCTGGGGGTCGTGCTCGGCCGAGGTGGCGGCGCCCTCGGCAGCATGACCCAGCCATTTCGGTGGTTCGTGGGCGGACCGCTCGGACGCGGGGACCAGGCGGTTTCGTGGGTGCACCTCGACGACGCCACGGGAGCGATCCTGCGCTGTGTCGACGAGGCGCAGCTGTCGGGTCCGGTCAATGTCACGGCGCCGCAAGGGGTGAGCAACCGCGAGCTTTCGGCCGAAATCGGGCGCGTGCTCGGGCGACCCTGTTGGCTCAGGACCCCGGCGATCGCGCTCAGGCTCGTCTTCGGCGACGGTGCCCAGGCGCTGCTCGGAGGGCAGAACGCGGCTCCCGGCGCGCTTCGGCGCGCTGGTTTCGCTTGGCGCTATCCCGACCTCGCCGGGGCGCTCGGCGAGGCGCTGGGCGAACCCCGCTCCTCATGAGTGAGCCTGATGCTACAGTGGACCATCCCATGACCGACGAGCTGTTCCCCATCGTCGACGAGCAGGGCCAGGTGATCGGCTCGGCGCCGCGGGGACAGGTGCACGGCAATCCGAAGCTGCTGCACCCGGTCGTGCACTGCCTGGTGACCAATTCGCGCGGGGAGCTACTGCTGCAGCGGCGCTGCCTCGACAAGGATATCCAGCCGGGTCGTTGGGACACCTCCGTGGGCGGGCACGTGGCGTTCGGAGAGTCGATCGAGCACGCGCTGCGGCGAGAAATGAAAGAAGAAGTCGGCCTCGAGCTCGAGGAGACGAATCTCACGTTCCTGTACCGCTACGTTCACACCAACCCCGTCGAGTCCGAGCTGGTCTACACCTTCAGCTACGTGAGCGAAGGGCCGTTCGTGCGGCAGGTGGAAGAGATCGACGAGCTCAGGTTCTTCGGACGCGAGGAACTCGATCGCGCACTCGGCACCGGGATGTTCACGCCGAACTTCGAAGAGGAGCTCGCGCGCTACCGCGAGGCCACCGCCGCCCCGTAGGCACGAGGCCGGCGCTCTACCCGTCGCGCTCGAGCGCTCGCTTGTACTGCGCGGCGAAGGTGCTCGCGACGAGCTTCTGAGGCAACATCCTCATCAAGACCGAACCGACGCGATTGAGCGGTCCCGGGATCTGTAGATAGCGACGCTTGACGAACGCGTCGATGCCTTCGGCGGCACACTGGTCAGCGGGCATGAGCCAGGAGCGGAGGCTGTCGAAGCGCTTGCCAGCCACCATTTCGGTCGCGATGCCGCCGGGCGCATAGGTCGTCACCGAGACACCCCTCGGCTCCATTTCGAGACACAGGCCGCAACCCAACGCGACCAGGAAGGATTTGGTCGCAGAGTACGCGGTCTGGTAGGCGAAGGGGGTGAGCCCGGTCATGCTCGAGACGATGAGCAGCCCGCCGTGCTCGCCCCGCTGCTCGAGGTAGGGCAAGAGCAGCGTGGTCAGCCGAACCTGACTGGTCACGTTGAGGTTCAGCATGTTCATGAAGCCGTCCCAGGAGAGCTCGTCGTAGCGGCCGAAGTGCGTCACGCCCGCGTTGAGCACGGCGCCGTACACCGGATGCGCCTCGGTCGCCGTCTGGAACACGCGTTCTGCTTCGGCCGTCACGCTGAGATCGGCGGGCAGCACGTCGGCCTGGGTGCCGTGGCGCTCCCGAAGTATCGTGGCGAGCTCCTCGAGCCGGTCTTGTCGGCGCGCGACGAGCACGAGGTTGGCTTGGTGGTCGCGTGCGAGCACGATGGCCATTTCTCGGCCCAGGCCAGAGGAAGCTCCGGTGAGGATGAGCCACCGGCCGCTCGGGTTCATGCGCTGCATGGTGGCCGGGTCTAGGCCGGCTCTGGCCGCGACGCAAGCACTTCAGGGGGTCCCCGCATCCCTGGACTCGAGCGCCTCCAGCAAAGCACGCGCGTCCGACTGGCGGTATCCACCGAACGAGCCTTGCGCAAAGGGACGCAGGGCTGCGGCTGCGGCGTCCTCCCGTCCGAGCCGCACCAGGCACAGAGCCCGATTGTAGCGCGCTTCGAGCGTGAAGCGACCACGCGGTGCCTGGGCGAGGTAGCGTTCCCACGCCTGGATCGCGCCTGGGCAGTCGTGCTCTCGGAAGTGGGCACGATGCGCGGCACGGTACAGGTCGAGCTCCCGTGCGGCGGCCAGGTCCTCGGCACTCGGCCCGGCCGCGGCCAGGCCGGAACTCGCTGTTCGGGCGTCGCGGTCGAGCGCTGGTGCTCTGGGCTTGCTCTTCGCGATGCTCGAAACCCGCTCTTCGGTGACCGGCGCACGCGTTGCTTCAGGCTCTGCGACGCTCGGCTCGGACGTGTCGCTGGTGGCCGGTTCGGGTGCCGTGGGTTTGGCAGGGCCGCGTGAACCCGATCGCGTCCTGCGCGCGGCCGGCGGTTCGTACGTGTCAGCGGGGCTCGGTTCGCTCAGCACGGCGCGCTCGATGGCGAGCCACACCCGCGCAGCCTGGCCCGTGGCCGCAGCCGCGGTGGCGCCGGCCAGTATGGCTGCGAGCGGCGCCCAGACGACCACCCGCGTCATCCGGCGACGGCGCGCGCCGTGCAGGCTGTGCATGATGCGCATGCGCGTGAAGGCTCCGGTGTCGCCCGAGTCCTCGGTGGTCTCACGAACGGCACGAGTTGCCTCACGGAGCAAGTCGTCGCTCATTGGAGTCCCTCCTTCTCGAGCGCGGCGCGAAGCCGCTTCTTGGCGTGATGACAGCGCGTGCGGACCGTTGCGTCCGGTATGCCGAGGATCTCCGCGGCCTCGCGCGAGCTGCGCTCCTCGATTTCACACAGAACGAAGGCCAGCCGGTGATCGACGGAGAGCGCGTCCATGGCGCGCGCGAGCGCCCGGCCGAGCTCCACGCGGCGTGCGTCCTGCTCGGGCGTGCTCGTCGTGGCTTGCGGTTCCAGGCTCAGCCGGTCGCTCGCCGCTCGTCGTCGCCGCGCGCTGCGAACGTGGTGGCGGGCATGGTTGGCGGCCACCGAGATCAAGAACGTGCGCAGACTCGAGTCGCCGCGAAATCGACGCACGGCTCTGGGCAGGCTGACGAAGACGTCGTGTACGACGTCTTCCGCGGACGCTTCGTCCCCGAGCAGACGACGTGCAAACGCGCGGACCGCGCCGTGGTGCGCGTCGTAGACTTCACCAATGGCTGCGGGCTCGGCGCTCGCCACGCGCTCCACGAGCGACGGCTCCGTCGATTCGGACAAGGGGAAGGTCAGACGGCTGAGGTCCACCTGTGCAGCGGTCATGACCCTGCCACCCTCCGAGTCGGCCACCAACCCTCGCCTGTCGAGGTCCGGTCGCCTGAACGCTTCGCGCGCATGGCCACGGTGGTCTGTTCCCGGTCGAGGGCCGTGTGTTCACGAACAGGGCGCGTACAGGTGAACCCAGGGAAACCCGCGGGCCGGCCGGGTGCGTTCAGAACGCCTCCACCCCGCCAAATCCCTCGGCTTCGTAAGTCACATCGCCTTGATGGCTGATCATCTGACGCAGTCCGCCCCCGGCAAAGACGCCCAGCTCCGGGATGAAGTGCCAGCCGAGCGCAGCGCGGTACAGGGCCACGTGGCCTGCGCCCACCGAAGCGTCGAGCTCGCTGAGGTACGTTTCGTACGCGTACCCGACCGACGGCTCGATGGCGCCGCGGCCTGCGAACGGGATGTGCCCGCCGAACTGAATCGCCGACTGAAGCACCTCGTGCGCGTTGCCCTGGCTCGTTCCCCGGGGGTCGTAGCCGGCGCTCAGCATGCTGAACGTGTAGCCCGTGAGGAACTTGACGCCCAGGTTGGCGGGTGTGCGATTGGTGGTGAAGGCGACCATGCTCGTATGCGTATTGCCGCCGAGGTTGACCAGGCCAATGGGAACGCCGTCGAGCTCGTCCGAGATGTTGACCACGCCGATCTGAGCGCCTGTCTGGGGTCCGCTGATGTTGACGACGCCGACCTGCAGCCCTTTCGAGCTGGCGCGATCGATATTGACAACGCCTGCCTCGAAGCCGCGGCTCGACAGAGAGGGTCCTCCCAGGCCCGACAGGTTCACGACACCGGCGACGAAGCCCGTCGTGCTGCCGCGCGCGATGTTGACCGCTGCAGCCTGAAACCCCTCGACGTCTCCCTGGGTCCAGTTGAGAGCGCCCGCTGCTTGCATGCCCGTCAGATTGCCCGCCAGCGTGCTCATGCCACCGGCGGCCTGAACGCCGACCAGATCGCCCGCCGCGTGGCTCCAGAGGCCTGCGCTCTGAATGCCCTCGAGCGATGCTCCTGCCCAGGCATCCGTACCGTACGGGCCCGAGCCGCGTCCCAGATGCAGGCTGAGCAGACCGCCGAACGCGGCGCCCCGGAGTCTGCCTTGGCTGAGCACCCCAAGCCCGCCCGTGATCATGCCCTGACTGTCGCCGCCGGCCCAGCCGCCCAATCCCGCCACCAGCATCCCCTCGAGCTGTTGGTCCAAGCGCGCGAACAGCGCGTTCACGGCCATTCCTTCGATGGCTCCGGCGCGGCTGTACCCGAGCCCGAGCTCGACGTGCAGTCGACGGCGATCGCTGTCCGGCAGAATGGCGATGGGATGCCAGAGCGACAGGTTGACGCCGGGCTCTTCTGCCAACAGCGGTTTGTTGGCTGAGGATGGAGCCGAGGCGGGCGGTTTCGCTTGCGGGCGCGGAGCAGGCTCGACCGGGGCCGGCGGCGCGGCGGGGCCCGGTCGAGTGGCGCTCGGGCTGGTCTCACCGCTTGCACGCGCGACTGCCGCGCGTCGCTCGAGTGCCTCGATGAGCTCGGCGGCTTCGTTGCGGGCGACATTGGACGCGAGCAGCGCGATGGTCTCGAGCGCACGCTCGCGCTGGGCCGGCAGCTCGATGCTCCTGCCCACGGAGCGGCCATCGGAGCTACGGTAGTTCACGCTGGCGCGATCGGCGGTCTCCACACGCACCTCGAGCCAGACGGACGAGGCTGGATCATCGTCCGCGTCGACCACGGCAACGCCCAGCTCTTGCGCAATGGCCGAGCGCACCGTGCTCGCATCGAAGCCCGACTGGCCCAGGCTCAGCTTGACGCCTAGGGCGCCCTGAGCGGCTGGCTTGGCGGGCGCAGTCGATGCGGGCTGTTCGGCGAGTGCGGCCTGGGGTTCGGTCAGGACGGCTGCTGCCAGGAAGACGGCAATGGATCCGGACCCAAAGGTTCGGCCAACAGCGCGCGTTGCTCGGGTTCGGACGAGCTCCTCGGTCATGTCGATGGTTCGTGCCCGGTCGCGGCGGCGCTGTTCAGCCGGCTCGCAGGGTATTGGAGTGTAGGCGAAGGGGAGAACAAAGCGAAGGTCACGGCGAGGGCTCGACGAGGACCGACCAGAAGGGCGGGGGTATGGGGGCAGAACCCGACCGGAACGCATGTTACGATCTGCTGGTCTTGTCCCCCCAAGCCAGGGCCTACCTCGAAACCACGGTCATCAGCTATCTGGCGGCCCGTCCGAGCAGAGATCTGCGCGTCGCGGCTCACCAGCAGGCCACGTCCGAGTGGTGGATGCACAGACGCCACGAGTTCGAGCTGTATGTCTCGCAGCTCGTGTTCGAGGAAGCTTCGGCGGGGGACGAAGACGCCGTGGCTCGCAGACTGGAGCTCTTACGGAGTGTCACGCTGCTCGACCTGACGGACGAGTGCCTCGCGTTGGCGGAGCGGCTGCTGGCCGACGGGTCCGTGCCCAAAGAGGCCGCGGAGGACGCACTGCACATTGCGGTCGCGGCGGTCCATGGGATGGACTACTTGTTGACGTGGAACTGCCGACACATCGCCAACGCGACGATGCGGGTACGCATACAGGGGACCTGCTATGAAGCCGGGTACGATGTTCCGGTGATCTGCACACCGGAGGAGCTGCTCGAGGACTGAGCCATGCACAAGGACGAAATCGTCGAGGAAGTACGCGAGGTGCGACGGGCCCACGCGGCCGCGCACGGTGACGATCTGCGGCGCATCTTCGAGGATCTGCGGCGCAAGCAACTGGCGTCCGGCAGAACGGCCGTGAGGCTGCCGCCTCGACCCGCACGCGACTTCAAGCGGGCGTCAGGCTCGTCCACGGCGCGCTAGCAGGTCGTCCTGCCCCCGTATCACTCCCCCTTTCCGTACCCCCTCACACGGTACACCCATCGCCCGAACATTTCGCGCAGCACGGACTCGCTCGTTTCGAGATGGCTCGCTCGCGGCAGCCAGTCGCGGGCGCCCTCGGAATCCGACGCGCGGAAATCGACTGGGAGGGCATCCACGTCTACGCCGACTGCACGAAAACAGTCGAGTGCGCGCGGCATGTGATAGGCGCTCGTCACCAGGAGCAGCGTGCGATAGCCGCGCTGCTTCACCAGACGTTTCGACTCCACGGCGTTCTCGTGAGTATTGCGCGCACGGGGTTCGAGCACGACCCGGTCGTGTGCGATGCCCCAGTCCTCGAGTTGTCGGCCCAGTACCCGCGCCTCGTTGACCCGATCGCCGGACCAGGCGTAGCCGCCCGAGACGATGACGTTCTTCGCGCGGCCGGCGCGCAGCAGGTCATAGCTGACCAGGAGCCGCTCCACGTTCTCGTTGTAGCTCGCTGCGTCATGGGATGCGGTGGAGCCGTGGTTCACGGGTCCGCCGAGTAGAAGGATGGCGTCGTAGGTGACGTCACGGCGTACCGAGCGCCGGGCTTGTTGCTCCAGGTGCGTGAGCAGCGCGTTCGACACCGGGTCGAGCGAGAAGAGCACCAGCTCGGCGGCCGCCAGAGCCGGAGCCCAGCGAAGCCAACGCCACTTTCGCCAGAGCCCGACCAGGCAGAGCAGGATCCCCCAGGTCAGGGGTGACAGGAACACGTCGAGGATCTTCGAGAGGAAGAAGAACATTGCGAGCCATCCAGCGAGGCAGGAGCAGAACGGAGGGGCATCATGCCGCGCCCAGAGGCCGTTGGGATGTGTGTGTGCAAACCACACGTCCGATCGGGCCATGTGATGGCGTGGGTCTGCACTCCGCCGGGCCGGGTGCGGGACGGGTTGGACCGGCGGTGCTATCTTGCACATCATGCGTGAATTGGAGATCCGGGGGATACTGGCGCAGGTGTGCAGGGAGCTGGACCTCCGGGCAGCCGCTCGTCTGTCGGCAGCGTCGGCCGTGCTCGGGGCATCACTGCTCGTCAACGTGGCGTGCAGTGAGGACCCTGGCCTCAAAGACGATGCCGACGCCGCGATCGACTCCGACTCCGGCTCCAATGGCTCGGGCACCCAGTCCGACGCCGCAGCGCCCGGTTCGGGCGGCAGCGGGGCCCGCGAGGACGCCGGGGCCGTGGCGGTGTATTCGGCGCCGGCTCCGGACGCGTCCACGGGCCGCGACGCGGACACTCCCGTCGACCCGGACGCGGGTGCCGTGGCGGAATACGCGGCACCGTTCGATGCAGCGACGCCGGTGGACGCCAGTCGAGACGCTTCGAGACCGGACAGTGGTCAGAGTCTCGACGGTGGAGCCGTGGCCGTCTACTCGGCTCCGGTCGACGCCGGCCCGGTCGAGGTCGACGCGACGCCAGCCCAAGACGCCGGCACCATCGATAGCGGCGCCGTCACCTGGTATCAGGCGCCGGTGGTCGATAGCGGACCCGTGGCAGAATACATGGCCGTCGAGGACGACGCCGGCACGGTTCGACCTCTCGACGGTGGCGTCGAGCCCCTGTACATGGCCGTGCAGGCCGGGTAGTCCTATCTGCCATGCTCGCCGTCCTTCAGCGACTCGGCTATCGCCCCCGCTTCTGCGTCTGGGAGCTCACGCTGCGCTGTGATTTGCGCTGTCTGCACTGCGGTTCCTTCGCGGGCGCTCCTCGCCCGAACGAGCTTTCGCGCGAAGAGCTGCTGCGCATCGCCCAGGAGCTGGCCGATCTCGGAAACGAGCGGACCACGCTGAGCGGCGGTGAGCCGACGTTGCATCCGCAGTGGGACGAGATCGGGCGTGCGCTCTCGAATCGCGGCGTTTCGGTCAACGTGATATCCAATGGCTGGGCATGGACGCACGAGACGACCGAGCGTGCCATCGCTGCCAAGCTGACCAACGTGGCCTTCTCGCTCGACGGACCCGAAGCGGCCCACGACCGCGTTCGCGGCCGTCCCGGCAGCTTCGCGCGCGTCATGGCCGCGATAGACGACAATGTCCAGAGCGGCATGCCGGTGAGCGTGGTCTCTCACATCAATGCCCTGAACAAGCACGACCTCGAGTCGTTTCTGCTCGAGCTGCGCGCGCACGGCGTGGGGGCATGGCAGCTGCAAATCGGCACACCGACGGGGAGCCTCGGCCGGCACCAGGAGCTCGTGATGGACCCGAGGGACCTGCTCGACCTGATCCCCCGCATCGCCGCGATGCGGACTGCCGGGGGGCGGCCGAGTATTCACGTGGCCGACAACGTCGGCTACTACGGGATCTACGAACGCACACTGCGCGATCGTGGAGCTCAGATCTGCTTCTGGATCGGTTGTCGCGCCGGATGCCAGGTGATTGGGATCGAAAGCCATGGCAACGTCAAGGGCTGTCTGTCTCTGCCGTCGCAGCGTCAGTCCGTGGACGACTTCGTCGAAGGCAACCTGCGCCAGTCGTCCTTGAGGGAGATCTGGGAGCGCCCCGGAGCCTTCAGCTACAACCGTGACGAGCACGCAGTAGCCCTCGAGGGGTTCTGCGCCCGCTGTCGGTTCCGCGATATCTGCCGTGGCGGCTGTTCTTGCGCGGCGTTTGGATTCTCCGGCTCCCGGTTCGACAACCCCCTGTGCTTCTACCGTGTGGCGGTCGAGAACGAGCGCTGGGACCTGATCCCCGACCCGGAGCGCGACCAGGGCGCCGCGGCCGAGGATCCGCTCGGCGAGCTCGACGGGCCCGTTGTGATCGACGAAGTCCACCCGATGGGGTAGGGCCTACCGGGGTCGGCTAGAGGTCCAGGAGGGAAGAGAGGCCAGCCTGGCTGACGGTTCGCCTGACAAGGCACGAATGTGTAACAATGCGCCCATGACGTATGCGGACGTGAGCAGGGTCGGCTGGGTAGTCGTCGTTGCGCTGCTCGCTGGGGGCTGCTCCCCCAAGCACGGCGGAGCAGATGAAGAAGACAAGTGCCCTTCTTTCACGGTGTGCGGAGGTATTCCCGACGGCAACTGGCAGCTCGACTATGCCTGCTTCGACGCAGAGGTGTCTGGCGCGTTCGGCACACGCTGGCCACATCCTTCGTGCCGTGACGCCATCAAGGCGGGCACACTCACCATGACCGGCACGCTGAGTTTCGCCGGCGGTTCGCTGACCTGGAACGTGACGACGAGCCAGACCTGGCGCGGCGTCTACAGCACGGCGTGCATGAGCGAAATGCAGGGAGCCCCGGTGTCCGAGGTGGACAAGGTGCAGTGTCTGGTGCAGCAAGGCTGGCTGGACAGCCCTGGTATCTTCTCGAGCGTCTCGTGTGGTGTGTTGGACCAGAGTTGCGACTGCAGCATGAGCTACAGCGGCACCAACACCAGCACTGTGCCGCATACGATTCAGGAGGCCACCATCTCCTTCGCCGACGGCACGCCGTCCGCGGAGTTCTGCGCCGACAAGGACACTCTGTTGCTACGTCAGGCAGACTCCGTGAGCGGCTTGCCGGTGAACAGCGGCGCTCACCGGATCTAGTGCCCTGTCCTGGCTCACACCGGGGGTGTTCGCCGCACGATTCGGCGGCGTCCGAGCGCCAGGACCCCGAGTAGGCCAGCCATACCCAGCGCGCGCGACGGCGATGGAGAGCTGCCGGGCACAGAACAGCCACACCCTGAGTCGCTGCTTTCTCCCTCTGGCATCGCGCCGGTGCCGCCGGTCATTGCCGTACCGCCGCCGGCCGTCGTCACGGCCGTGCTGCCGCCGCTGGCGCCAGGAGCAGAGCCCCCCGTGTTCGGCCCGGTGCCCCCGGTCGAACCGATCGTCGACATTCCGCCTGTTGCAGCGCCACCCGTGCCCACGGCGGTTCCGCCGCTGCCCGGACCTCCGCCGGTCGCGGTCGAGCTTCCGCCGGTCGCGGTCGAGCTTCCGCCGGTCGCGGTCGAGCTTCCGCCGGTCGCGGTCGAGCTTCCGCCCGTCCCCGTCACGGTGGAGCCACCGCTGCCGATCGTGCCTGCCGAGCCAGCGCTTCCTGCTGCGCCAGCCGCGCCCTGAACGTCATCGGTGCCAGCCGCGCCTGCGGTGTCGGAGGCTCCGCCATGGCCGCCCGCGTCCGGTCCGCTACCGGCGGTTATGCCGCTTCCACCGCTGGGCGCCTCACCTCCGGCTCCGCCAGGCTCGGCGCCAGCGGCTCCGCCCGTGTCCGGCTGCCCGGCCCCTGCGGCTCCGCCCGCCAGTCCACCTGCTCCTCCCGAGTTCTGCCGACCGGTAGCGCCTGCAGCTCCGCCGGCCCCTGCAAGCGCCGCTGAACCTCCTCCCTCGCCCGCACTGCCACTGGCCGGCGAACCCGCTTGTGAACCGCCCCCGGTGCCGCCTGTCGAGCCACCGGTGCCGCCTGTCGAGCCACCGGTGCCGCTCGAGCCACCGGTGCCGCTCGAGCCACCGGTGCCGCTCGAGCCGGCTGCGCCGCCGTTTCCACCCGTGCCTAGCGCCGAGCAGTCGTAGCTGGAGGGATCTTCGATGATGGTGCTGCCGCAGAGGATTGCGTCGGCGTCAGGAGGGGTGTCGCACGACGGAGCGCCATTGAGGTAGACGACATACGTACCCGCAGTGCCGCTCGAAGGCTCGAGAACCACGTACTCGTAGTCGTGGGCGTCCGGCGCCGGAATCGTGCTGCTGGTGCCTTCCGCCGGGAGGACCTCGTTCATCACCTGCGCCTCGTCGAGTTTGCAGGAGGCTGGATCGGGTCGGCCGAATCCGATAGCGCGGTAGCCACACCCTCCATAGGTAGGGTTCGCGGTAGGTCGCTGCGTGACCGTGATTTCTACCGCGGCGCTCAGCGCTCCCACCGTGATGGAGTCAAGCGACAGTCCGCAGGTCGAAACGGGCACGGGCAGCGTTGCTGCCTGCCGCAGCTCTCCTGTCTCCGAGGAATCTGGTAGGTGCCCGCAGGCACCTGCCGTGGCGGCCAACGCGATGGCCGACGCCGAAGCCGAGTAGCGCAGTGTCATTATTTATCTCCGAAGCGAAATGCCAAACCAAGCACGGAGCCGTTTGGCCCGTGCAATGCGCAGCGGACGCTACCGGCGAAGATCGATCCGCGCAAACACAGGTGTAGTTGATAGTAGGAGGCCCTATTCACATGTAGGTCTGTGCCTCTGCCAGAGGCCGAAATAGCCCAATGGGTCTCGACCCTTGCCCCGACGAGGGAGGCCGAGACCCATTGTGTGCGCGCAGGCCGCGGGCTTTGCGCTGGGCTAGCTCGAGCGACGCCGACGTGCTGCCAGCAGGGCAGCGGCCAGGATAGCGACTAGGCCCGACGATGAGCTGTGCTCGCCACCAGCCGCGCGGCAGCCGCATCCGCTGTCGCTGTCATCGTCGTCATCTCCAACTATGGTCGCCCCAGCTGCGCCTGCGAGGGCGTCGCCCGTACCGCCGGTGTCGCTGCCGCCGGTTGCCTGATTGCCGCCGGTTGGCTGATTGCCACCCGTGGGCTGATTGCCACCCGTGGGCTGATTGCCACCCGTGGGCTGATTGCCACCCGTGGGCTGATTGCCACCCGT
>JAFGIS010000299.1 GCA_016929495.1 Polyangiaceae bacterium | reverse complement strand
GCCAGCTGCCGGGCAGGGCGGTGCGACCACCCCACACGCATTCGCCGGCAGTGGTGGCGTGGAGCCGAGCACAGCGACGGGTGGGTCGAGCTTCGCGACCGTCGCAGGCGCGGCCGGATACGGTGGCCTGGTTGGAGGTGCCGAAAGCGGCGGCGTGCGTGCTGACGCTGGAGCGGGCGGTTGCACGGCACGTGCCGGAACAGCCGGTGCGACGGACGCCGGCGGCACGGGAACAGACGGTGACGCGGCTTCCGGAGCCCCGGCCGGGCGCGGCGGAATGGCGGCGACGGCCGGCGCTGCGGGAACCTGCGGAGCGGCCGGCGGCGGTGCAGTGCCCGCTTGCGAGCCCCTGGCGCCCCTGCTGCGCAGTTTCACATTCGACACAGATGCGACAACCTGGGAAGCCTACACCGAAGTGCCCAATGCCTGCTCGGTGGCGTGGTTCTCGACGACCGGCCATGATGCACCCGGCGCGTTGCAGGCGACCGTGAGCCTCGTCGACGTGGACGCATTCACGTCCATGCAGTACCGCGACGCCCCGCTGACCGACATGAACGACAGGATTGTCGTGGCCCATGTCTTGGTCCAGTCCGGCAGCGATCTGACGGGCAAGCTCTACGTGCAGACAACGGACTACGCATGGGCCGACAGCGGCAGCATTCCGCTCGAGCCCGGCGTTTGGACGTGTCTGTCACTGGATATGGCTCACCCGGCCTACCAGAACGCCGGTTACGATCCGAACAACGTGCTCACCGTCGGCGTACGAGTCAGGGGAGTAGGGGACGCAACGGTCTTGCTCGACGACGTCGTGTACTAGCCATCCTCTAGCCCCCGCTTCCAGCGCCAGAGCTGCCCAATCGGGTGGGCCCCATGGCGCCCAGCGACATCGTCGGGCAGCTCTGTTGGCATTGCTCGAGCACGCAAGCCAGAGCCATGGCGCTCTCGAGCGTTGCACTCAGGTCGCGCTCCGCGCATTGGCGCGGGCACATCGAGTTGTTCGGGTCGGGGCATCCGAGCGCCACACAAGCTGCGGCGACGAGGCACGCTTCATCTCGCACACAGCGGTCGATGGGGTCTCTGCAGTTGTCTCTGACGCATGTCAGGCAGTCCGAGACCAGCCCGCCTTCAGGCATGGGTAGGGCGTCCCAGGGCAGTCCGCCGTCCAGGGCGAACTGGAAGCCCCCGGTAGACGCATCGAGCCCACTGTCATGACCTGTGTGCCCACCGGACGCGCCGCCGTCTTCCTGGGCGCCCGCGCCTCCGCCCGCGGCCGAGCAACCGGATACCGGCAAGTCGTCTGCAAGAACTCGCCCGCCGCAGGTCGCCGTGCAGGTCAGAGCCAGGGTCGCTGCCCACCGCCACGTCGCAGTCACCTGCATACCATAGCGCGCGCGGCCGGCTGGCGCTCGCAGCCCGGACCGTGCGCAGCAACGCGGGTACAGCTGTAGTTCCGCCCAGGGTGGACGAGTATCGCCGCTCTCGTTGTCCTCGAACGCGGGCCGTCGGAGCCAGAAAGGAGGCTCCTGATCTATCCCATGTCCTATGCTTGGCGTCGTGAAAGCTCTCGCGGCCGCGGCCGTGGCAGGTGCCCTTCTGTTGGGCACGCCGAGCTCAGCCTGGGCTCGAGCCGGACCACCCTTGAAACTGACGCTCCTGGGCTGCAAGAAACTGAACCAGGGGGAGGTGGGGCGGATCCTGGAAGCGGAACTGGGAGCCCGGCTCAGCGCAGGCAACCTGCCGGAGACCACCGAAGTGCAGGTGGATTGTCTGGGAGACTCCGTCTTGCTTCGAGTCCGCGATCCGATCACTCGCAAGGGCCTGAGCCGGCTCATTTCTCTCGAGACGGAGCAGCCCGAGGCGCACGCGCGGCTAGTGGCTCTCGCGGCAACCGAGCTCGTCCTGGCGAGCTGGTCCGAGCTCGAGTTCAATCCCAATCCTCGCGTGAAGTCCGAAGGACCGGTTGTGCCACCAGAGCTCTCCGCTCTGGCCCTGCAGACCGTACACGAGCGGCGCGTCGCACGAGGGCTGACCGGTCGACAGCCCGCCGTCCGGTTCCGCCGTCGCGTCGAACCCCCGGCGAGCGAGCTGAGGTTGGCGGCACTAGCCTCCCTTCGCGAGTTCTTCGACAACAGCGGTGTCCTGTTCGGAGGCGGATTCAGGCTCGGCGAGGACCTGACCAACCTCGTCTCCTGGAGCGTGGACGGCATGACCGAGGCGGGCGCTCTGGACTCGGTCAACTCCCAGACGACGACCGTGGGTGCCGCGGTTCTCTTCTTCCAGAGATGGCGGGCGCTCACCGGTCGCGTCGGCGGGGGGCTCCGACTCGCCCTGAACGCGCGCGAGGCGGACGGAACAACGGGCCGGGAGTCCAGCTATGTCATCGCGCCCATGGGGTGGCCCATGTTGATGAGCTCCCTGACGGTCAGACTCGGCACGAAGGCGCTCTTGGAGCTATCGGTCGAAGGCAGCTACTCCCTGCCGATTTCCGGCCCCGATAACGAACAGAGGACCATGAGCGGCGCTTGGTGCGCGATGAACCTGGGCCTCGGCGTCTACCTGTAGCCGTGCCGGGCGCAGAGGAGGCGGAAGGGGTAGTGTGAGCACGTCAGCTGAGTGACCGCGCCGCAGCGTATCGGCTCACCGTCCGGTGCGCTGAGCCATTTCTTCCTACGGAGGCCACCTATATGAAGTTGACGATGACCCGGCCACGAGCGGTTCTTCGCGCGGTGCCTCCAGCACACCAGGAGCACGGTCGACTCGACTCGTGCAACGAAGACCCGAGGTCTTGTGCGCGGACGCGGGAAGCCACCGAGCGTCCGAGCGACGTGTATCCCCAGCCGCTCGACCCGGAGAAGGTCTATCGCCGCTACGCCCCGTACGTGGCGGCCACGGCCCACCGGCTGCTCGGCGGCGACCAAGAGGTCGACGACACGGTGCAGGAGGTGTTCGTGATCGCGGTCAGGGGGTTGAGGTCGGTGCGCGACCCGGGGGCAGTCAAAGGCTGGCTCGCGTGCATTGCCGTGCGGGTGGTGCGACGTCGGCTGCGCATGCGGCACGCCCGCAGACTCGTGGGGCTCGACACGCCGGCGGCTTTGGACCCCGCCGACTGGGCCGCCAGCCCAGAGCAGCGAACACTGTTGTTGCAGGTCTACCGGGCGCTCGAGTTGCTCCCGGCGAACGAGCGGATTGCGTGGGCTCTGCGCTACCTGCAAGGAGAACGTTTGGAAGACGTCGCGGCGCAGTGTGGGTGTTCTCTGGCCACTGCGAAGCGGCGCATCGCGGCTGCGAGCCGCGTGATGGAGGAGGTGCTCCATGAGGCCTGATCTCGCCGGACGCCTTACGGAGGCGGGTGCCTATGCTGGCGGGTACTGGACGGCAGAGCGGGAGCAGGCCGTTTGGGAGGGCGTGCTACGCAAGCAGGCACGCGAGACAAGGGGAATCGGGGTCGTGGCCGCAGTGACCGTCGTGCTGGCCGCCATCTTCGTCAGCTGGTTTGCCCTGCGACCCTGGACCGGGGGATCTTCGGTGGCGAGCGGACAGGTCGGTGATCCGGGCCTGCTGATGCAGCTTGCGGACGGCTCGACGGTTACTGCGGTCGGCGTCGGCGTTCGGATCGAACCCGTTCGGGTGACGGCCGCAGACGTGGTCGTGCGCCTCCGAAGCGGCAGTGCTCGTTATTCGGTGACGCCGAGCCCCTCGCGCGCATTCCGCGTCCTGGTCCACGACTACTCCGTCACCGTGCTTGGGACAGTGTTCACCGTCACGCTGGGAACCAGCAGCATGGAGGTCACTGTCGAGCGGGGGATCGTGTCGGTGGCGGGGCCAGGTATCGAGCGCCGACTCGAGAGGGGCACGTCTGCGACCTTCCCGCTGCATGCCGAGACTCGTAGCACGGCCCGCAGCGAAGCCGTGCTCGACAGCGTATCCGCCCCGGAGCAGCCGGCTGCAGTGGACGCCGCCCCGCAGCAGCCGACTCCAGAAAGCTCCGTCGAGGCCGCGCCTCGCGGCAGCGCGCCATCGTGGCGTGATCTCGCGCACCGGGGCGAGTACAGCAAGTCGTACGAGCTGTTGCAGCGACAGGGCAAGACCGCGGTGCGCGACGACGTGGGAGAGCTACTGCTGGTAGCCGATGTGGCAAGGCTCAGCGGCCATCCGAGCGCGGCAGAGCCCGCCTTGCGTCAAGTGTTGCGCAAGCATGCACGTGATTCGCGGGCTCCGCTTGCGGCGTTCACGCTCGGGCGAGTGCTGCTCGACGAGCTGGAGCGGCCGGTCGAAGCGGCGGAAACATTCGCGGCCGCTCGCAGGCTTGCTCCAAGTGGTCCGCTCGTGCAGGATGCACTGGCTCGCGAGGTGGAATGCTGGGCTCGTGCTGGCCAGGCCGACCGCGCGAAGTCATTGGCCCAGACGTACCTCGAAGTATACCCGAACAGCCCTCGGGCCAAAGCCGTCAAGCACTACGGCGGGATCGAGTAGAGGGACTGTTACCAGAAGCGGGGCAGAGCACAGCGCCCCGTGTCTGACACACGCGCGAGGGCCACAGCGGAGGCGCCATCGGGCCACGTGAATCGTCTGCTCGTCGGCGGTATGGTGGGGCGAAGTCCACGGAGGTCCTATGCATGCTCGGTCGAGTCTCGCTCTGCGCCTTTGCCTGTTGTTGCTCTTTGGCCTGTTGCCGGCCTGCAGCAGCACCGCCGCGTCCAGCCGAGCCACGAGCGCGCCGCGCAACGCGGTCGTCACGACTCAGCCGGCTTCGGCAACGCGGCAGCCGGAACAGGCAGCCGCGGAGCAACGCGGCCGCGGGCTGTTCTACCGGGTTGGCCAGGGCGCGGCCGTCGTCTACCTGCTTGGCTCGATCCACGTCGGAAGCTCCGACCTGTACCCCATGCGCCCGGAGATCGAGAACGCGTTCAACGCTGCTGACGTGGCCGTCGTCGAGATCGCGCTCGACGAGCAGTCGACGCAACAGATGAAGGCGGAGGTCATGCGGGCCATGACGTACCCGGAGGGCGACTCCCTCCAGGCGCACCTGAGCGCCGAGACCAAGACAGCGCTGCAGGGATTCCTGCATCAGAGCGGCCTGCCCGAGCAGATGTTCATGCATCTCAAGCCTTGGGCCGCGGCCGTCCTGGTGACCACCCTCGAGCTCCAGAAGGCGGAGTACTCAGCCGAGAACGGCATGGACCTCTACTTCCAGCGCCAGGCGGCGCAGCGCGGAAAGCCGGTCGTGGCGCTCGAGACCGCACAGCAGCAGCTCGAGCTTCTGGCCGCCATCGACGAGTCAATGCAGGACCTCATGCTCCGTGAGTCGCTCAGCGACCGCAAGACACTGCCGCAGACGATGTCGGACGCGCTCGCGGCCTGGAAGCGGGGCGACGCCGAGGGACTCGCGCGTGCACTGCTCGAGCCCATGCGTACCGCCGAGTACCAGGCGTTGTTCGACAGAGTCTTCCTCAGGCGCAACCAGCGCATGGCCGAAGCCGTCGAGGGCTATCTGGCCAAAGGGGGCAAGCATTTCGTCATCGTGGGAAGCGGGCATCTGGTTGGCCAGGGAGGCGTGGTCGACTTGCTGCGCCGCGCCGGCCACACGGTGCAGCAGCGGTAGTAGCTCGGCGCCGCAAGACGCTGTAGGCTTGCGGCCGCGGAGATGTCGATGCAGAGCACGGCGAAACTGGCATGCCTGATGATGGCCCTGGCAACGAGCAGCTGCCAGACCAAGCCCGACGCGGGCGGAGGGCCTTCCGTACAGTCCATGGGGTCGACCGCGACGCAGGCGGTCGGTGCCGCGCTGGCTGGCGCGAAGCGAGTCAGCGTCGCCGAGCTGCTCGCCAAGCCAGCCGGCTTCGTGGGTCAGACCGTCCGGCTCGAAGGGGAGGTGACTGCCATGTGCCACCATCAGCGGGCCTGGTTCGCCATCAGGGACGACGCAACGCCGGCGAGTCAGTACGTCAGGGTACAAACGCGGCCGGCGTTTCTGGTGCCGACGGGAGCGATCGGGAAGCGGGCCAAGGCGGAAGGACGGGTCGAGCTCGTGCAGGTGCCGCAGGCGATGGCACAGCACTACGCCAGCGATCACGGTTTGGGCGACCCGAAGGCCGTGACGGGTCCGGTGCAAGCCCCGGTGATCATCGCGATGGGAGCCGAGTTCGACTAGCTCAGGATCTTGTCGGCGTGCAGCAGGTCCGCGAACGCGCCGTTGCGTATGGCCTCGGCATGCCGGCGCGCCTCCGAGAGCGCGTTCAGGATGTAGCGGTTGGCGATGAACACCTTTCGTTGCTCGACCGCAGCATGGTCGAGAAGCAAATACCCGACGTAGATCGAGCCGTACAGCTCGACCAGGTTCTTGGCGGCCACGTCCTGGAAGGTCGGGTCTCTGCGTTCGACGACGTACTGCAGCGACTCACGGAACAGCTGTCGCGCCTCCTTCAGGCGGCCCGCGAGCGACGCCAGGGCCCCCTTGTACTCCTTCTGCTCTTTCTCGTCGAAGAAGGAGCCGAGCACATCGGTGATGACGCCGCCGATGGCGGCGACGATCTGCAGCTGCGAAGTGCCTTCGTAGATGTTCGTAATCCGCGCATCGCGGGCCAGACGCTCCACACGGAATTCGCGCATATAGCCGGTACCGCCGTGGATCTGAAGTGCATCGTAGGTGATCTTGTTCGCTCCCTCCGTGAGCACGTACTTGCAGAGCGGCGTGAGCAGCGACGCAATACGCTGAGCCTCTTTGAGCTTCGCGGTGACCTCCGCGGTCGACTGCCCGCGCTCCTTGAGACGGCTGGCCTGAGTTTCGAGCCGCTCCTTGAGGTCGACGCACTGACCTGTCGCGTACAGGAGAGTCCGACCCGACTCGAGCGCGATCCGCATATCGATGAGCATGTTGGTCACAGCCGGTATCTCGTAGATCGGCTTGCCGAACTGACTGCGCTCCCGTGCGTACTTCAACGCTTCCTCGTAGGCCTGCTGGGATATGCCCAGCGCTTGTGCCGACACGCCCATGCGTGCGCGATACATCAGATCGAGCACATACTTGATGAGCCCCATCTTGCGCTTTCCCACGAGTTGTGCCGGGGTGTCACTGAACTGGAGCTCGCAGGTCGGAGAGCCGTGAATGCCGAGCTTGTGCTCGATGCGGCGAACCTTGACGGTGCTGTCGCCGCGGCACACGAACATGCTGAGCCCTCGAGCATCCTTGGACCCCGGTTCCGACCGGGCAAGAACCAGGAGCACCTGGCCGCAACCGTTGGTGATGAAGCGCTTGACTCCGCGCAGCCTCCATTCAGCCTTCTCGTTCTGGTACGCGACGAGCTTCACCGATTGCAGATCGCTGCCAGCATCCGGCTCGGTGAGGGCCATGGCGCCCGTGTACTCACCGGTAGCGAATTTGGGCAAGAACTCCTCGCGCTGCGCATCGTTTCCAAACTTGCAGATGCAGTCGCCGATGTCCTGTAGACCGAACAGATTCATCAGCGAGGCATCGGCGCGAGAGATGATTTCGACCGCCATCGTGTAGATCGTGAACGGGATGTTGAGGCCGCCGTACTCGTAGGGCAGAACCATCGCCATCAGGTCGGCCTGAGCGAGCTGGTGGAGGTTCTTTTGAGTGCCTGCGGCGTACGTGACGACACCATCGGTCAGGTGCGCCCCCTCTTCATCGACGGATGTGGCGCGCTCTGCGATACAGTTGCCGGCCAGATCCCCCGTGAGCTCGAGGATTCGCCGGAAGTTCTCCATGGCGTCCGCATAGTCGACGGGAGCGCAATCGAAACGCGATGCGTTGGAGTAGCCCTGCTCGAGTAGATCGACAGTCTCCTCCAGGTCGAACTGGTTATAGTGAAACAACAGGTCGGGGTTGTCCGAGAAGAAATTGGGCATGGGCGGGACCTACTTCAGGCAGTGCTTGTAGGCGTCAATGAGCCGGGGAACGACGTCGTTGGCATCACCGACGATGCCGTAGTGGGCGATGTCGAAGATGGGGGCCTCCGGGTCCGAGTTGATGGCGATGATCTTGCTGGAGTCCTGCATTCCGGCACGGTGTTGGATCGCACCGGAGATCCCGATCGCGATGTAGAGCTTGGGCCGCACCGTGGTGCCGGTTTGGCCAACCTGGCGCTCAGGTGGGACGAACCCGGCATCCACGGCGGCCCGGCTGCCCGCGACCTCACCCCCGATCACGCGCGCCAGTTCGGTGACGAGTCCGAAGTTCTCCTTGGTGCCGAGTCCGTAGCCACCGGAAACGATGATGGCGGCACTCTTGAGATTGACCTTGCTGGTTTGCCGGTGCCTCTCGAGGATCTGCACGACCTCGTCGAGCGGCTCGGGCTCGTAGAGGACTGGCGTGAGGCGCGGCTCGTTTGGCCGCTCCGAAACCGTCAGCTCCATCACACCCTCGCGCACGGTGGCCATCTGAGTCTTGGCTTCGGGCGCGATGATCGTCGCGATGATGTTGCCCCCGAAGGCCGGCCGGATCTGCAGCAGCAGGCGCGGGTAGTCCGTACGAAGGTACTGGACGTCCGCGATCTGCAGGTCAGTGCAGTCCGCGGTCAATCCGCTGAGGGTGGCCGAGGCCACGCGCGGAGCCAGGTCGCGGCCGATCACCGTTGCGCCGAACAGGACCACTCGCGGGCAATGCTCTCGCACGAGCTGGGTGAGCACCCGAGCGTATGGCAGAGTCCGATAATGCTCGAGAGCCGCATGGGAGCAAACCAACGCTTCGTCGGCACCGTAGCGGAAGCACTGGACGGCCAGGCCTTCGGGCTCGCGGCCGAGCACGACGGCATGCAGGGTGCCATCCATCGCATCGGCCAGCTTGCGACCCTTGCAGAGCAGCTCGAAACTGACATCAGCGGCCGTCCCATCGCGTTGTTCGATGAAGACCCAGACATTGTTGTTCAGCGAATCGTTCATGATACAGGTTCGCTCTCTCAGCCAAGGATGTGGTCACGCACGAGTGTTTCGACGAGGTGGGTGAGCCCCTCGCGGGTAGGCGGGATGTTCTGGCGATCGCGTCCTGCTAGGACCACCGATTCGATCTTGTAGACCCGCGTGGGCGAGCCTTTGAGGCCACATCGCTCCGGGTCGACTTCGAGGTCCTCGGTCGTGAAGGTAGGGATGAAGAGATTGCGGCTCTTGTACTCGTCCACCAGCTTGTCGCTGTACAGGAGCGCGTTGTCCTCGGCCATCTTCTCGAGCTCGGTGAGGGACCGTGCGTTCTTCTTCGCCATCAGCCGTCTGGCGCTGTAGGGACGCGGTTCGGCAGCGTCCTTGATGACCGTCAACAGGGCGGGGAGCCGGCACCGGACGACCTCGTAGCCGCCGTCGATGCGGCGTCGGACGGTGATGGTGCCGTCAGCGACCTCACGCACCTCTTCGGCGTAGGTCACCTGGGAAATCCCAAGCTTCTCGGCCGTCTGGGGTCCGACCTGAGCCGTGTCGCCGTCGATGGCCTGACGACCCGCTAGGACGAGGTCGTAGGGACCGATCTTCTGGATCGCCCGGCTGAGGACGTACGAAGTCGCCAGGGTGTCCGCGCCGGCGAACTTGCGGTCGCTCACCAGATACACGGCGTCGGCGCCCATGTAAAGACACTCCCGCAGAACGTCGGACGCGCGCGGCGGGCCCATGGTGACGACGGACACGCGTCCACCGTATCGGTCGCGAACCCTGAGGGCGAGTTCGAGGGCCACCCGGTCTTCCGAGTTGAACACGGCGGGCAGCTTCGCGCGGTTGACGGTCCCGTCGTCGTTCATCACCTTGCCGGTGATGTTCGCCGTGTCCGGGACCTGTTTGACCAAGACGACACAGTGCAGCATGTGGATCCTCTGGGCGTATTCGGGGCGAAGCCGTGCGGTTGTGGTCCGTGCCGGGCGGCGAGGATGCCCATCCGCAGGGCGGGGTCGGGGCACGGCGCCCCGGTCGCTGGGGAGCGGGCCCCGCTTCTATCGGGTTTGGGACCGCTTGACCAGGGGCGCGCGACCTGGGGGGCGACGACGGCCGGGGCTGGAACCCGGTTCGGATGCGCGATTTTTTTCACAGCCGCTGGGCAAGAACGTGCACTCCCGGGCCATTTCCTGGGGTCTTGCGGGCAGCTGGCGACGGGGATCCTGCCGAGAGGACCCAATCCGAGGCTCGACCGACCTGGCGCTTGGCCGCACGCTTCGCGCGGGGCCTTGCGCGCACGGCTGGCTCGGGCGGCCTGCCGTGCCCAGGTGCGGCGGGCCAGAAACGCCCGTCTGCGGACGCGACGGAGCCGACCAGCAAGAGCACCGCCCGATCGGCCGCGCGGGTGCTACGACGCCCCGAGAGGCTCGCGCGCGGTTTCGAGCCCGCTCGCGAGCTCCGAGATGGTGCCGAGCGCCCGTGTTCGACTCGCATTGCCACCCCACCGACACCGACGACGCCTGGGATGTCGTCCAGCAAGCGTACCGAGCGGGAGTTGCGCTGCTGTGCTGCGGCTACAATGCCGATGCCAACGAGCAGGTGAGGCGGCTGAGAGCCCGGTGGTGCACGTTGCCCATCGCCTTGGGCCTTCATCCCTGGTTCGCCAGCGAGGCGATCGAGCCCGTGCTCGAGCTCATCGAGCACGAGCGGCCCACGGCGATCGGCGAAGTGGGCCTCGATCTCTCGGGCGAGGTGGACGAGCGTGCCCTCGCTCGACAGCGTGAAGTGCTCGAGGCGCAGCTCGACCTGGCCGCGCGCCTCGAGCTTCCGGTGACAGCCCATTCGCGCCGCGCCGCGCCCGCTCTGCTGGAGGTGGCGCGCAACCATTCGAGGGTCCGAGGCGCTCTGCATGCGTATGGTGGCTCCTTCGAGCAGCTCGTGCCGTTTCTGAGGCTCGGGTGGTTCGTCGGCGTGGGCGGGGCCGTCACCAGGCCGAACGCTCGCCGCGTCCGCCGCTGTGCGAGCCGTGTCCCGCTCGACCGGGTGCTGCTCGAGACGGACTCGCCGGCGATCGGCATGCACGGGCTCGAATCGAACCAGGTCAGGCCGGTCCACGTGCGGCGTGTGGCCGAAAGCCTGGCCGAGTTGCGTGGCGTCGAGGTCGAAAGCCTCGTCGCGCAGACGGACAGCAATGCTCGCGAGTTGTTCGGACGCGACGTGACCGAGCTCGGTGACCTCGATTCGTGGACGACACCATGAGTGGGTCCACCCGCAACCGGTTCGAGCGCTGCGAGCGATTGCTCGGCCGTGCCGCGATCCGGGCCCTTGGCGAGGCCAGCGTTGCGGTGTTCGGTTTGGGCGGCGTGGGTTCCTTCTGTGCCGAAGCGCTCGCCCGCAGCGGAGTGGGCAGGCTCAGGCTGGTGGACCATGACGTCGTAGCCCTCACCGACGTCAACCGGCACCCATGTGCCAGTGAGGACACCATCGGCGTGTCGAAGGCGGAGCTGCTCTCACGGCGTTTGCGATGCATCTGGCCCGAAGGCGAGTTCGTTGCCGTTCGGGAGTTCTTCGATCGCGAAAAGGCCGACGAGCTGCTCGTGCCGCCCGTTTCCTATGTGGTCGATGCCATCGACTCCATCGGTCCGAAGGTCGAGCTCGTGGCACAATGCCTTCGGCGGGGACTGGGCGTCGTGACGGTCGTTGGCTCAGCCGGTCGCCTTGATCCGACCCTTGTCCGGGTCGGTTGTCTGACCAAAGTTCGCAGCGATCCACTGGCCCAGCGCCTTCGCAAGATGCTGCGTCGTCAAGGGATCCACCCAGCCGTGACAGCTGTCTACTCGGAGGAACCGCGGACCGAAGCCGTGCCCGGAGCGTGGCCCCGCATGACCGACTCGCTCTTCCGTGGGCGTCAGCGGATGATACAGCCGAGCATGGTGATGGTGCCGGCCGCGGCTGGCATGGCGGCGGCCTCGGTGTGCATTCGCGCCATCGCCGGGACCACGGGGCCGGCAGACGCCAGTTGACAGCGCGGTCTTGGCCCGCTACCCGCCGCCGCAAGCGATGAAGAGCACGGGCGACGCAGAGCCTGGCCACATTGCCCACCGCCGTGGGGTGGTGCTGGCGCTCTTCGTCTGGCTTGCGCTTCTGGCCTTCGTGGCCTGCTCGCGACGTCAGCCGTTGCGTGCCGAGGCTTCGGCTGCACGGGTCGTGTCGCTGTCCCCGCCGCTCACGGAGACTCTGTTCTACCTGGGAGCATCCCGAAACGTGATTGCGGTGAGCGACTACTGCGCCAGACCGCCCCAGGTGTCGGCTCGTCCGCGCGTCGGCACCTCGATGAGGCCGGACTACGAACGCATCGCTCGGCTTTCTCCAAGCCTTATCGTGACAGAAGCGAGCATGACGACCGACCGAGCCGCGCTCGAGGCCCTCGCGCCGACCGAGCTGCTGCCGTGGCTCACCCCGCAGGAGGTTACGGCCAGTGTTCGCCGGCTTGGGACGCTGGTCGGACGGGTGGCCCCTGCCGAACAGCTGGCGGCCGCCCTGGAGCGGACGCTGTCGGTCCGACCGCCCCCCGACGCACCGCCAGTCCTGCTCGTAATCCATGGTGGTTGGGAACTCGACGACGTAACGTTCATCAGAGACAACTCCCTGCACGGGGCCGTGTTGCGCGCGGCCGGCGCCCGAAATGCCGTACCCGGGCCAGTGAACAGCGTGCCGCACATGAGCCTCGAAGCACTAATCCGGCTCGATCCGCCCGCGATCCTCGTCCTGGCCGAGCCGAGCGACGCCGCAGGCCAGGCCATCCTGGAGCCGTGGCAGCGTCTGACGCCCCTGCGCGCCGTTCGCGACGGTCGCCTCGCCGTGGTTGCGGGAAGAGATGTGTTCGGCACGGGTCCTTCGATTCTGAGTCTCGTCCCCCGGCTCCACGACGCGCTCGTGCGGATGGGGGTCCTCGGGTAGCGTCCTTGTTTCCTTGGTTTGCCGCAGAATCGGAGGCTGACCCGGCGTGCGGGTTGCCGTCGCTGTGCCCTGTCTTTGAGGCAGGGCACCAGGCGTGCTACGCGTGCTACCCCGTGCCTCCGGTCCGGGCGGCTTCTGGCGCTGACCCCGGCCCTCCCAGGGAGGCCGCACTTCGAGAGCTTTGGGTGTGGCGATGACGCATCAGCTGTCCAGTAACGGTAGAAATGAGAGAATCTCAACGAATGAATCCCCCGTCATCCGGGTCCAAACACGGGACGTTGGCGTTTTCCGGCCTTCACGGAGTGCCGAGCGTCGGGTAACGTGCGCTGCGATGGCGGCCACGAAGCGAACCCCGTCCGTGCGGCTTGTTCCACTGGTGCTCGGATGCTCGCTGCTCGTCGCAGCGTGCACGAGTGACGGAGCCCACAGATGCGAATTCACGCCGTGTGGAGGCGATCCGGTC
>JAFGIS010000298.1 GCA_016929495.1 Polyangiaceae bacterium | reverse complement strand
GTTTGCTGGTCCACGCCACGCTCCGGTTTGCGGAGCCCATCGCCGGCCCAGTGCTCATTGGCGCAGGTCGCTACCGCGGCATGGGGCTGTTCCGCCCTGTCCCGATGGACGTCGTCGCCGACGAGCCTTCCCGAGCCCCCGCGGCACTGATCGAGCCCAGCCTCTGACGAAGGACGGACCATGAACGAACTCAGCCTCGATCACTTCGACGCATTCTTCTCGGAACTGCACGGGCCCGAGGCCGAGCCTTTTCCCTGGCAGAGGCGGCTGGTGCGGAAGGTGGCCGCGGAGGGAAGATGGCCGGAACTGCTGGATCTTCCCACGGGTACGGGAAAGACGACGGCCCTCGACATTGCGGTGTTCGCTCAGGCCCTCGAGGCCGAGCGTCCGCCGCACGAGCGCAAGGCTCCACGGCGGATCGTCCTGGTCGTAGACCGCCGCACGGTCGTCGACCAAGCGCACGAGCGCGCCATGAAGCTCGCCAAGGCTCTCCACCGGACATCGCCCAAGGAGACACCGGTGCTGGCGGAGGTGTCGCGGCGGCTTCGAAGACTTGCCGCCGAGGGCTCGGAGCAACTCGGGGACAGTTCTCCTCTTGGGGTCCATCTGCTGCGCGGCGGCATGCCGCGCGACAATGACTGGGCGCGGAGCCCAACCCGGCCGCTGATTGCCGTATCGACGGTCGATCAAGTCGGCTCGCGACTCCTCTTTCGCGGGTACGGACTGTCCGAGCAGATGGCGGCCGTCCATGCCGGTTTGCTCGCGAACGACGTGCTCTTTCTCCTCGATGAGGTTCACCTGGCTCGGCCCTTCCGTGACCTGCTCTGTCAGCTCAAGCAGCGCTACAGGGCCTTTTCGCACGCAGGTCTGCCTGATCGTTGGCAAGTGGTGCAGATGTCTGCGACGGCGGACACCACCGTCAGCGAGCCTTTCGGCCTGGACCCGGACGACACCTCGCACCCTCGGCTCCGGCTTCGCCTCGAAGCCCACAAGCTGACCGTACTGCAGACCGTCAAGGTCAGCGGCAGCGAGGAGAAGCGGAAGCGCACCCTGGCGGCCGCGATCGTGCACGAGGCCGAGGCCCAGCTCGCCCCTGGGCGCGCCATCGGGATCGTCGTCAATCGCGTTCAAGCAGCACAGTTCATCTTCGAGGCTCTGAAGAAGCCGGTCGAGGCCAGCAACGGAACCGTTCGACTCGCGACCGGGCGTATGCGCCCCCTGGACCGGCAGGAGCTCGAGCACGAGCTGAAGGTGGAGTTCGGATCCGACCGAGACCGAGCGCAGACGTCGCCTCGCGTAGTCGTGGCGACGCAGTGTATCGAGGCTGGTGCGGATCTGGATTTCGATCGGCTGTTGACGGAATGCGCGAGTCTCGATGCCCTGCGCCAGCGCTTCGGCCGGCTCGACCGGCTCGGTACTGCGTCGGACGCGCGCGCCGTGGTGTTCGCGCGTGAGGACCAGATCTCTGACAAGGCCGAGGACGACCCCGTGTACGGCAAGGCGTTGGCCGCGACCTGGAACTACCTGAACACGCTCGAGCAGGTCGATTTCGGACTGGAACACTTCCCCGTTCCCGACAAGGATGAGCTCGGCAAGCTCGTTGCTTCCCCGCCCGCCGCTCCGCTGCTCCTACCGGCGCACCTCGATGCCTGGGTGCAGACGACTCCGCCGCCGCTCGCCGACCCGGATCCGGCTCTCTGGTTACACGGACCGCAACCGGTCGATCCCGAGGTCACACTCGTGTGGCGCGCCGACTTGACGGAGTTCGCACTTCGAGATCTTCTGCGAACCAGCTCGGCAGCCGCGGGACCCGTCCCGGCAGAGTGGCTCGACCAGCGCCTCGATGCCTGTCCGCCGCGCAGCATGGAGGCGCTCTCGGTTCCGCTGGCGGTATGCCGTGCCTGGCTCCGACGTCAGACGCCCGGCGATATTACCGACGCTGGGGCTCTGGCCGCCGACGAAGAGGCACGAAGCGACAAGGCGAATCATGACCGACCCGCTGTCGTGTGGCGGCGCGACGGGCGGGGCGCGACCTGGCCGCGCTCCCTTCGACCCGGCGATGTGGTCGTCGTCCCCAGCAGCTACGGAGGGCTGCGCGAAGGCACGTGGGCCCCTGACTCCGACGACCCGGTCATAGACCTGGGAGACGCGGCGCAACTCTGGCAACGACGCCGGGCCCAGCTCCGGCTGCACTCCAACGTACTTGCCGGCGCCTTGAAGAACCCGAGCGTGCTACCCGTGCTGCCAACGTTGGAGCTGCCGGAAGACTCCGAGGGCGATCCACTCGACACTGCCTGCGACTACCTGGAACAGCTCGAGCAGCACGACCCCGTTCCTTGGGCCAAGGCTCTCACCAGGCTCCTGAGTGCGGCCAGCCCTCGGCAGCTGAGGCTGGTGGAGCTCGCGGGACCGGCCGCCGCATCAGAGGCTCCGAGCAGGGTGGACGGGCAGAAGTACTGGGCTCTGGTCCTGCGACGGCCGATTTCGCGCGAGACATTGCGTGGCCTTCGGGCCGAGCTACAGGGTTCCAACAGGCACCACACGGAATCGGGCATCGAGCTCGACGCGAGCGTGGTGGAAGCCACCAGCGACGATGACCACGCGACGCTCACGGGCGTGGAAGTCACGCTCAAAGCGCATACCGACGACGTGGTCCGGTTCACGCGGTCGTATGCGGCCGCTGCAGGCCTAGCGGAGAACCTCCAACGCGCCCTGGAGCTCGCCGCGAGTTGGCACGATCTCGGCAAGGCCGACGGTCGCTTTCAACGCTGGCTCTTGCAGGGGAGCGCGTTCAAGGCGGCCGTTGCCAAAGAGCTCCTGGCGAAATCCGCCATGCCCGCTCAGGACAGGGCGGCGCGTCAACGGGCCCGCGAACGTTCGGGCTACCCCGAACGAGCTCGCCACGAGCTCATGAGTCTGGCCCTGATCCAGCAGTCGGACGCTCTCCGAGCTCGAGCCGACGACGATTGGGACCTCGTGCTCTACCTCGTGTCCAGTCACCACGGCTGGTGCCGTCCGTTCGCGCCGTTTGCGGAAGATCCACATCCTACCGACGTCGCGGTGTCGGTGGAAGGACTGAGCTTCGCCGCGAACTCGGCGCATGGCCTGGAGCGTTTGGACTCCGGGGTTGCTGCGCGCTTCTGGCGCTTGGTACGGCGCTACGGTTGGTACGGGCTGGCTTGGCTCGAAGCGCTGTTCCGCCTATCCGATCATCGCGCGAGCGAAAGCGAAACGGAGCAGCCGGAGCAAGGTGCGAGGGAGCAGAACGATGCTGCGTGAGCTGATGCTAGAGGCGCTCGATGGATCCAACCCGCTCGGATTTCTGGCGGCGCTCGGCGCTCTGCGGGTGCTCAGCGAGCAAGAGGTCGATGCTCCGCCGCGCCTGAGGTGGCAGAACGAAGGCATCTGGCGGCCTGTGCTCGAGGGCGATCACACCCGAGATACGCTGGTCGCCGCGCTTGCCGCGGACGTCGAGAGTTGGCGTTCGGACCCAGCGCTCGATCTGCACTACGCGAAGGACGAAGGTGCGGACAAGTTGGCGCACGACCTGAAGCCAAAGCCTGAGCGGTTCAGAACCTATCTTCTTGGCCTCTTGGACTCGCAGAGTGAACGTCGAGATCGCGCCCTGGCGTATGCCGCAGCGTTCGGCACCGAAATCGCCACGGACAACAACGGCAACGTGAAACCCACCGCTCTGCACTTCACGGCCGGGCAGCAGGAGTTCCTTGCCATGGTGGAACAGCTCCTGAACGGCGCAAAGGGCGTGCCTGGAGTCACCGCGGAGGATATTGAGGAGGCGCTCTTCGGCCCATGGAGGTACGCGCGGCCGCTTCCCGTGCTCGGATGGGACGGCACGGCGTCTCGCGACTACGCATTGCGCGCGTCGGATCCCTCAAAGGACAAGAAGGAAGGAGTCCCCGGCGCGGACTGGCTCGCGTTTCGGGCCCTGGCGCTCCTGCCCGTCGCTCCACGCGAGTCACGCGTCGTGACGCCGGGCTGCTACGGTGGCTGGAAAGACGGATACTTCCAGTGGCCGCTGTGGTCCGTGCCGCTCGACGCCGATGTTGTCCGAAGCCTCGTCGGAGGACCGAACATCGAGGCCGCGCCGCCGGGCACGCGTGCGGCGCTGGGGATTGGCATCATGTTCCGGTCGCGCATCAAGCGCAGCGACCAAGGCGGCTACGGTAGCTTCGCGCCCGCCCAGGTCATCTGATCAAGTCGCCCTGGACCACACGCAACCACCTCTCCAGCACCACTCCCCCCCAGCCAGAGTCAGAGCCAGAGTGACAGCCAGAGTCAGAGCCAGAGTGACAGCCAGAGTCAGAGCCAGAGTCAGAGTCAGCCCCACCCATGCCCCGCTCCCGTGACCCGTATTCCTGGACCTCGGTCCGTCTCCCGGACCGCGACCTAGCCGAGTCCCTCCTCGACCTCGCCGCGCCTCTGCTCGCCAGACTCGGCCCCGAGCCGTCTATCCAGTCGGCGCGGAGCGTCATCGAGCTCACGGTCACCTTCTGGAACGCCAGCGTCCAGGCGTCGCAATTCTGGGGACGTCGCAGGCCCAAGGCATTGAACGAACTGCGCGTGCGCATGCGGGGCAAACAGGCGGGGCCAGACGACCGAGCGACCTTCGACCTCCTCAGCGAGCGGTGGCGCAAAAGCCACCTGTTCGATCCGCGTCTCGTGGACAGCTGGACGTACGAGTCGGATGACCGGGGCGGGCTGCGCCTCACCTGCAAAATGGGCCTGCCTGACGGCGTCCGAGCCGAGGTCCCGCCACCCATCGAAAAGCGCATCTCCATTTCCGGCAAGCACCTCGACGAAGTGCAGATCCGCCTCGGCGCGGACTCGTACTTGCGATTCCCGGTCGAGCGCCACTCGGGCGTGATCGCCGAGGATGGCACCGCAACGGTTCACGCGATGATGCCTTCCGTCCTTCAACTGTTCGCCGAGGGACGCCTGCCGCCCGTGGGCGGCAATTCCGTCGATATCGTCATCGGCGGTCGGCAGCTTGGCCCCATGGTGCTCCACGAGATCCGCTGCGGCGGAGACGCCCTGTCGCACGACACCGCAGTGCTCGTCTTCAAGCCGCCACCTCCCAAGTGATCTAACCCGCCTCTCTTCCCCAAATCTCCCCCAACTCGAACCCCACGGCCTCGAACGGCGGAACATGCACGACCCCTGCTCCCGCAAACGTCCCCGTGAGCACCCACCGGCCCCCTTCGAGGCAGAAAGCTTCGAGCGACTGCTCCTCCGGATAGACCATCCACAGAAACGGCACGCCCTCGCGTGCGTAGATCGTGCGCTTCCTGCCGCGATCGAGACGGGCCGTCGAGGGGGAGACCACCTCACACACCCAATCTGGCGCCAGCGTGATGAACGCGTCCTTGGGCGCGTCAGGCATCCGTTCGCGCCGCCAGCCCGCGAGATCCGGCACCAAGATGTCGGCGCCGACATGCAGCTCGGGCTCGTAGAGGATCCACCAGCCGCCTGGTCCGCCCCTGCCGGAATAGAACGGAGGACCGAGTGTGAAACCGAGCGCGGACGCGGCGACCGTGTGCGGCCCCGCCGGACGCGGCGACGTCACCAGCTCGCCGTCTACGATTTCCCCCACGACGTTGTCGGGAAGACCGAACAGATCCTCGTAGGTGGCCCGACGGGGAGCGGGGTTGGTCATGGCGGCAGTGTAGCACCTGCGGCCGTTGGCCCAATGCGGGGCACCGGAAGCCTTCTGCGCCGGGAGCGAATCGTTGAGCTAACCCGCCTCCGGCCCCCAAATCTCCTCCAAGTCGATCCCGGCAGCCTCGAACGGCGGAACATGCACGACCCCTGCTCCCTCACACGTCCCCGTGAGCACCCACCGGCCCCCTTCGAGGCAGAACGCTTCGAGCGACTGCTCTACCGGATAGACCATCCACAAGAACGGCACGCCTTCACGCGCGTAGATCGCGCGCTTCTTGCCGCGATCGAGACGGGCTGTCGAGGGGGAGACCAGCTCGCAGATCCAGTCCGGCACCAGCGTGATGAAGGCCCCGGTGGGCCTGTCGGGCATGCGTTCCCGGCGCCAGCCTGCGAGATCCGGCACCAAGACGTCGGCGCCGAGATGCAGCTCGGGCTCGTCGATGATCCACCATCCGCCGGGGCCGCCGCGACGGAACGAGAACGGCCCTCCGAGCACAACACCCAGGGCCGACGACGCCCAAACGTGGGGACTGGCAGGACGCGGCGACGTCACCAGCTCGCCGTCCACGATCTCCCCCACGACGTTCTCGGGGAGCCCCAGGAGATCCTCGTAGGTGGCCCGACGGGGAGCGGGGTTGGTCATGCGGCCAGTGTAGCACGCGCGAACTTCGGCCCAATCCCGGCCACGCTCCGGGGCCACGGAGGGACATCGCCATGAGCCAACAACCGCCCAGCGCTTCGGCCCCGGTTCTCGATGATACCCCGCCGAGCGCTCGCGCGCGTTATCTGCCCATGCAGGCTCCGCCCGTCGAGGCGCCGGACCTGGTGCCGGCTCGTATGCTCAACGAGCTCGTCTACTGCGAGCGCCTCATGTACCTCGAGTGGGTGCAGGGGGAGTTCGCGGACAACGTGTTCACCGTGGATGGGCGCGCCGTTCACCGCAGGGCGGACAAGCCGGGCCGTCCGCTGCGGAGGGGGCGGTCGCGCAAAGGCGCGGGGAAGGCGTCCGAAGACACCGCCGAGCCCGAAGCGGGGGCCGAGCCGGCGGCCGAGGACGGGTCGCGTGACGAGGGAGGCAAAGACCTTCCGTACCAGTCGCGCGCGGTGTGGCTCTCCTCGGCGACTCTGGGTATCACCGCCAAGATCGACGTCATCGACGTCGAGGGGGACCGGGTGGTGCCCATCGAGTACAAGCGCGGCAAACGGCCGGACTTGGCGGAAGGCGCGCATTTGCCGGAGCGGGTGCAGCTGTGCGCTCAGGTGCTGTTGCTTCGGGAGCACGGGTTTCAGTGCGACGAGGCCGCCATCTACTTCGCGCAGGATCACCAGCGGGTTCCGATCGCCATCACGCCCGAGCTGATCGCGCGCACGCGGAGCGCGGTGCTGCGCGCGAAGGAGGTGGCGGCAGGGCCGCTGCCCGCGCCGCCGGAGGGCAGTCCGAAGTGCAATGGTTGCTCGCTCGTGGGCATCTGTCTGCCCGACGAGGTTTCACTGTTGCAGTCGGTGCACGGGAAGGAGGCGCCGGAGGCGCGGATCGAGGACGAGCCCTGGTACCATCCGGATCTGTACGAGCCGCTGGATCCGGATCCGGCCGGGCTCGGGATCCCGGGCAAGGGTCTTCCGGTTCGCCAGCTTCATCCGGCCCGAGACGATCGGCTGCCGGTGATGATCCAGGAACAGGGGGCGCAGGTGCGGCTGAGCGGGGAGCGGCTGATCATTCAGCGGCCGCACGAGGCGGCCGTGGAGGCGCGGCTGGCGAATACGTCGCAGGTCTGTGTGTTCGGGAACGTTCAGATCACGAGTCAGGCTTTGCGGACGCTGATGGACCGGGCGATACCGGTGTCGTTCTTCAGCTACGGTGGGTTCTACGTGGGCCGTGCGTTCGGGCATGATTCGAAGAACGTGGGGCTGCGGCTGGCTCAGTACCGGGCAGTGACGAGTCCGGAGCTGTGTCTGCGGATGGCGCGGGGGCTGGTGGTGTCGAAGATTCTGAACTGCCGGACGTTGCTGCGCCGCAATTCACGAGGCGGAGCGGATGTGGCGCTCGGGGAGCTGAAGCAGCTAGCGCGGAAGGCCGAGGAGATGGAGAGTCTCGGGTCCCTGCTCGGTATCGAGGGGACGGCGGCGCGGGCGTACTTCGGGGCGTTTACGACGATGCTGAAGGAGGAGGACGGTGTGCGGGAGGCGTTCGATCTCGATGGGCGGAATCGGCGGCCGCCGAAGGATCCGGTGAACGCGCTGCTGTCGTTCTGTTACTCGCTGCTGACGAAGGAGTTCGCAATCGTGCTGGGGGCGGTCGGGCTGGATGCGATGTTGGGGTTCTATCATCAGCCGCATTTCGGGCGACCGGCGCTGGCTCTCGATCTCATGGAGGAATTCAGGCCGCTCGTCGCCGATTCGGTGGTGGTGGCGGCGATCAACAACGGGACGATTCAGGGCGACGATTTCGTGTACGCGGCCGGGGGTGTGGCGCTGAAGGCGGGGGCGCGGAAGAAGTTGATTCTGGCGTTCGAGCGGCGGATGGATCAGTTGGTGGCGCATCCGGTATTCGGGTATCGGATCAGTTACCGGCGGGTGCTGGAGGTGCAGTGTCGTTTGCTGAGTCGAACGCTTCTCGGTGAGCTGGAGTCGTACCCCGCGTTCAGGACGAGGTGAGGCGATGCGGCAGACGTTCATCGTGAGCTACGATGTGTCGGATCCGAAGCGGCTGAGGCGTGTGTATCAGTTGCTGCGGGGGTGGGGTGATCATCTGCAGCTTTCGGTGTTTCAGTGCGAGCTGAATGCGCGGGAGTTGGTGGAGCTGCGGTCCGCGCTGGCGGAACTGATTCACCACGATCAGGATCAGGTGCTGTTCATCGACGTGGGGCCGGTGGAGGGGCGCGGGAGTACGAGTATCGAGTCGCTGGGGCAGCCGTACATGTGTCCGGAGCGGCACGCGATCGTGGTTTGACAGAGGGGGTGGTGAGGTAGATGATGGACTTTGCCCACAGGATCCCGGTAGGCTCGGTTTCGAGCGGTTCGGGTATGAAAGAATCACCGGGACCGCTCGCACAGGGCCCTTGGTCCTTGAAAATAAGTCGATTGTGGGTTCGCACTCTGCGAGTTCGTGTTCGGTTCGGGATGGAGTCGCGGCTCCAGAAGGAGCCGCTCGCAAACGTACGTGGACCTATCGAGAAGCGAACGGTTTCTCGGGGGTCTCCTTCCGCCGTTCATCGACGGCGGCCCCATTGAAGCATGGCGTGTGAGATTTGACCATGGGACTTGCCCAGACCCTTCCGCCGTTCATCGACGGCGGCCCCATTGAAGCTGTGCGAGCACGGTTGCGGGAGCGACCACGAGGTTCCTTCCGCCGTTCATCGACGGCGGCCCCATTGAAGCCTCTGCGGATTTTGCACGGCTTTCTGGATGCCGCGCTT
>JAFGIS010000025.1 GCA_016929495.1 Polyangiaceae bacterium | reverse complement strand
CTCCGCGGCGTGAACATCCTGGCCGACGCGGTCAAGGTCACCCTGGGCCCCAAGGGCCGCAACGTCGTCATCGAGAAGAGCTTCGGCTCGCCGACGATCACCAAGGACGGCGTCACCGTCGCCAAGGAAATCGAGCTCGAGAACAAGTTCGAGAACATGGGCGCACAGATGGTGCGTGAAGTCGCGTCGAAGACCAGCGACGTAGCTGGCGATGGGACGACCACCGCGACGGTGCTGGCCCAGGCGATCTTCCGCGAAGGCAGCAAGCTAGTTGCGGCCGGTCACAACCCAATGGGCATCAAGCGCGGCATCGATCGGGCTGTAGAGGCCTGCGTCGACTCGCTGAAGCAGATGGCCAAGTCGACCCGCGACGCACAGGAAATCGCACAGGTTGGCACCGTGAGCGCGAACGGCGACGAGACCATTGGCAAGCTCCTGAGCGAGGCCATGGAAAAGGTCGGCAAGGAGGGCGTGATTACGGTCGAGGAGGCCAAGAGCGCCGAGACCACACTCGAGGTCGTCGAAGGCATGCAGTTCGACCGCGGCTATCTGTCACCCTACTTCGTGACCGACGCGGAGCGGATGGAAGCGAATCTCCAGGACCCCTACATCTTGCTGAGCGAGAAGAAGGTCAGCAACATGAAGGACCTGCTGCCTGTGCTCGAGGCGATTGCGCGACAGCAGCGCCCGCTCTTGATCATCGCCGAGGACATCGAAGGCGAGGCCCTGGCGACGCTCGTGGTCAACAAGCTGCGTGGGACGCTCAGCTGCTGCGCCGCCAAGGCTCCCGGCTTCGGCGACCGCCGCAAGGAGATGCTCAAGGACATCGCCGTCCTCACGGGTGGCCAGGTCATTTCCGAAGAACTCGGCCTCAAGCTCGAGAATGTCACCATCAGTGATCTCGGTCAGGCTAAGACCGTCAAGGTCGACAAGGACAACACGACGATCGTCGACGGCGCAGGCAACAAGGACAAGATCAAGGGTCGCCAGGCGGAAATCCGTGCGCAGATCGAGAACACGACCAGCGACTACGACCGCGAAAAGCTCCAGGAACGCCTGGCCAAGCTCGTGGGCGGCGTTGCCGTGATCAAGGTCGGCGCTGCGACCGAGACCGAGATGAAGGAGAAGAAGGCTCGCGTCGAGGATGCGCTCAACGCCACCCGCGCTGCGGTCGAAGAGGGTATCGTCGCCGGCGGCGGTGTCGCGCTGCTCCGAACTCAGGCGGCCTTGGACAAGCTTTCCGTGTCCGAAGACCAGCGTTTCGGCGTGGCCATCATCCGCCGCGCTCTCGAAGAGCCACTGCGTCAAATCGTGGCCAATGCCGGCGAAGAAGGATCCATCGTCGTGCAGAAGGTACGCGAGAATTCGGGCAGCTACGGCTTCAATGCCGCGAGCAGCCAGTACGGCGATCTGGTCAACGACGGCGTCATCGATCCGGTGAAGGTCGTCCGCTCGGCCTTGCAGAACGCCGCGAGCGTCGCCGGCCTCATGCTGACGACGGAGGCGTTGGTCGCCGAGAAGCCCAAGGAGGACAAGGCTCCCGCCGGTGGCCACGCGCATCCGCCGATGGACTACTGATCGTCGCCTTGAGTTGGCACGGCAGGGCAGGCAGTCGCCTGCCCTGCTTTCGTTTGTTTGTGCAGGGGCATGTGCTGCAACGCGCTTCACCGAGGCCGTAGACCCAGATCCACGCGTGGTCCGAACGCCATGAGCTCTGCCACCTCGGTGACTAGCTCCCCTTGGCTCGATGCTTCGATCGCGAGCTTCACGATGCCGACGTTCGGGCAATACACGGTGGTCGTGCGCCGACCCGCTTCCGGATGACCACCGGACTCCTGAGTCTCGATGCAGCCGATGTACCGCCCCGCAGGTACTTTCGCCGTCACGTTCACGGCGGTGACCTCCACAGGACCATCCTGTCCAAACCAACGCGATCCCTTGCGGATGGGACGAGCCAGCACGGCTCCGCCGTTGGCGTATCGGATGGCGTCCCCCCTGATCTCGAGTCGCCGGACGCGGCCAGCGACACGGAGTTCGGCCAGCTCCGTGCGCGGGCGCGAGATCTCGAGCATCAGGAGACCCGACTCGCCCGTCTCTTCGTTGCGCGTCTGGTAGGTGTAGACGGTGTTGTCCGTCAAGGGGAAGTAGCGAGAAAGCTCGTTCTGGGGAGCTGCTTCCGCCCTGGCGCCCGCACCCGGCCTGGCCGCGCCGCCGCACGCGGTCAGCAGAACGACCAGGGCGAACGCGCCGCCTCTCGAGCCGCTCCCAACGCGACCGGTGATTGCTCGCAACGCGGCACCGGGCTCGCGCTTGTCATGACATGCCGGCATCAGCGGTTCAATGTACCGAGTGACCATAGGCCCACCAGACGAGGACTGCCAAGAGAGCTAGTGCGGCAACGAGTATGTAGCGCAGAGCGGGGTCCGGATCGATCCGACGCCTCAGTTCGCGTGCCGCCGTGCGCACTCGGGCGTCGGTTGTGCGCTGCGCCAAGGCAGGAGCCTCCCGTCGCACGCGAGCATAGTTGCCGGCTTCGAAGGCGCGGACCAGCTCGACGAGCCCAGGATCCTCCGGGAAACCCTGGAGGAACCGGGGCCGCTGCCGACCGCGGGCGTCGTATTCGGCGTCGCGCGCTCCCCGCCGGCGTTGTGGTTTCGGTGGCGCTGGAGGAGCAGCTTCTTCGCCATCGTGCGTCACCTCATCGACCGGAGGGTTTTCTGTCTCGACATCACCCCTCGGGGTGGGCTCTGACGGGGGACGGGTCTCCTCCAGCGACTCACGTTTCGGTTCACGGTCGGACATCAGAACTGAAAATACACGAAAGGCACGGTCTCGGCGCTGGTCATCTGCCGAAGGGTCAGCGCTGCGCAGAAAAGTGCGACGCCCTGCACCAGTGCCGGGAGCCGCGCGAACGTTCGCTGACTCGCCAGATACCAGCGCTCGGGCACGAAGTGACTGCACAGTCCCACGCCCAGCACGGCGAGCACCATCGGGTGAAGGTTAGGGTGATAGGTCGTCAGCGTGCCGAGCTGCGCGAACATGAGCCACGCCTGCCCGAACGTCTCGGAGCGGAAGAACACCCAAGTCACCAGGACGAAATGGAATGTCGCCGCGACGCAGAGCACGTGTACCAGGCGCGAGGTGCTCGGGGCACGACCCAAACGCTTGCGCAGACGTTCGTACCAGCGGGTTGCGCCCAGGGCCCCTCCGTGGAGGCCCCCCCAGACCACGAAGGTCCAGCTTGCCCCGTGCCAGAGGCCACCGAGGAGCATCGTCAACATCAGGTTGACGTAGGTGCGAACGGGTCCGCGGCGATTGCCGCCGAGCGAGACATACAGGTAGTCGCGCAGCCAGCTCGAAAGCGAGATGTGCCAGCGATGCCAGAAGTCCGAGATGTTGGTCGCCTTGTAGGGAGCGTTGAAGTTGAGCGGAAAGCGCACGCCGAGCAGGAGGGCCGAGCCAATCGCGATATCCGTGTAGCCCGAGAAGTCCGTGTAGATCTGGACCGCGTAGCCCGCCACGCCCGCGTAGCATTCCAGCGCGGAGTACTGCGCTGGTGCATCGAACACGCGATCCACGAGGTTGAGCGCCAGATAGTCGCCGATGGCGACCTTCTTCAGTAGCCCCGTCGTGATCAGAAACAGCGCTTCGCTTCCCTCTTCGGCGCTGAAGCGCGCCGCGTTGGCCAGCTGTGGCAGCAAGTCGCGCGGGCGGATGATGGGACCGGCGACCAGATGGGGAAAAAACGCGACGAAGCTCAGGTACTCGGCGTAGCTCTTGTGTGGCTGGATCACGCCACGGTAGATATCGATCACGTAGCTCATCGACTCGAAAGTGAAGAAGCTGATTCCGACAGGGAGGGCCACGCGGAGCACGATGGTGGGAGCTTCGATACCCGCCGCGCGCAAGAGCGCCGTCGCCGAGTCCACGCCGAAATTGAAGTACTTGAAGATGCCGAGGATCCCCAGGTTGACGATGACCGTGCCCACCAGCCAGAGCTTGCGCGCGCGCCGATCTCGCGCGCGGCCAATGGCGTTGCCCAGCAGCCAGTCAATGGTCGAGGAACCCCAAATGAGGGGCAGGAAACGCCAATCCCAATGCGCGTAGAATACGTAGCTTGCGCCCAGCAAGAAGAGCAAGCGCACCTTGCGCGCGCGCACCAACAGCGTTGCGAGCACCGCAGCGGCAACCAGCGAAACCGCCGTCCAGAGCGGCGTGGATCCGACCGGCACCCGCAGTTGACGTAGGCCGAGCGTGAGCGGATCGACGCCAGCGTGCCGGTACGTGATGAACGCCAATCCGCCCAGATTGACCACGACGGACGCCAAGGCGAGCCGCAGGCGTGGTAGCTCGTGGGCGTCGTCCATCCGGCACAGCACTCCGGTCAGAACGAACGCGACCGCCGCGATGCCGGCCGTGCTCGGCGACAGTGGCACGAAGGCCACGTATCCGACGAGCGCGAACCAAGGGAGCAAGAGCACCCAGCGTCGGCTCACGAGCATCCATGAGACGATCAAGACGATGCCGAAGAACTTCGCGTACGCCAGAGTATTGAAGAGCACGGCTTCCTACCGTCGCGCTGCGCGACGAATGTCGCGGAGCTTGGGCCGGACCCTCCGGAGCGGGGTGGGGCGCGCCCAGCGCAGGCGGGCACCATACCAAAGGCATGGGCTGGGGTGTTTGCGCGAAAATCGCGGCATTGTGCCGCAGCGGTTGACGGGGACGGCCCGGTCCTGAACGCTTGTGTCCCCATGCTGTCACGTCTGATCAAGGGCCTGCTCAAAGGGCTGGCGTTGGGGGCTGCGGTCGCCGCTGCTCTGGTCTTCGGCCTGAAGGTGAACACGGTCCAGCCGTGGCTCGGGTACGTGTTCGCCTGCGGCACGGGTCTGCTCGCCGGGCTGCTCACCGGCAAGCCCGCCTGGGCACCGGGGGCCAAGATCGAAGCCGGCCTCAAGTCGGCGTTCGGTGCGCTTCTGGCGGCCGGCGGGCTGTTCGCCCTCCGAAAGTGGCTCGACATCCCCCTCGACCTGACCGCGATGCGCGCCGGTAGCGGCACGCTGGGCGACCTGCCGGCAGCCAACCTCACGCTCATCGCAGCCGCGCTCGGTGCCCTGTTCGAGTTGGACAACACGGGCGAGCCCAAGTCAGACGGCAAGACCCGAGTGGCCGAACCACGTTCCACCGACGCGGAAGCCGCTGAACAAGACAGCGCGTTTTCCGAGGTGCGTCCGTCGCGGCGGGATACGTCCCGCAGCAGCTGAACCGATGCCGCCCGCACGCGGTGCACTCTGGGTAGCCACGGCGGCAGGACTCGCGCTCGTGGCGCGCAGCCTGCTCATTGGCCCGGTGCCCCTGTGGCTCTCGGTGAGCGCGCTCGTTGCGTACGTGACCCTGGTGGTGGTGGGTGTGACTTTCCCGCGTCTCGAGGTCTTCGCCGACGTGACCAGCCACGGGGTTGCCGGGCAGCATCGCATAGCCCTGACGTTCGATGATGGCCCGAACCCCAGGACGACGCGCCGCGTGCTTGCGGCGCTCGGGCGCGCTGGCCACAAGGCGACGTTCTTCGTCGTAGCGGCGAAAGCCGAACGGCATCCGGACGTGATGACCGAGATACGCGCAGAAGGCCACGAGATCGCACTGCACGGCTACCAGCACGCGCGCTTCTATTCGCTCTGGTCACCGCGCCGCATCGAGAGCGATCTGGCGCGTGCCCGGAGCGTGCTCGAGCGGACGTGCGGCGTCCGCCCGTCGCTGTTTCGGCCCCCCGTTGGGCACGTGAGCCATTTGACGGCGGCAGGTGCGCGGCGGGCCGGAGTGCAGATGGTCGCCTGGTCGGTGCGTGCGCTGGACGGACTGCGCTCCGCGGATCCCGAGCGAGTGCTGCGCCGCGTGGAGCGCGGGCTACGAGATGGAGCGATCGTGCTGTTGCACGATGCGGCGGAGCGGGACGACTACGAGCCAGTGACGCTCGGGGTGTTGCCGAGGATTCTGGAGCTCGTGAAGGAGAGGGGGCTGAGGGGGGTGACGGTCAGTGAGATCCTGGGGGAGGGGGTCGACGACCGGTCCGTGGCGGCGGCTGCTCCGTAGGCTGGAGCGAACGCCCCGGAGAGCGCCGAAGAACCTCTCGGGTCCCGGTGCGCTTCTTCCTCCCCCGACCTACGCTCTCCCCATGAACGTGCACTATCCCGACGGGATGCGCCGTTCGAAGCTCAAGCTGCCATTCGCCAAGACGGCTACAGGCCGAAACCTCAATACCGTGGAGAAGCTCGCGAGCCTCGCCGAAGGCATCGAGCGAAGCGTCTGACCGGCAAAAGACGTGCCCGACGCAATGCTGCTGCGTCCCGGATACAGCATGGCTGCGTGCATGAGACAGCGCGACTGTCTGCCCGACACAGCGCGACTGCCTACCCGACACAGCGGTGCTGTGTTTCCCAGGCAGCAGGACTGCCTACCCGACATCGCGGTGCTGTGTTCCCCAGGCAGCAGGACTGTCTGCCCGACATAGCGGTGCTGTGAGGGGGACTGTGTGTCCGACACAACGTTGCCGTGTCCCCTGGACAGCACGACTGTGTTTCCAACACAGCTCTTGCGTGTCGATCGCAGATTCCCTGCGCCAACAGGACATCAGGTCGGCCTTCCCAGCCCATCCAGCCCACGCCAGCGCAGATCCGGGATCCGCCTCCCAGACAAAACGCACACGCCCAGACCGTGGCTGACGGCAAGCTCTGTGCCCACCAGAGGAGGGGGGCGCCAGTCACGAGGCGACGCGGGGGCGTTGTCGCTCAGCGATTCCGCCGCGGACGCATTTCCGTGAGCTCGGACAGCTTCTCGGTGTATTTCCCGTTGGGGTGGCGCTTGAAGTAGTTGAGGGCCTCGGCGCGAGCGCGGTCGACATCGCGCTGGTTGTACATCGCGTACACGAGCAGGGCGTCGTTCTCCTCGATGTCGGCACCGCCGGGGAATCGCTTCTGGTACTCGCGCGCCAATCGCTCGGCACGCTTCGGATCCGACATCAGGTGGTAGCGGATCTCTTCCATCATCGCGGGACCGTCCATCGCCTGCGCAGTTGCCGTCGCCGGTTGGGTTCCGGCGCCGGCCTCCCGATCCGTCGGCTGGCCCCGTACTGGAATCGTCGTCTCCGGCGCTCGCGGCTCTGGCTCCTCGCCCGGCGGCTTGGAGACGGTGGCCTTCGGCCGGGAGACGGCGGCCTCCGGTTTGGATGTCGGCCGAAGCAGCCAAATTCCCAGCGCCAACACGACGCCGAGCATGAGAACGTAGATCACTCGCCGCACGACGATCCCTGCTAGCCCGAGCGTGGCCCGTCGTAAAGCCCGTAGCCGAACCACGCGCCCGAAGTCCCGCGCCCACTCGCGCAAGTGAGCGTTCGCAACACACGTGCCGATCCAGGAAGCGGCCGCGACTCACTGGGGCCGTGCCACGAAAACCCCATGCCCTCGCGCTCGTCGGTACTGGGTTTGCCGACGTTGGACGTTTGCCAGCTGCAGGCGAGGTCCGCGGCATCGGGACCGATACGAGTAGGTCGAAAAGACCAGCGTCCGCTCGCGGGTGGATCGGCTGACAGCCCGAGATCGGCTGAGCGCAAACGATCTCCGGTGCGGCCACAGGATGCCTATTGACCTCGAGGAACGCCAGATGTACGGTTGCAGCCTTTGTTGCGCTGCACGGTTGGCGCTCACGGAAAGGAGATGGATTCATGCATCTGCCCAGATGTCACCTCTCAGGTCTCGCCATAGGCGTCATGATGGCACTCCCGTCCGTCTGCCTGGCACAGCACTCATGGTGCAATTCGGGCGCGCCCATGGTTCGCGGCGCGTCCGACCCTGCGACGAATCGAGTGGTCGATTACGTCTGCGACCAGCAGATCACCGAGTACTGTTGCGCTCCGGATGGCCGTTGGAGCCTCGGTTGCGTGGAGCGCGGCGCTGCCTATGCCAAGGTGATCCACGGAGCCGACCCCTGCGGGCGCTACTACTGGGACCAAGGTGCCCTTCCCGGGAGCAAGACGCACTTCCCCCGGGACTTCAATCTGGTTGCCCTGTCCGGCTATCTCACCGATCTGAAGCACGTGGGCGGGGCGGTGGCCGCGGCCACCTACATCACTGCCGGCTACTTCCGACTCAACCACGATCGGCCCGAGAACGTCGCCCTGGTCGCGCGCGTAGGGGCTCATCTGTGGGACGGCGAGCTGTTCGGCGGCGCCCACTATGGGGAGTACTTCGTGTCGGAGAGGGTCACTTTCATGGACTACGCGGCCCCCACGAACCCGTCGCTCCCCATCGATTTCCCGACGGCCGAGATGAACCTCGGGTACATGTCGGAAATGCTCTGGAACAACTACGACAGTCAACCCGCACAGAAGGTGTACTCCACGCTGCGGTTCGTCGGCAGCGATCCGGAGCTGAACGTCTTCTCGGTGACACCCGAGCAACTCGCGAATACATACTCGTATGAATACAGCGTGCCCGAAGGAGCCAGCGTCATCGTCAACGTGGGTGGTACGGCGCCGGTCATCCAGTGGGCTGGGTTCAGCGGGACTTTCACGCCCAGCAAGACACTGTGGAACTTCCCCCAGGCGACTTCACTCTTGATCCAGGGCGTGGGGTTTCGGGGTTCGATACTGGCGCCCCTGGCCCACGCGACGCTCCGCTGGGGTTCCGTGCGCGGTACCGCGGTGGTGGCCTCGGCTTCGGCGGACGCGGAATTCTACCACGAACCGTATCAAGTCCCCTCACCGGGCGGCTGTCTCGATTTCGATCTGACGTGGTCGTGTTCTGCCGACACGATGACCGATGCCACGGGGAAGGCCCGCGACGTGGCCGCGGAAGCGGGATTCCTCCAGATCCCCTCGGAGGACTACGTCGCCGAAAATCACAACCGCACCAGCCCCACCCACCGAATTTGGTATTCCTTCCACCCAGCCAAAGTCTACCCGAAGTGGAAGCCGCTGGCGGTGTTCTTCAATGGCGGACCGGGATCGTCCACGTCCAGGTGGCTCTTTTCGTTCAACACGGGGCCGAACACGCTCGACCCGGATCGGACAGGGAGCATCATCCCCAACGCCAACGCGAATTGGACCGACTTCGCCAACCTCCTCTACATAGACGCTCCGAGTACGGGGTTCTCCTATGCGGTTGCGAGCGGCGGCGTGCAAGTCGATTTGGGGACGGACATGGATCGCGACGCGGGCATCTTCCTGAGCGTCGTGTTGCGTTTCCTGGATCGGCATCCAGCGCTGCAGAACAACCCCGTGATCCTCGTAGCCGAGAGTTATGGTGGTGCGCGGTCGATTCTGATGCTTCGGCATCTGTTCGAGTACGCGAGCCTCACGGATCCGGCGTCCGCGTATCAAGACTCGCAGCTGAGCAGCGACGTGCTGGGCTACTTCGGCGACGTCTTCCAAACGCCAGCGCCCACCACCGAGCAGATTGCCGAGAAGTTCGGCCGCCAGGTGCTGATCGATCCCGTCGTCGCGGGAGCAGAACAGTACGACAGGACCGATCTCTTCCCGATAAGCCCGGGGGATTGCCATGACGATGTCGACGACGGACATGGGCATATGGTGCCTTGCTGGAGTGCGAGCCTCGGCATCGGGGCGACCTGCTCGATGAAGGACTGCGATCAGGCACGGACGTTTGCGTCCGATCGAGGCTACGCAGTCAGCCTGAAGCTGACCCAGATCGGCATTCTGCAAGCCGCCTTGGGGGTGAACCCGAGAACGATCGAGTGGATGCATGCCTCGGCGCGGACGACGGCCTACGGTCGCGGCGACGGCCTGACTCCGGAGGAAACGCCCGAAATGTGGGAGGAGTTCGAAGACCTGGGCACCGACGATAGCTACTTCGTGCCGTTCAGCGGCGCGGCTTTCGCTAGCTATGGCGAAGGAACGACGGACGTAGCCAGGAGATGGAACTCCCCCCTTGCGGGATACAAGAGCACCATTGCATTCGTGAACAACGACCTCAGGGGAGTCCAGACGTTCATCACCGTCGGACGCTACGATGCCGAGGTGTTCAGTCCGAGAATCGTGCCGGCGATCAACGGCTTCGTAGCGGCCTATCCGGACTTTGCAGCCGTGGTCTCCGGGTCGGACTATCGTCTGGACACCCCCACCGAGATACCCAGCCCGGGTGCGATGTGGCTGTTCTACACGCCACTGGTTGAGACTCGCACGTCGGAATTCAACTTCCCCACATACGCAGCGGGCCACACCGTGACGCTCCGCGCGGCCGCTGCCGCCCAGTTCAAGACGGACGTCCAGCAGTGGTTCATATCGACATTCTGATGAGCGCGCGACCGGAGGCGTGACCCGTAGCGAAAGCGACGGGTCACAGCCCACGCCCCGTGCGCACGAGCTGGAGCGGGGTTGGAAGACACGAGCACCCCCGACCGCTGCTGCCAACCCATTTGATCCCACACGAACCTCGACGGTGTCTCGAGTGCTCCGCGCCGCGAACCAGCCAACGGGCGCAGCTACAACGTGCTGAATGTGTATTCGTAGTTGAACTCTATGCTGCAGGGGTCGGGCCACGCGCCCATGCAATATCCGGAGATGCTCAATTGCTGAGTCGCGCAATCGAACGAAGTTTCGTACCCGCTCCAGTAGTCGTCGCCGGAACCGCAATCGCAGAGCGTCCCGAAGGACGCTTCGTATCCGGTAGCAGTCCTCTGCAACGATTCCGGGAGGCCGCATAGTACCCACGTGTCCATTTCAGCGAAGCCGAGCGTGTATCCGGAGTCGGGATCGTTGTTCAGGTTGTCGATGTACACGTTCAGGGCTCCACCGTCGTGGGTGCATGACGTCGTGCAATCGGAGGTGTCAGCCTTGCACTCCTGGCTGTGATAGCCTATCCCCCAAAGGGCAGGCAGAGACGCGTCATCGAAGGGTCCCGAGGCCACCAGGCACTTCGAGCGTCCTGGATCGCCAGGGGTCTGGCCCTCGAACCGTTCGCTTCGCGCACAACGCACCCCGATGTCACTGTAGACGCTGGACGGCGCGAAGTCGTAACGGCCGACCGCGGACAGCTCGACGGGCCACGTGGTGTACGCACTGCCTCCACGACAGACGCGAGCAGCCGTGTCGGTGACATTCGCACAGTCGTCACAATCCGCGGACAGCGCCGCGTATCCGTCGAGCACCCACTCGGCCACGTTGCCTGCGAGGTCCTGCAGGCCCCAGTGCACTTCCATTCCGTCGGGTTTCGAGCCCACCGGAAGCAGCGACGCGCCGTTGTAGACCGCGGACTCGTCGTTCGGGCTCCGCCATCCCCAGGGGAAGGTCTGCCCCAAGTCCCCGCCCGATGCCGCATACTCCCACTCCGCTTCGGTCGGGAGGCGTCCGCCATCCCAGGCGCAGAACGCGTACGCGAGGTACCAGCTCAGGCAATTGACAGGCAGGTCCTCGTTCTCGCCTGTGGCTGCCGTCCACGTGGGCCGGCTGCAGCTCAGCAGCAACGAGTCGAGCTCCGCACGATCGAGCGGCAGCGCGTCGCTGTCGGCAGGATCCCACTCGCTGCCGGGGATCCGCGGGTGGGCGCCGACACCTGCTGCCAGTGCCGCGATGAGATGGTCGCGGTCGTAAGCGTCGGCGAATGCCCGCATCCGTCCAACGGTCACCTCGAACCCATCGAGGCGGAATGCACCAATGCTGGCCGGGTACCCCGTTCCGAGGCTGCGGTAGAATGTACCGCCCGGCACGAGCTGACTCCGGCAGCAGGTAGTCGGCGCCGTTTCCCCTGGGCACAGAGGCGTGGCCTCGCAGCTCGAAGGCAGCGCGCAGGTTCCCGACTCACACATCGGGGCGTCAGACGGACAGTCAGCCTCGTCCTCAGTGGATCGACGACGCCAGAGCCGAGACAGAGCGCATCGCGTCGATCGACGAGTTGATCCCCACGGACGACTCCCCATTGACGTTGGGGTAGCAGAGCGCCGAACGGAAGCCGGGGAGGCCCGGCCGCTTCCCCGTCGGAGCGCGGCACTGTGCCACCCGGCGGGCTCGCTCGGATGGCCAGTTGAGGTGCGCGGGCGTCAGTCGGTCGATCGGGCCGGGGTGGGAGGCGCTGTTTTGTGGCCGAGTGCGGCGATTCTGGACCGCGTGAGGCCGTTGGCGGTTGCGTTGGGGCCGTCACGATCCGGGGGAGCGGCCGCGAAACAGGTCCGAGCGTCGATCGGACTGGTCGGAGGGGTCGAGTGACATGGGTGGTGGGGTGAAACCGTTGGTCGGAGGGTCCGATCCGGTCGTCGGTGGCATGGAGCGAAAGGTCGGCGGGGTGATCGGTCATGGGTGGCGGGGACAAATGCGAGGTCGGCGGGGACGATGCGCTGGGAGGTGGCAAGGAATTCGGCCGCGGCGTGTCGTCGCCGGAGGTCGGCGGGGTCGAACCGGCGGGCGATGGGCACGAGGGCACGGGTGGTGCCTTCGAACCGAACGGCGTCGGGGTCGAGGGGGCGGTCGGCGGGGTGCAGGGGATTTCCAGCAGAGCGAGCCCGAGTTCGAGGCAGCGGTCCTGCAGCCCCACTGCCGGTGTGCACGATGATTCCCTACGTCGATTTCCCTGTGCATTCGCGTGTTCTTGTTCGACAGTAGCACCGGCATGATGGCGCACAGGGTCATGAGGCACGTTGTCCTGCTATGCACGGTGGTCCTTTGGCTTGTGGGCTGCGCTGGGCCGGTTGCGGGCGCCCGCGAGCCGCAGGCCCCGCTCCATCCCTCGGGACGCGCTGGCCTGACGAGCAAACCGGGCCCGGTCGAGCCGCCGCTCACCCGCGTCGACGCGCTGAGCGTCGCGGCGTCGCAGCAGGACCAGATCGCGGCTGAGCCATCGAGCGCTTCTCCCGTCGACGGGTCCGACGCGCAGCCGGAGTCCGGCGCGGACGAGAGTTCCGAGCCACCCGCCGGTGGAGCCGACGCGGTCGAGTCCGCTCCCGCGTCCGCCGCACCCGCTGCTTCTCGGGTCACCGCACCCCCCGCGGTGAAGCCTGGGACCATGCTGGACATCCAGGCTCAGCTGAAGATCGACGTCAGCTCCGTCGCGGCTGCCGTGTCGCGTGCGCGGCAAATAGCGGAGCAGAGCCACGGCGCGGTGACCTCGGAAGACGTCACGGACAACGGTCGGAGGTCCACGGCCAAGCTGACGCTTCGGATCCCTCCGCAGGCCGCCCATGGCGCGATGGAGGCGCTCGGCAGCTTGGGGGTCGTCCGGCACCGCCACGTCAGCGTCGAGGACGTCGGCCGACGGTACTATGACGCCAGCATTCGCCTCGCGAATTTCGAGATGCTTCGCAAACGCTACGAACGCATTCTCGAACGCGCGGACGAGGTCGAAGACGTCTTGCGCATCGAGCGCGAACTCAACGTGGTGCGTGAACGCATCGAGACGCTCAAGGGAGAGCTCCGGTGGCTGAGCGACCGCGCGGCCAGCGCCACCGTGGATCTCACCCTGGTCGGCCCGAAAACCGCGGCGGAACCGATGGGCCACGCGAAGGCCAAGTTCTATCCAGGGCTGCGCTCGGGCTATCTCGCCGACTTCTGGCGAGAAACCGGCAATGCCGGCTACCTGGGCGGCGGGGCGAGCGTGCGGCTGTCGCGCGAGTTCAGTATCGATATCGACGGCTACAGCGATACGAAGTTCGAGGGGCGAGGTCTCGATGTGCTGCTGTTGACGCTGGGCGGCGAGTACTACTCGGACTTTCTCGGGGGCGGAAGGCGGACCTGGTTCAACCCGTACATCGGATATCGTCTGGGCTACGCACGAGTCTTGGGCGACAACGACGCGGCGTTCGGGGCCACGCTCGGCTGCGAGCTCTTCAAGTCGCCCGCGGTCGTTGTGGATCTCGATACCAGGGTGCTGGGAATGCTCGGCAGCAAACAGGGAGCTCACCTCGGGTTGCAGCCGGGAGTTGGGTTCAACGTCGCTTTCTAGAGCGCCGGTCTGGATTGCGGAACGGTCCTCTGCGGGACGCAGCCTCGCATGCAGTGGCCTCTTCGAGTAGCATGGCTCGAGCCATCGCGATCGGAACCAGGGGTCGTCGAGTTGCCGATGTCCGGCCCTGGGTCGACCCCGTCGTGACGGCATGATAGGGTCGCTGCCACACATGCTCATGGTGCCCCAGCGAACCGCGCGCCTGACCGACCATGAAGGGCGCGTCTGACGAGTGGCCAGCCTATTGCATACTGCTGGCGTCCGGTTCCTGCCCATGGCGGTATTCGCTCTGCTGGGCGCGGTGCAGGACAGCAACGGCCGCGCACGACCGGCACCGGCCGCCAACACCGCCGCGCGGCCAGCCACGCAGACGGTCGTGGACACCGGGCTCATGCGCAGCGAGCTCGTGTCGCTCGTCGACGACGAGGAAGCCGAATCAGAGGCTCCCCCCTCCCCCGAGCCCCTCAGCCCGGGCAGCGCCCCTGCCGCTGCCCCACCCGTGCAGCATTCCCCCCGGTGCCCGGCGGGCATGCTGGAGGTGGACGGTCTGTACTGCAAGAACCTCCTGCATCGCTGCATCAAGGGTGGGAAGGACTACAAGGGCCAGCCTTCGCCCGACCCGGAACCCTACTACTGCGATGAGTTCGCGGTGGGCGCGGCCAAGTGCTTCAGCCCGGAGGAGAAGAAGCGCTTCTGCATCGACGAGTACGAATACCCCAATCGGAAAGGGGCCATCCCCAGGGTCATGGTGAGCTGGTACGAGGCGAAGCGACGCTGCGAGGAGCTCGGCAAGCGGCTCTGCGGGGACGACGAATGGAACCTGGCGTGCGAGGGTCCAGAACGGCTTCCCTACGTGTATGGGTGGAAAAGGGATCGCAGCGCCTGCAACATCGACAAGCGCTGGCTCAAGCCGAATGACGGTATCCTGGCCAACAAGGGCGTATCTCCGGAGCGGCTTCAAGAGGAAGTCGACCGCCTTTCGAAGCGGGTGCCCTCGGGCTCGATGCCTCGCTGCAGATCCCCCTACGGTGTCATGGATATGGGAGGGAACGTGGATGAGTGGACCGTCAACGTGACCTGGAAAGGCAAGCCCCACAAGTCACTTCTCAAGGGGGGCCACTGGATGGGCGGCGCGCGCAACCGTTGCCGTCCGGTCACAGCCAGGCATGGTGAGACCACGTCCTACTACGCCCAAGGATTCCGCTGCTGTGCTGATCCGACGATGACCGAGCAAGCTCCCCCAGCGACCGAAGGCACGGCCGGCGAGAGATAGTCTCCCTGTCGTACCCGAGCACTGCTTGGACGCCCCAGGGGACACCTCCTAGCGCCGGCGCAGCGAGAACCTCACTGCGGGATCTTTACGATGTACCGAGTCGCAGCTGCTCCGGCTTCGCCTCCGCAGACTGGGGTCCCGCAGTATCCGCAGAGGGTGTGGTGTCAAGCTGGAGATGTTTAGAGGTCGGCCACGTACTCGTACAAGTTGTTGTCCCGCGTTGCGTAGAGCCTGTTGAGCCCATCGTTTCTACCAGGGCCAATGCCCATGGCCAGGACTTGCCCGGCGGTGATGAGCCCGGTTTTCTTCCACGACGAGGAGAAGCTGTACTCGCCCAAGCCATTCGCATCGGCGGTGTAGAGCCGTGTTTGGCCGTCGTTCCGCCCATCCGCGATCACGATCCCCCCACCCGACTCGCACAGGGGCTCGTAGGGAACGTTCGTCACTCGGGTACCCGTCCAGGCTCCGGCGCCGAAGCTGAACTCGTAGAGCCCAGCCTCGCCCCAGGCATAGAGCCGAGTCTGTCCGTCGCCACGAGCGGAACCGGCGCGGATCATCTGGAACTGGCCACCCGTCGAATCCGAGACCGCCGCAGTGAGCGCATACGTTTCGGAGACGCTGTCGTACTCGAATTCCCAGATCGAACCGTAGAAGATCCCCAGGACGGCGTAGAGGCGGTTGAGCCCGTCATTGCGCGCTGGGGCCACGACGGTATCGAGCGGCGGCTCTCCCGTATCGATCGTGTTGGCTGACCAATCCCCGTAGTCGTACGACACCTCCACGACGTCGGCGTCGGCGAGATACAGCCTCAGATAGCCGTCATTGCGTCCCACTCCGAGCGAGATGCCGTTGTTCCATTGATATGCACCAATGCTGTGCTCCTCCCACGCGGCGCCAGTGTAGCGGTACTCGGTGAGGCCGTACTCGGTCACGTAGATGCCGCGACTACCGTCGTTGTGCACGTCAGCTACGTGCAGGCCGTTGATGTGTTCGCCGCCTTCCGAACCAACAGGTGCTCTCGTCCAGCTCCCTCCCGCGAAGGTATACTCGTAGATGTTCCCGCCAAGGAAGGCAGAATCCCCGACGTACACTCGGTTCGTCGTGTCGCCTCGACCATCGCCAACCACCAGGTGCCCGTAGCAGCCCGTGTCGATGAGCCCCAGATCGGTCTCGCTCCAGACAACGGGCGGGCTACCGCCCGAAGCGTCGCCTCCGGACGAGCTGCCGCCGGTGCCCCCGAACGAGCTGCCGCCAGTGCCCCCGAACGTCCTGCCCCCCGATGCACTGCCGCCCAAGGAGCCGCCGAACGCCATGCCTCCCGAGTAGGTGCCTCCCGATGCGACGCCACCGTAGCCTCCCTTGCCGTCACCTGTGCCGGCCGCGGCTCCGCTTTGGGCCCCCGCCGGACCATGATCGCCGGCATCACCCGCCGTGACCGTGCTCCTTTCCCCGCCCAGACCGGCGTTGCCTGCAGGCGCTGTTCCGGTGCCACCGTCAGGCCCCTGGGCGAGAGCCCCCGCCGCCTCACCACCGCCCTGGTGCGTCGCGCCGCCCGTGACGCCGGCACCGGCCACGGCGTCGCGGGCACCACCGCTTGTCCGCCCCCTGTCGCCGCCCTGTCCTGCCGCAAGACCCTCGGCAGCACGCGTAGGCATGCCTCCGCGCCCCGCCATTTCGGTGAGCGTGCCGGCAACAGCGTCCGGGAAGGACGAGCCTGCTGTTCCGGCCGCGCCCGGGTGTGCCGAGGTCCCAGCGTCGCTACGAGTCTCGAGGTCATCGAGCCCAGTGACGCTCTGGCACGCCAGGATCAAGCTTCCCAGCCAAACGAGGCGCGACTGGCCAAGGGGTGACAGCCGTGACACCCAGCGCCTCGACGGGACGTCGACCTTGTGGCTCTTGAGATCCTTCCGCGAGTTCGCCATGTCTCTCTTCCCTTGAGCAACGCCGTAGCGTGACCGCAAGGCAACTCGTGTGGAGTGTACGTCGTTCTGCTACGCTCGGTCCAGCCCCGTTAGAGGGGCTGGTGAGGGGGCGAGCGCAGCGATTCTGGTTCGGGCTGGGGCTGGGTGCGGAGAGGCTCGAGTTGGAAACACAGGCACGCGGCGGCTTCGATGCCATTCAACCTCCACCCAGCGCGTTGACCTCCTGCACGATGTACTCCCGCTCCTGTTCGGTCACGAACGGATGCACCGGCAGGCTCAACACGTCTCGAGCGGCGCGCTCGGTTTCCGGCAGGCACAGCTCGCGCACCGACGGCTCGTTCGCGAAGACGGGCTGCTGGTGGATGGCCCTGGCGTAGTAGACACGCGCTCCGATGCCGCGTTCGTTCAGCTTCTGCACGACCGTGTCGCGGTCCAGGTCCGGCGGGACCCGCACGGTGTACTGGTGATACGCGTGAGACACGCCGCTGGCGCACGTCGGGGTCCTGAGCCGGGTGATGTGGCGATCGTAGAAGCCCGCGTTGTTGGCCCGCGTCTCGAGCCAGGCCGGCAAGCGGCCGAGCTGCACCAGACCGATGGCCGCCTCGAGGTCCGTCATGCGGAAATTCAGGCCTACGGCCTCGTGCCGATAGCCCGTCTCCATGCCCTGGTGGCGAACGAGCCGAAGACGTCGATGGGTCTGCTCGTCGTCGGTGAGCACCATGCCTCCCGCCGTGGTCGTCATGTTCTTGCTCGGGAAGAAGCTGAAGCAGGCGGTACCCCAGCTTCCCACGCGCCGTCCCGCTATGGCGGCGCCGTGCGCTTGCGCGGCGTCCGCGAGCAAGAGCAGACCGCGGCGCTGACACACGGCCTCGAGGCGCGGCATGTCGGCGGGGTGCCCATACAGATGGACGGGCATGATGGCTCTGGTGCGGGAGGTGATTCTGGCTTCTGCGCTCTCGGGCGACAGACAGTACGTCTCCGGGTCGATGTCGGCGAAGACGGGCGTTGCGTGAACGCCGAGCACACTGGAGGCCGTGGCGAAGAAGCTGAAGGAGGGCACGATGACTTCATCACCGGGACCGATCCCGTGAGCCATGAGAGCACAGGTCAGCGCGGCGGTGCCGTTGCAGGTGGCTACGCCGAAGCGCGCGCCCTGGTAGGCGGCGAAGGCCTGCTCGAATTCGGCGACCCTGGGCCCTTGCGATAGCTGTCCGCTTTCCAGCACTTCGACGACGGCCCGCTTTTCTTCTTCGCCGATGTATGGCCTGGCGATGGGTATCTGCATGGCGGGATCACGCGCGGACTTCTGGCCTGGGGCGCGGGCTACGGCGGCGCGCCTGCGTCGCCGACCACGCCCTCGACGGCACGTCCGGGGAGCTGGAGCACGCCGAGCGAGTGCGTTCTGGTGCCCCAGAAGTTACGCCATCCGACGGCATAGCGCCCAGGCCGCAAGGAACGCAATCCCACTTCACTGCTCGGCGGGAGCCAGGCGACAGGGATCCCGTCGACGAGCAGCGCGAGCAGGAGCGGGGACTGATTGGCCGCAACGAGGCCCTGTGCGGGGGCCCCGGTACGCACGCCACCTGGCGGCAGGGCGTCCTTGGAACGCAGGTGCCGCAGCGGCTCCTCGCCCAGCGTCTGAGCCGTGGCTCGGCGGGGATAGTCATGCGGCCGAAAGACGCAGCCCGTTGGCGGGACCAGCAGTCGACTCAATGCCATGTCGTGGCGCCGAGTGATCGAGAGCACCTGGAAGGCGAATCGGCCCCCTTGGCGCCATCGGTACTCGGCGCGGACCGGAAGCAGCTCCGCCTCGCACCCAGCTGCGGCCGGCTGGATCCCCGCGAGCTCCACGAGCAACCTGCACAGCAGCTCGCCGCCCGAGCTGAGGCCTGCGATTTCCGACTGCTCGAGCATGAGTTCCGCGAGTGGGCCGGCCAGGCGTGAGCGCACGGTGGTCAGCTTCAGCCACGAGCCGCCGCCCTGGGGCTGGGGTTGCGCCCCGACCAAGGCCATACTGTCGGCGCGGCCCTCACCGAGCAGCGCCCGCAGTGTGCCAGGCGGAAGCACGCGGTAGCTCTTGCCGTCGGGCCACAGCAAGACGTGTCCGAAGGCGTCACGACGCGCTCTGAGCTCGGTCAGCTCTGGAACCGGGAAGCCAGGAGACAAGAACGCCACGCGCAATCGACCCGCAAGAAGAAGATCGATTTCGACCTTGAATGCGGTGCGCTGCGCAAGACCCCTGACGGCTACCGGATCCAGCTCGGGAACGGGCGGCGGTCCAGGTACATCGAACCAAACGAACTGAGCGCTCAGTGCCGCCCCGGATGTCTCGCGTATTCCCAGGGTGTCGTCGGGCAGAGCCTCGTCCTCGCGCCAGGGTCGAGGTGGACCAGCAGCGGGGTTGCTGCCGACGCGAACGCCCGCGTCCGCCTCCTCGTACCCGCCGGAAGCTTCCGGTTCCTCTTCGCTCAGCAACTCGCGTTGGGCCGTGAGCTTTGCGGGTTGGAGACTGGCGTTGGGGCTTTTCTCCTGCGCCTGCTGGCGCAGCGCGTCGGAGGCTGTGGACTCATCACAGGCCGAACTCGCCACGAGGGCCGAGGCCATCATCCAGGCTAGCTGCCACGACGACTGCCCGGAGAGCATCCGATGTCGCGACGCAAGTCTGCCGTGAGCGTGTCCGTCCGGCGCACGGCGTTCGGCGAGGTGGACCATCGTGGCGCCGCGATCATAGCAGCCCCCGGACCGGATGGGGGTTTGAGCCGGGTTTGAGCCGCTACGGGTGTCGAGCGGCGCCAATCACGTCCGTAACGTTGCACGCGTGGCGTTCGCAGTATTCGCGAATGCCGTCTGCGACCTTCTTGGCGGCGCACGGATCGGCGAAGTTGGCGGTGCCCACCTGAACCGCGCTTGCGCCGGCCATCAGAAACTCGAGCGCGTCCGAGCCGCTGGTGATCCCACCTATCGCGATCACGGGTATGGAAACGGCTCCCGCAACCTCCCAGACCACCCGTAGCGCGATAGGCCTCAGGGCCGGCCCGCTCAGGCCGCCGGTGCGGTTGGCCAGGCGTGGCCGGCGGCGTTCGATGTCGATCGACATACCGCGAATCGTGTTGATGGCGCTCAGAGCGTCGGCGCCGGCCGCTTCGCAGGCGCGAGCCACGGCCACGACATCGCCTGCCTCTGGGCTCAACTTGACCCAGACCGGCAAGCTCGTGACCGAGCGCACTCGAGCCGTCACCTGAGCCGCGAGCTCGGGCACCCTGCCGAACTCGATGCCTCCGTGCGTCACGTTGGGACAGGAGACGTTGATCTCGATGGCGTGCACGCCGCTCTCGCGATCGAGACGTCGCGCGAGCTCGGCGAAGTCGTCGAGGCTCGTCGCAAAGACGTTCGCGACGACGGTGATGCCGCGCTCGCGCAGCACGGGCAGCTTTTCACGACAGAAAGCTTCGACACCGATGTTGGCCAGTCCGATGGCGTTGAGCATGCCGCTCGGCGTCTCGCACACACGGCGTGGCGGGTTGCCGAGCCGAGGCAGAAGACTCAGCCCCTTGGTGCAGATGCCGCCGAGCTCGTGCACGTCGAAGAAGTCGTCGAACTCGACGCCGTATCCGAAGCAGCCGGACGCCGTCAGAACCGGGTTCCTGAGCTCCAGTCGACCGAGTTTCACCCGCTGCGAGATCATCTGGGCTGCTCCCCGTCTGCGGCTACGGAGCCGTTCGCGCCGATCGGGCCTCGTGTTGGCTCGGCGCCGGCTGCTCCCCAGTCGAGGGTGAGCGCATCGACGCACGGACCGTCAACGCACGCGTACAGGTAGGTCGCATCGCGTCGTGGCACGGCGCACCCGAGGCACACGCCGTACCCGCAGGCCATCGGCGATTCCAGCGAGGCCTCGCAAGGCACTCCGGCCGCCTCGCACAGGCCTGCAACGCGGGCCATCATGGGGTCGGGGCCGCACGTGAATACCTCGATGCCAGGTCCGAGCCAGCGTCCGAGCAAGTCCGTCACGCGGCCGTGGGTGCCACGCGAGCCGTCCTCGGTCGCGAGCTCGACCTCGCAGGTGTCGACGAGGTCGTCGGACAGGGGCAGATCCCGCTGGGAGCGACCACCATACAGGAGCACCGGAGACCGACCCTGCTCGATCAACGAACGTGCCAAAAACAAGAGAGGCGCGACACCCACTCCGCCGGCGACCAGCACCTGTCTGAGCCCTGGGATCGGCGCTCGCCATCCGTTCCCAAGGGGCCCAACCAGGTCGAAGTGGTCACCCGGCTCAGAGCGAGCCATGCGGCGCGTGCCGTCGCCGTAGACTCGGACGAGAATCGAAGGGGTGCTGCCGCCGCTCAGATAGCTCATGGGGCGCGGCAACAGTGGCGCATGACCCCAGTTCGAACCGCGCACCATGGCGAACTGACCGGGTCGCGCCCGGGGGCCAGCAGCCCAATCGAACGTGAGCACGTGGTAGGCATCCCCGATGCTGTCGCGCCGCAACAGGGGGACGCTGGCGAACTGACGCCGAGCAGGATCGTGGTGAAGCGAGCTCACGAGCTTGCCTCTTGTGGACTGCCAGGGGCACCGATGGTTTCCGGGTCGAGCACGAGCAGCATCTCCAGGCCGTCTTCGCCAGCGTCCGAATAGTAGTTCTCACGGATCCGCGCCACCCCGAACCCAAGAGATCCGTAGAGACTCCGAGCCGGCCCATTGGACGCGCTCACTTCCAGGACCACGAGCCGGAACCCATGTGCCTTTCCGTATGCGATGAGCTCCAGGAGCAGCTTCCGCGCGGCTCCGCGGCGTCGGTGGTCCGGATGCGTCCCGATGTCGATCACGTGCAGCTCGTCCGCGGCACGCCACCCGACCAAGAAGGCGATGGGCGCTCCGCCCTCGGCGTCGCGAATGACCCAGGGGAGCGCCCAACCTCGCCCGAGTTCGGCTGCCACGTCGACCTCGGTTCCGCAAAGGTGGGCGATGGCCTGCACCGCTTCCCTGTCTTCCGGCTCCATGGCGGTGACGAGCATGGCAAGCGCGAAGGTGACGCGTGCGCGGGCAGGGCGCAAGCCGATCTACCGCCTTGGCGAGCGACCTGCTCGTATTTGTGAGACCGTGTACGTGCCGACGACGTTTCGCAGCCGTTGCGCCGAGGCTTCGTCGAGACCGTGAGCCACCACTCGCGGTCGCCCGTCCTCGATGACCAGCTGGATCTCGGCTCGGGTTGCGTGAGCCGCTCGTAGCACGTCACCCACATCGCCGAGCAGTTGGGGCGGAAGCCGGCCCCGGACCAACTCTGCGTTGCCGTCTCGCACGCGCAGCCTGGCGAGCTCCAGATTCCGTGCCAGGGCTCGAAAGAGCAGTCCGCCTAGCACCAGGAGCAGAAGGACCGAAACCAGCGCGGCGATCATCGCCTTGAGCTTGCCTCAACGAGGTCGTGGCCACGCGTATCACACAAGAGCTCGTGCCGGCCACTGCCGCCCGCGACGGCTGGGTCCTGAACGGCAGCAGCCGCTGGCGAGTGCACTGATGGGGCCTCGGCGCCTCGGCGGCCCCGCCGCCCACGCGGTCCAACCGTTCAGTCGACGACCCCGAACGCACGCCCTCCTATCGATTCTGGCGCGTGATGGCTTTCCGGGGCCGTGTAATCGGCTGCAATCGACGGAGCAGGGCTGCGGGGTCCAGATACGAGAGGTCGCATCGCGCCCTGCGCGCGTGTTTCAGGAGCCAGGAGCTGACCATGGAATCCGAACGCCTCGATGTCGTTCCGTACCTAGACCGCTCTTCGATCGTCGCTCTGGACTCGGCCAAGGGTGCGGAGGTCCACCTCGGAACCGTCTGGCCGATGCTCGTTGCCGGTCGTTGCAGGGTCGTGGACAGCTTCTGCACGCAAAGTCGGTGCTACGCCGTGCTGCGGTTCGGGCCGCTGCCCCGCCGTGCGCACTGTTGCCTCGTGCAGCGCAATCTCGAGCTGGTCGAGCGCATTCTGCTCGGGGACAGCCAGAAGCTGGTCTCTCTGGAACTCGGGCTGGCTGCGTCCACCGTGGCGCTCATTGTCGCTCGATGCCTGCGCGCACTTGGACTGGATTGCCACGCGAGCAGCGTGCCCGTGCTGGTGGTGATGGCCGTGCACGCGTTCCGTGCCGCCGACGCACCGAACGAGGCGCGCCGGCTGGACGTCGACCACGACGGCGCGCGACATACCGTCATCAGCGCCCGCCGTCCGGACGCTTCCCTGGAACACATGCTTCCGGGCTGCGAATGTGCCGTCGCGCGTTTGCGGGTCGAGGGTCGCAGCCACGCGGAAATCGCGCGGCTCAGGCAAGTATCTCCCCGAACGGTGGCGAACCAGCTCACGGCCACGTTCCAGAAGCTCCGTGTCTCCGGCCGCACCGACCTGCTGCGCGAATTGATATGCAGGTATGCGCGTCCTGCGGTCGCCAGCACGTGAACGGTGGTGGCCCCATCAAAACGGGCGGCGCTCCAGTGGGGCCCAAGACCGGGCCCGGACCGCCGGCCCATTCGAGGTGCAGCCAACCCCGGCGTGGTCGCGGCCTGGGGTGGCGAGAAACGAGCGATACTAGGGCGTTGTGAAACCGGGCGCGATGACGCTAGTGTGGGCCCGCCCGTGCGGGCGGCTGCCGCTCGCGTCCGTGACCGACAGCACCTCCGAAGGAGCACCGTATGACCCGTCGACACGTCGTCAGAGCGTCCGATTTCCCGAGTCCGTCTGCGCCTCGGAACCCGCTTTGGCAGAGAAGCGCGGTCATGAGCGGGCTGTTGCTGGGCGCCTTGTCTCTGCTCGGCTGCCGGGAAGATTCGCTGCTGAAAGCGGCCAGAACCAACGACCTGGCCGCGGTGAAGAGCATCGTTGAACAAGACGGAACGAACCTCGATCTGCGCGACGAGACCGGTCACACGGCGCTGATGGCCGCTGCGTCCCACGGCGGTCGCTCGGTCGTCGAATACCTCACGGCCAAGGGAGCCAAGGTCAATCTCAAGAACAACGAGGGTTGGACGCCGCTCGCCTACGCCGTCACCGTCCACGACCCGGACATCGTGAAGCTGCTGCTCGAAAAGGGCGCGGACGTGAACGCCAGGTTCAAACACTTCCAGGACGGTCAGCGCACGATCCTGATGCAGGCCGTTGCGACGACGGAAGGCGAAGACGCCAAAGACAAGGGCTACCAGACCATCCAGGCGCTCGTTGCCGGGGGTGCGCAGGTCGACGCCCAGGACGACAGTGGTGAGACGGCGTTGATGTATGCCGTGCGAAGCGGCAAACCCGGGCTCGTCGAGCTCATGCTCGAGAGCAAGGCCAATCCGAGTTTGCGCAACAAGAAGAAGCAGACGGCGCTCGACATCGCCCGCAGCCAGGATCAGAAGTCGAAGGTCGTTGAGGTGCTGGCTCGGGCGGGCACCCAGTAGTCTCGCCTCGAGAGTCGGGTCCCACACCACCCCGGCCATCAGCGCGGCCACGCTCGAGCGGAGCGGCCGCGCCCGACGCGTGAGACGGGCGAAGACTCACCCGTCGGTGCGCCTCTCTCAGGTTGCGAGCGCCGGTTCGGCGCCGGCTTCCGCAGCCTTGCGCCGCTCGTCAAGCTCTGCTTTCACCTTGGCCATGGTCTTCTCGTCGAGCTTGTAGAACAGCACGAGGATCGCCAGGGTGACGACGCCGGCGGTGACGGGGATCACGCTCATCATCGCCACGAGACCGTTCTGCACTCCTGTACTCTGTGGCACGTTGGCTACGAATCCGGTCGCCCCGAGGATAATCGCCGCAATCACGCTGCCGATGGTCCATCCGAGCTTGTTCGACATGATCGATGCAGAGAACACGAGGCCGGTGGCGCGGCGTCCCGTCTTCCACTCGGAGTAGTCGGCGGTGTCCGCGTACAAGACCCAGAGCAGCGCGGAAATCGGGCCGCCTACGATCGAGCCGATCCCCTGGAACACCAGAATCGCCACGATATGGGAGGGCTTGAGGAAGAAGAAGACGCCTGTGCAGAACAAGGCCCCGATGAGCAGGATGATCAGAGCCCTTTTGCGCCCAACGAGCTTGGCGAACCAGGGCACTGCGAACACCCCGATCAAGGACAAGGCCTGGCCAACGGTGTTGAAGGCGGAGGCGAGAACCTCGAAGCCGTACTTGTGCGTCTTGCCGAAGAACGTGAACTCCTGTTCGCCCACGTAGTACTTGAAGTAGTGAGCCGTGACGCTGAGCCGGATGCAGACGAACAGAATGAACAGGATGGTTCCGACGAAAAGCACGAGCCAGGGCACGTTCTTCACCAGGTCCTTCAGATCCTCCTTCAGCGGCGTCTTCTCTTTGGCGATCGGCTGGATCCGTTCGTGCGTTGAAGCGAACGTGATGAGAAGCAGGACGACGGCGGCCGCTGCGTAGATCATCAACGTTGTCCGCCATCCAGCCGCGGCGCCGTTCTGCCCGAAGTACTTGGCGAGCGGCAGCGCCGTGGCAGACACGATCATTCCGCCGGCGAACGCACCCACGAACTTGAACGAAGAAGCGCTCGTCCGCTCGTTCGGATCACCGCTGATCACGCCGAGCAGCGCCGTGTACGGGATGTTGACGAACGAGTAGAGGAACATGAAAAGGATGAACGTGACGTAGGCGTACACGATCTTCGCCGCACCGCCGAAGCTCGGAGTGGAGAACGCGAGAACCGCCGATATCGCGAGAGGCAGAGCGCCCGTGAGGATGTACGGTCTGAACTTGCCCCACCGGGTCTTGGTCCGGTCCGCCGCCATGCCGATCACGACATCGAACAGGGCGTCCAGGAACCTCGACACGCCGATCATGATCCCGGCGGCCACGGCCGCCAACCCGAACACGTCCGTGTAGAAGAAGAGTAGGTAGAGCGTCAGGGTCTGCCAGAAAAGGCAAGAGGCCAGGTCGCCAAACCCGTAGAAGATACGCTCGGTCACCGGGAGCTTTTCGGTTGCGGTGCTCATTGGGTCCTCGCTGTCGTCTCGGGTCCGTCCGTTGAAGGCACCCGACTCGCCGCTCCGGGCATCGCGCTCGAGGCATCGTCCGCCGCCGAGGCGGGCATTGTCCGGACAAACGGTAGGCGCACAGTAGGGCCGGGCACCGGCGGGAATCAAGAGAAATTGCGGCCGGTTCGAACGCCCACGGCTTGGCGCGACGAGTGCAGGGGCCGGCGGCCGGGTGGGAGCGGACAGCCAGAAACACGAGCCCGCGCAAGCGGGGAAAGGTGCCCGGGGTCGAGGCGCACGCGGGCGGGCGCCTCGACGCATCCGCGGTCCGACTTTCGCAGCTCGCGTCCGTCGCTTCGCGTACCGGACCGCGGGAGCAACGCAGCCGATGAGGCGGATCGCGAGGCGACCTGACAGCTGCAACGACGTGAACGGGCACTCCGAGTGCTCCCGTCCTGCTGGCGACTATTCGAACTCCAGCCGCCAGCGTATGTCGGCACCGAGATTGCCGAGCGTCGAGCTCGAGATGTCGTTCACGTTGTCGTACGAGCCTTCCACGCTGACCCTGGGGCTCAGCCGCCACTCGACGTTCGACCGCAGCTCGCGTGATTCAGCAAGCCCGCTCGTGACGTTGGCGCGGATGCGGTCAGCCAGACGTTTGCTCACCGTGACCGTGGGCTCCGTGCGGCCCGTGCGCGAGGAATAGGCGCTTCCGAAGCGAAAATCGTCGATCATGGGCAGGGCCTCGCTCACGGCCCGGTCCGCGCCGGACAGTGTGCCCAAAGCCTCGAGCGCGACGCTCTCTCCGACACTCGCGGAACGGGCCTGATCCAGCTCGGCGCGGGTGAGCCCAACGGTCAACAGCAGGAAGATGTCGTCCTGCGCCAACGGCGGTTCACTCGAGAGGTCGATCTTCAGCTCATCGGCATCGCCGTACGCGTGCATCGTGATGCGCCAGCTCCCGCTGGTCGTGGCGATCGTGGTCGCCGAGGCTGAGCCCGTGTCGGCCGTCGCTTGCTCCTCCTCGGTGCTGTCCGTGTAGCGCCTGTACTCCGTGACGGCCGTTACGTCCACCTGCGCGGCGATCCGCGTTTCGTCGTCGAAACGCACGAGACCGCGGCGGATCTCGAACTCGCTCTGACGCATCTGTATGCGTCCGCCAGGCTTCGCGTCCAGGGCGCCCACCAGACCCATGCGTTGGTCGGTTCCCGTCAGGCGCAGGCCCTCGGGATCGAGCTGGAGCTCGGCCTCCATGAGGTTGTTCCTGATGTGCAGCGGACCGGCGCTCACCAGACGCACGTCGAACGCAACGCTATCCTCGGCCGTGTCATACGCGTCGAACTCGGTCCGTTTGCCACGCTGCGCCAAGGTCGACAGGTCCGCGGTCATCTTGATCGGCCGCGTGTACTCGAAGGACGTGACGCTTACCTCGCCGGAGATGCGCGGCAGAGCACCGGGCCCGTCGCTGTGTCCTGGCTCACCGTACGTGGCCACCAGGTCCGCATCGAGGGTCGTTCTGAGCCCGGGATCCGGGGCGAGCGTTACGTTGCGCGCCTCGAGGACGACTCGCGCCGTCCCCATCGACAGCCCCCGCAGGGGTGCTCCCCCCGAGAGCTTCAGTGTTCCTCCTCCGAGCAACGCGGTTCCGCGCGCGATCCTGAGCTGCTCTTCGTCCAGCTTCAGGACCAGCTGAACATCCGACATGCTGGTATCGAACTCGCCCAGTGCGACGCTGCCGTCCCGCAGCTCGAGTCGGCCATCGTACTCGGGGCTGTCGAACTTCCCGTACAGGTGCAGGCCACCCTCGAGCGTGCCCGTCACCTTCGTCGCGCCCGGGATGTCTCCGACCAGCGAAGAGAGATCGGTCTTTCTGAGTCCCACCACGAGGTTCAATCTCGCGCCATCCAGCGGGCCCGACACCGAACCGTGCGCGTCGACGATCGCACGCTGTCCTCCGGGCGTCGTCAATGCGAGCGCGAGCGCAGGGATCTCGAGCGTACCGCGGCGGAATGCGAGCTCGGCGCTTCCGCCCGTGAGTGCGGCGCGGAATCCGTTGTAGCTCATGCCGAAACGCGACAGCACGAGCCGTGCCACGGCCTCGGTAGGGCGGTCCATGTCGAGCTGCTCGAGGTCCGCTTCGCCGCTGAGTGTCCCGTTGGGCGGCGTGTCGCTGAGAGCCACCGTGGGCGAGAGCTGCGCCAGAGCGCCGAGCTCGAGCCGTTCGAAAATGGCCTTGCCGCGCACCGACCGCGAGCGCTGCTGAGTGATCTCGAGCCCCGGCAGTTTCGCCTGACCGCCGAACAGCTCTCCCTGCACGGTGAAGACGCCTTCCACGGCGTCCGCGGCGAACTCGACCGGATCGAAGGGAGCCGGTATGGCCCGGCCGCAGCGCGTCGTTCCTGCTCGCTTCTGCTCGCGTCCCGCAGGCACGAGCCGCACCAGCAACTCCGAGCCCTCGAGCGACGCGCTGCCGATGTGGATCGGCCCCACGGTGACCCGCGCGTCAGCGGCCATTTCCTGCAGCGTGCCCCCGAGCTGGATGGAGGCGTTCACGCGGCCGTCCACGCGGCTCGCCAGCGACCCGAGTACGTCCAGTCGCGACAGCGGCACCTGAGTCGCGGTCAGCTGGCCCTGCAGAACGGCGCCCGGGCTCACCGACAGCGCGCCGACCAAGCGACCCGTGCCCTTGTTCATGACGATGCTCGGCACGTCCAGCGAGAAGCCGAGCGTGCCCGCGTCCCGGTCGACCCAGTCCAGAGCAAAATCACCCGCTCCGCCGTCATAGCTCTCTCCGAACAACTCGGCCGAGCGTACGTCCAGGGAGCCATTGATTTGAAGGTGACCGCCACCGCACGCGTCCTCCGGTCCGTCGAGCGCATAGTGCAGCCGCGCGTTCACGGCCGTCAGTGCCTTCATGGGCTCGAAGCGCGGGTCCGTCTCCATTTTCCACATGGCCAGGAAGTCACGGACGTCGAGCGCATCGCTGCGGGCCGTGGCGTCCACGACCAAGGTCGCCCCCGCATCGAAGTCGAAGCGCGCACCCGGGATCAGGAAGGGGCTCGAGCCCTTGACGGCGTGAACCTTGGCCAGGTCGAGCTTCAGGGGTCGGAAGGCGACCTCGGAGCTCAGGATGTCCCCCACCGGGAAGCCGCCGAACGTGAATCGGTCGACCTTCAGATGGCCGCGCAGCAGGGGATTGCCGAATCTCCCTGCCATGTCGGCGTCCAGCGCCGCCATGCCCGACATCTGGATTCCCGCCAGCGGCCCGATGTCGGCGAGTTCGAGACGAGAGGCCTTGTTTACCACGAGATGGATGGCTTCGGGGCCGTCGTGGAAGCCGATGCTCAGGAGATCGGCCTTGACAGAGCTCGAGCCGAACGTGATGTGCGTGTCGTAGAACTCGAGCGCATCGGGTCGAACACCGAACCGCCCGCGTAGCGGTGCCTGCGCCACGCCGATCATCCGACGCCGGGCAGGATCATCGAAGCCGCGACTGTAGACGACGAAGTTCTTGGTGACGCCCTCGAGAGCGCCGTCGATGTGCACCGGATCGAGCGTGCCGTGGATGTTGCTGGCGTGCGTCTGGACGATGTCCCAGTTCACGATCGTGTGCGGCGTCACCCCGACATCGCGCATCAGGCTGGTGAACAGTACATTCTTGCCGTTGCTCGCGGCCGCTTTCAGGGGCACGCCCGGCGCGAACGGCGAAATGACAGCATCTTCCAGCGTGACCAGGCCGTCTGCGAAGCCCATCTCGAAGTGCGGGAGATGTATCTCGTCGTCGCGCACGTCGAGCCGGGTCCGGAGGGTTTGCGCAATGCGATAGACGTCGAGCCCGATGTTCTCTCCGCGCAGGCTGCCTTGCACGCTCGGCAGCCGGGCCTTGGCGTCGTAGCGGACGTGACCATCGAGCTCGACCCATCCGGTCAGCGGCAGCGTCGGGACGAAGCGATTGGCGAGCCAGACCGGAGCGCGGCCCAGGACGTTGCCCGCGACCTCCGTCTTGCCCTTGCCCTGCGAGAAGTCGAGCTGGAGACCGGATGAGCGCAGCGTCACGAGACCCGGGTCCGCAGCCGAGGGCGCGCTGCAGTCGGGCCTGCTTCCCGCAGCGGGGTCGTGGTCAGCGCGGGCCTCGAGTTCGAGCCGATGAACGGCGAGCCGACTGTTCTCGATCGACACGTCGACTTCCGCCTTGCACACGACGTCTTCGTCGTGGTCGACGGTCGGGATGGGCCCTGCCGGGACGGCCCGGTCGTACTGGACACGGTGGGGATGTGTGGCCGTCACCGTCATCGGGCCGAGTCGAGCAACGACGTCGAACTTCATCCCGTCGTGAGCGGATACGGTGACGCTGCTGTCGTGACTGGCGACCCGGATCCCGTCGATGTCGGCGTTGACACCGAGGCCCTCCACACGCAGCGCGGCGAACGGAGCCGTCTCGGAGCGCTTCCGCGGGCTCGTGCTTTTCGGAAGGCGGTAGCTCACGTTGGTGAGCGCGCCGTCACGCAGCACCAGGCGCGCGCGCGGCTGTTCGATCACCACGTTGCCCGCGCTGAGCTGTCCCCCGAGCAGTGCGAAGAGCTTGGGTCGGACGACGACGCGCCGCACGGTCAGGGCCGGGCCCAAGCCGTCATTGGAGGGCACGACCAGATCCGAGACGACGGCCTGTAGCGGCCAGAGCCGCAGACCGACGCTGTAGCGCGCTCGCACGCCGAGCAGGCGTTCGAGCACCTCCGCTGTTTCGCGCTGCAGTAGGCGTTGTGCCGTTCCCGTGTCGACCGCGACGAGCAGAGCGACCGGCGCTGCGCCCAGAACCGCGAACAGCGCACACAATGCCCGCGCGACGTGCCGCCCCCAGCCGCGCCGGGGCTGTCGTGAACGCGCGTGATGGCCGGCCATCAGCCCAAGGCTATCGCGTTGCTCGCCCAGGCGCCCGTCCGCGTTGGCGCATGCTATCGGCTACCTGCGCGACGCGTTTGGGAGTTCCGGAGGGGCCGCGCGGCCGGACGGGGCTCGGCCACCGCCGAGGAAACCCGCAGCGTGATGCTCACTCGGACTCCGACTCGATCTCAGACCCGGAAGGCTGGCGACACCGGCGTCGACACCGCCAGAGAGGCCGACGGCCGCCACCTCCGCGAGGTTCCAGATCCACAGTACCTGCCCGTTTCGTGCCCCCACCGTGGCATGAGTGCAGCTCTCTTCCCGACCGCCCCATGCACGGTACACTCCTCTCCGTGGTTGCTGATTTCAAGGCCGCCGTTTCACTCTGTTACCCAGTGCGGACGAGTCCCGAAGCGTGGGCGCTCCCCGAGCGAACCGTGCCCGAGTCCGTGCCTCATGATGCCGCTGCCGAGCGAATCAAGTCGGTGCTGGTGGCCTGGGCGGCGCGTTCGCCGCGCCATGTTTGGGTTGCGAGAAGCGCCATCGCAGGCAACGGTCTCCAACGCTGCTCCCCGTGAGGGTGGACGGTTGATTCGTCAAGAGCCACCGCGCTTCGCGTTGAGTCGGGACCTCGCCCTGGGGCTGTTGCTGCTCGCAGCAACGTTCCTCGTCTACCTGCCAGCATGGAACGGCCTGCCACTGTGGGACGACAACATGCACCTGACGCCCCCGGCGCTTCGTTCAGTAGACGGTCTGGTGCGCATTTGGACGCACTCCAGAGAGACAATGCAGTATTTCCCTCTGGTTCATACCATCTTCTGGGTAGGAGCCAACCTCTGGGGCGATTCGACACTCGGGTACCATCTGCTCAGCATTCTGCTGCACGCCTTCTCCGCACTGATGTTGGTGAGGATCGTGCGGAAGCTCGAGATAGCCGGCCCTTGGCTCGTCGCCGGGATCTTCGCGCTCCACCCCGTCATGGTGGAGTCGGTGGCCTGGATCTCGGAGCTCAAGAATACGCTCTCCGGCGTCTTCTTCTTCACTGCGGCGGCGACCTACTTGACGTACGCCGAAACCCGGAGCCATCGGTCATACCTTTCGAGCCTAGGGCTCCTGGGTCTCGGCCTTCTGTCGAAGGGCACGATTGCAGCTTTTCCCCTGGGGATGCTCGCGGTGCTGTGGTGGAAGCAGGACAAGCTGTCGTGGAGGAGGGACATCGTGCCGCTGCTTCCCTTCCTGGTTCTCGGGATTCTGGCCGGGCTGACCGCTCTTCAGGTGGAGCACACCCACATTGGCGCCGGGGAGCCCGAGTTCGAGCTGTCCGCTGTTGAACGCTGTCTGCTTGCCGGACGGGCCCTGTGGTTCTACCTGGGCAAGGTCGCCTTGCCTGCAGATCTGATGTTCTTCTACCCGCGCTGGGACCTGAACGCGACGGTGTGGTGGCAATATCTGTTTCCAGCGGCGGCACTGCTGGCCGGCGGCATTCTCTGGGCGCTGCGAAGGGTATGGCGGGCGCCGGCAGCCGCGTTCTTCTACTTCACGGCGATGCTCCTCCCGTACCTGGGGTTCTTCAGTTTCTACACGTTTCGATACTCATTCGTTGCAGACCACTACCAGTATCTCGCCGCCGTGGGTCCGATCGCGCTGGGTGTGGGCTTGGCGGCAACGGCGCTGGGGCCACGAAGTGGAGTCCCGTCGCAACTGAAGACGGCAGCCGGGGTGATGCTGGCGTTGGTGCTTGGCGCGTTGAGCTCGAGGCAGAGCCGGATGTATTCCGATGCCGAGACCCTGCACCGGGCGACCATCACGAGGAACGGCAATTGCTGGGTGGCACGAAACGAGCTCGGTATTCTGATGGTGAGAGCGGGTCGAACCGCCGAGGCTCTGTCTCATTTCCAGAAAGCGCTGGCGCTGAACCCCGACTCCGTCGAAGTGCACAACAACATCGGTCTATTGCTTTCGGACATGGGACGCGTACAGGAGGCTTTCTCCCACTACCAGCAGGCGCTGAAGCGCCGTCCCGATCATGCCAAGACCCGCAACAACATCGCCAACCTACTGATCAAGATGGGCCAACCCACCGAAGCGTTGACTCACTACCAGAAGGCGCTGGAGGCGAGCCCACAGTTCGCCGAAGCCCACAAGAATATCGGTCTCCTGCTCTCGTCCATGGGACGAGCTGAGGAAGCGTTGGCTCACTACCAAGAGGCACTGGGAACCGAGCCCAACCGCAGTGACGTTCAATTCAAGCTTGCCGAGTTGCTCTCGGACATGGGGCGAGACGACGAGGCTCTGGCCCATTACGCGAAAGCGTTGGAAGCCGAGCCCGAGAACGCCGACTTCCACTACAGCCTTGGCCTTCTCCTAGTGAAGATGGAACGAGGCGATGAGGCAATGGGCCGTTACCAGAAGGCGCTGGAGATCAACCCCAATCACGCCGAAGCTCACAACAACCTCGGCATCGTGCTGGCGGGCACCGGGCGAGTCGACGAGGCACTTGCCCATTTTGGTCGAGCATTGGAAATCGACCCGCAGGCCATCGGCCCACTCACCAATCTCGCCGTCGCCCTGGCACAGAAGGGGCAGGTGGGTGAGGCGACCGCAGTCCTCGACAGTGCTCTTGGATCGGCGAGGGCCGCGGGGGATTTGGCGCGAGAGCAGAAGATCGCACGATTTTTGGCGAGGTTTCACAGGACCTTCGATTCTTCACGGGCACGTCGCACAGCAGACGGGGACCGATGAGATGGGATCGCCGACGATGGGGGCGACGGCCGGCCAGCGGCCCAATGCTATCCCATTGCTCGCCCAGGCGCCCGGCCGGCATAGGCGCGGCTGTTGCGAAGACGAGGCGCCAGGATCTGACCCAATCTCGCCCGCGACTGCACCCGACCGCACCCCAAGCGCGCTAGAAATCACCGATGCCCGGTGCTACACGGGTCCCCCGACCGGTGGCTTGCTGGCCGTCTGGTCGGATGCTGAAGTGTTCTGCAGGCTTGCTCCCCAAATGACCAGACTGGCCACAGCCCCCGCGGGTCAAGCGCATGTCGCCCGTGCCACGCAGGCGCTCGAGCACGCCGTCGCATGCGCCGAGCAAGGCAGCAGCGATGTCCCCGTGGTGCTCGTGTCGCCCGAAGAGGTGAGCGCGCTCTCGCGCTCCGAGCTGCGTTCGGGGCTCGACCGCATCCTGATGGCGCACGAAGCCGATTCGGGACTCGAGTCGCTCCGCGCCACCGGTGTGCTCGATGCGCTGCTGCCCGAGGTCAGCGCTCTGGTCGGCTTTGGCGACGGCGAGTGGCGGCACAAGGACGTGTGGAAGCATACCAAGCAGGTGGTTTGCCAGAGCGTCCCGCGCCTACAGATACGGTGGGCCGCGCTGTTTCACGACATCGGGAAGGTACACACCCGATCGGTGACACCCGATGGAGAAGTCCACTTCTTCGGGCACGCCGAGCTCGGGGCCCGCATGTTCGACAAGATCGGACGCCGCACCGCGCTGTTCGCGTCGGATGGGGAGCTCGGTGCCTCCGTTCGTTTTCTCGTTCTGCATCACCTGCGTGCCAGCCAGTACGACGGGAAATGGACGGATAGCGCCGTGCGCAGGTTTGCGCGCGACATGGGAGCGCGGCTGGACGACCTGCTTTGCCTGTCACGCGCTGACATCACGACCAAGCGTCCGGAGAAGAAGCGACGCGGCATCGCGATGATCGATGAGCTCAGTGCGCGCATCACGACGCTGGCTGCCTCCGATGCCGTGGTCCCGCCGCTGCCCTCCGGGGTTGGCAATGCGATCATGGAAGCCTTCGGCTTGCCTCCCTCCCGACGGATCGGCGACATCAAACGAGCCCTGGAGGCCGCCATCGAGTCGGGCGAGATCGAGAGCCACCAGGAGGCGGGCTACTACGTCAGCTTCGTGGCCGAGCACCGCGATCGATTCGCGCTCGTTCGAACGACAGGCTAGCCGGACGCTGCCTCGCCGAGGACACGCGGCGGTCCTGCGAGGCGCCGAGCCGGGGTGCGATGGCGGGAAAAAGACCGCAGGTTCCGAGCACAATGGGCAGGCTGCGGCTGGCCGCGCCCGCTATTCGGCTTGCGCCTGCCGAAGAACTGAAAGAAATGGTGGATCGTCGTGAACGCCGACTGGAGAACCTCCGCTCGTGCGCGTCGCCCGCGACGGACGATCGCTTTGACCGCGGGGCTCGTCGCGGTGGCCGTTGCGGTCGCCTGTCTGTGGTGGGGGAAGGCGGGACAGCCTCTTTGTGTTCGCCTCGGCCATCTCAAGATGCCTGGGCTGAAGAACCTCATGAGCTTGTTCGGTGACCGGCTGACGGCAGCGCCGCTGGGGGACGAACTCAGGCGCAAGGGGTTCAACGAGTGCAACCCCTACGACGTGCTCGGGCTCGGTCCCTACTCACCCTATCGTCGCGTGTACAGGGGGCGTATCGCCATACCGCAGAAGGGCGGGCACACTTCCGATTTCGGCTACGATGTTCTCGTGCAGTTCCACGGGCACACGGCGGTCATGAAGACGCTGGTCCAGGTCGCGCGCGGCGTATGCTACGTGGGCATCGATCTGGGCCTTGGCAGCGGGCCCTATTCCGACGCTTTCACGTCCGTGGAGTCGTGGCACATGCTCCTGGCTTCCATAACGGCCGCTCTTCAGGAGCACTCGGGTGACCAGCGCGCACACATCCGCCACCTCGCGCTTTCGGCGTGGAGCGCTGGGTACGGCGCGGTCAACGAAATCCTCAAGCATGGCGACGATGATGTCGATGCGGTGGTGCTGCTCGATGGTCTACACGCTTCGTGGAACCCCGCGATCCCACGTCTCAACGCCAAGAGGCCCGTGGACGCGGTTTCGCCTGGGACGATCCAGCCTGTCGTCGATTTCGCGCGCAAGGCGTTGGCTGGCGACAAGACGTTGTTCTTCTTCTCCCACTCGAACATCGATCCGGTGACCTATCCGTCGACCCGGCTCACCGCCGACTGGATCATCGATCATTTCGGACTCAAGCAGGCCAAACGCGATCCAGGGCGCCAACCGTTCGGCCTCACGGCCACGGTGGACAGCGGGGCTTCGCACATCTGGTCGTATCGCGGCACGGACACGCTGGCGCATTGCAGCCACATTGCGCTCATCGAGCAGGTCGTGCGGGACATGCTGGAGCCTGCCTGGCAGACGCCGCCCATGGCGCGCGACGTGCCGCCCACGCCAGCGCCGGCGCTCGGCGACCCGCCGCCGCCCGACCGAGCTCCTGCCGCCGACCAGGCCGGCGAGGCGCCTGCCGATGGCCCGACATCACGCGCGTCCGGCGTACGGACCGGGCTGTGCGCCGCGGGTTGAAGGCCGAGGACCCAGACCATGCGCATCCTGGCGCTGGAGCCTTTCTACGGCGGTTCGCACCGCGCACTGCTGGACGGATGGGCATCCCGCAGTCGGCATGAGCTGGTGGTTCTCACGTTGTCGGCGCACCACTGGAAGTGGCGCATGCGCCACGCACCGCTTACTCTGGCCGGGCAAGTGCGGGCGCAAGGGCTGACGGACCAACCGTGGGACGCGGTCTGGTGCAGCTCGATGCTCTCTCTTGCGGAGTTCCGGGGGCTCGTTGCACCTCGGCTCGCCGCTGTTCCCGCGGTCGCATACTTCCACGAAAACCAGCTCGCCTACCCGGTCACTCGCGAGCAGGACAGGGACCTGCACTTCGCCTTCACGAACCTCACGACCGCCCTGTGCGCGGACGCTGTCTGGTACAACTCCGCATACAACCGAGACAGCTTCGTGACCGGGCTCGAACGACTCCTCGGGCGGATGCCCGATCACCGCTCGACCGAGCCGCTCGAGCGCATACGGGCGCGGTCGCGGATCGTGCCTCCAGGGTTCGATCCCATCGAGCCCGAGCCCCGGCCGCGATCCGGGCCGCTACGGCTGCTCTGGGCCGCGCGCTGGGAGCACGACAAGGCACCCGAGACGCTGTTTGCCGCGCTCGAGGAGCTTCGTCGCCAAGGCGTCGACTTCCGAGTGAACGTGATCGGCGAGAGCTTCGCCGACGTGCCCGACGTGTTCGCGCAGGCGCGGCGTGACTTGGCGGCCCACATCGACCGCTGGGGATACCAGCGGCCACGAGCCGAGTACGAAGCGACGCTGCGCGAGAGTGATGTCGTGGTCTCGACGGCCCGCCACGAGTTCTTCGGGCTGTCCGTCATGGAAGCGGTGAGCGCGGGCTGCGTCCCGGTGCTCCCCGACCGCCTCGTCTACCCGGAACTGTTCCCGAAGAGCGCGCTCTACGACGGGACCATCCGAGGTCTCGTCGACCGCCTCGCCGAGCTCGCGCGGGTCAAAGCCGCGACCGGCGGGCTCGAGTCTCCATTTGTCGGCTGCTCCGCGCCGTTTGTCTGGGATCGGGCCAGAGAGCGCATGGATTCGGCGATGGATGCAGTGCGAGTCGCCGGGTCGCCGACCGGAACCGGCAGATAGCCGAGCTCCCTCGCACTG
>JAFGIS010000297.1 GCA_016929495.1 Polyangiaceae bacterium | reverse complement strand
GTGCGTGTGCACCATGTATAGCTGGGAGCGGCGCTCCGCGCTCGAATCACTTTTCTGCGCTTGACCGGCATACAGCCTCCGTGGACGCTACCTCGTTTGTTCTATGGGGGCGACGCCCGTCGTCAAGGGGCGGGATGTCACTTCCAGCTCGGCTGTGCCGCGTGCGTCCGCCGACGCGGTAATTGCATGCGCGAGCGACGAGCGGTTGGCGTGCAACGCTGAGGAGTTGCGTGCGGACTGTCCGGGTCTTTGCGGAGTCCCGCGGGGCGGAGATCGGCAAAACCCGAATTGACGCAGGCGTATTCGCGGACGGGTCGTCGGCAGCCGTGTTGGGTCGGCAAATGGCGCGCGTCCGGCCGCCGCCATCGGCCGGAGAAGACCCTTCGAGCCGGTCGTGTCAGGGCCAGACGTCTTGCAGACTGCGAAACTTGGCGCCGGTCATCACCACCTTCATCAAACGGAGCAAATGGTCTTTCTCCGTGGCGACGATCGAATCGATAGCTTCGCTGGGACCGAGCTCGTCACGTATTGCACGGTAGTATCCGAGCGCGGCCTTCTCGAGCTCGAGCGCGCGCCACAGTGCCTCATCCGCGTCCTTGATCTGGTCAGCATCGCGAAACGGACCGGCGTTTGGCGCAAAGAACTCCGAAACGGCCATGGCGCGCAGATACTGCCCCCTCTCGTACTCCACCAAGTCATCATAGGCCGCGGGAGCCGACGAAAGAAGCGACTGGAACTGCGCATGATGCACCTTCTCGTCCTGGGCCAGCTGGGAGAAGACAGCTGCGACCTCAGGCTTGTCGGAAAACCGCGCGGCCATTCGCTGGTAGAAGCCTGCGCCGACTTCTTCGGTGAGCGCCGCGAATTCGATGACCTTTCTGAGGGTTAGTCCTTCCGTCATCAGAGTCTCCTTGCATCCGTCGTCTTCAGTGACTGCTCGGAGCGCCCGTCGGCGCACACCGTGGTGCCCTCATGGCCGAGCCTACCTTGCATAGCGTCGGAGCCCCGAGAGCACAAGGGACGCGACGTATCCGCACATTGCGGCGCCGTCGCCAAGCCGGGGTCCCGTTTTGTGCGGGATCGTCGCAGGCGCACGCAGTGGCCCGATCCCTCGTGAGCTCGGTGCCAGCAACGCCGCGGCCGCTGGCCTTCCTGCGTTCGCTGACGACGTCAGGGGCAGTATCGCCGGGTGGCTCCGCGTGATGTCCGCTGGATGCCAGGCCGACGCCCCATCTCTCGTGCCCTGTTTCCCGCGTACGAAGAGCAAGCTACGGCAACCAACACATCGAGGCCGCTGCGACCAGAAGACTGTTGGGGCGCTGCGATTGGGCATGGTCTGTCGCGGCGAGCTCAGCGATTGGGACGGCTGCAACGCGTCTCGCCCAGTCCACGCACCGTGCCCGGCATGCCGATCGAACGTACGGACCGCTACGCGATCGTTCGGCCTAGCGGCCCACGTCCGCGGGACTGACGTGAGCTGCTGGTCCGAGCCGTTGCGCGGCGCCTCGAACCGGGCCGCCCTCGCGTTGCGGTCGAGTCGCGCGCTTTGTGGTAGCCTGCGCGCCTGCGTGCGCCGATGTGGCGGCTCGCTCATCGCACGCCGTGCCAAGGAGAAGTGCAAGTGCCGGACGAGGTTGATGACATCCTGGATTTCGCGATCGATCGAGAGCAGGAAGCCCACGAGTTCTACACGCGTCTGGCCGGGCAAGCGACTCGGCCCGGCATGAGACAGACGTTCGCCGACTTCGCCCAGGAGGAGTTGAACCACAAGCACAAGCTTAAAGCCATCAAGGCCGGCGGGAAGCTTCTGCGCAGTCGTGAACGCGTGCAGGACCTCGGGATCGCGCATCATACCGTGGACGTGGAGCCGGGCCGTGAGCTCGGCTACCAGGAAGCGCTGATCCTTGCCATGAAGCGCGAACAGGCTTCGCAGCGACTCTACACCGACCTAGCTGCTGCGACGGAAGATGCCGAATTGAGGGAAGCGTTCCTCGCTCTCGCTCAGGAGGAGGCCAAGCACAAGCTGCGCTTCGAAACCGAGTACGACGAGGTGGTACTGCAAGAGAACTGAGGCCCAACACCGCCGACCAGGCCAATGCGACGGTCCAGTGGGACAGTGTCGAAGCACGCCGTCACTCGCGGGCTGCGAACGTGGCTGCGGCCGGCGGCCGTGGCGCCTTCTCAACCCACACCGTCAGCGCTGAACATCGCCTCCCTCGGTCGCGCGTAACGCCTCTGCGGCCAGGCGTCGCGTTTCAGGGTCGGCATGGTTCGACGCGACCTGCCGCAAGGCTTCTAGCACGCGGGGAGCGTGCTTCGCTGTCGCACTGCCCAGCCGTCCGAGCCCCCAGATCACGCCCTGCTCGATCGCACCGACCTGGCTGAGGTCGTCGCTGTCGAGGCACGAGCCGAGAATGGGGATGTACTTGGCTTGCAGCTCCGGGCGAGCGAGCAGCACCTCGGCCATGGCCTCGGGGATCCCGAACGCAACGGCTCCGGACTCGTCGTTGAGCGCCCAAAGAAAGCGACGCAGCAGTTCCTCGAGTTGGGCCGTGGACAGAATCGTTGGGTCGAGGGCGAGATGGCCGAGGGCGCGCACGGCCCGCCACTTCTCCGTGGGATCGGCGCTGCAGAGGCGCCCAACCAGGTAGCGCAGGACGCGTCGCGGTTTGGCCCGGATAGCGGCCTGGAGGGCCTCGTGGTCGCCTTCTTCCAGGACCACACCTATTTCGCTGCTCTCGCTCACTCGTTTTCGGCCTTGCGTCATGCTGCTGTCGATGCCGCGCACGGTCGGTCGCACCGCTCGACATGATACGGGCATAGGCGTTCCCGCACAGGACATTCAGCGCCTGTTCGAGGACAACTTCCGGGCCAAGCATGCGAAACAGTCCGAGATCGCCAGTACGGGACTCGGCCCTGCTATCGTCAAGCGGTCGATGGCAAGCATCGGCGCAGCGCCGCGCTTGTGAGCGCCTATCTCATCAAGGCTCGCCGTCGGCGGGTGAGGCGATCCCTCGCGACGGGCACCGGAGCGCGTTGCCGCGCTGCCCACGCACCGTGACTGTCTGACCGACCAGGGACCGCATGGTTCCTCCACGCACCACCTACGCCTCGCACTGCGAGAGACCGCTGCCGCCGCGGCCGACCAGCCCCCCCATGGTCAAACCAAGGAGGCAAGGAACCTGGGTAATCTCTGAGGTGCCCCGAAGCGGACGGCGCCCCAGAAGCGCATTTGGCCGACCGATCGCCCTGTACACCATCCGCGAACATCCCTTGTCTGGTGGTGCGTCAACGAATCATGCATGGGGGTTGGTGTCAGCGGACGCCCGTGCGAGGATGGCGCCATCGCGCCCTTGGGAGCGGATGCGCATTCTCATGCAGAACGAACTCACACTGTTCGACACCTCGATCGGCAAAAAGGCCGTGATGGCGGTGACAGGGCTGGTGCTGTTCGGCTTCGTCATCGGACACATGGCCGGGAATCTCCAGGTGTATCTCGGCCCGGACCAGCTCAACGGCTACGCGTCGAAGCTACGCGACCTGGGCCCCCTGCTCTGGGGGGTACGCGTGGTGATCGGCTCATGCGTGCTGTTGCACTTGACCATGGTCTTGTCGCTCTACTGGCAGACATGGGGTGCACGTCCCGTGCGCTACCGAGTGCGCCACTATGTGGCAACCAACTACGCCGCGACCACGATGTGGCTCAGTGGTCCGCTGATCCTTGCATTCATCCTGTACCACCTGGCGCACTTCACCTACCCGGGCATCGCCATGGGCAACTACGAACACAACGCGGAGGGCGATGTGTTCACGAACGTCATCAACGGCTTCAGCGTGCCTTGGGTGTCCGCGCTCTACGTCACGGCACAACTGCTGCTCGGACTGCACCTCTACCATGGCTCGTGGAGCCTGCTGCAAACGCTCGGGCTCAACCATCCCACCGTCAACCAAAGGCGGCGTACCGTGGCGCGCGCCATCGCGGCCCTGGTCGTTGCCGGTAACATCTCGATTCCGATCTCGGTGTTGGCCGGTTTCGTGAAGTAACCGAGGAAGCGACCATGCAACTCCTGGCGAAAGCACCAACCGGCCCCATCGAGACACGCTGGACACGCCGGAAGTTCGAGATGAAGCTGGTCAATCCAGCCAACCGTCGGAAGTACACAGTCTTGGTGGTGGGAAGCGGGCTCGCGGGCGGTGCGGCCGCGGCGAGTCTGGGTGAGCTCGGCTACAACGTCCGATGCCTATACCTGCAGGACAGCGCGCGGCGCGCACACAGCATCGCAGCCCAGGGCGGTATCAACGCTGCGAAGAACTACCCCAACGACAACGATAGCGTCTACCGACTCTTCTACGACACGGTCAAGGGCGGCGACTTCCGAGCCCGCGAGTCGAACGTTCATCGTCTGGCCGAGCTCAGTGTGAATATCATCGATCAATGCGTCGCGCAGGGGGTGCCGTTCGCGAGGGAGTACGGAGGGCTGCTCGCGAATCGGTCATTCGGCGGGGCGCAGGTCGCGCGGACGTTCTATGCTCGAGGGCAGACTGGGCAACAGCTGTTGCTCGGCGCGTACCAGGCGTTGCAGCGTAAGGTCCATCAAGGAACCGTCGTGGCACTGCCTCGGACCGAAATGCTCGACCTGATCGTGGTCGACGGAGTGGCACGCGGCATCGTGACGCGTGATCTCGTCACGGGTCGGATCCAAGCGGAGCTCGGCGATGCCGTCGTGTTGGCGACCGGTGGTTACGGGAACACGTTCTACCTGTCGACGAACGCGAAGAACTCGAATGCCACGGCCATCTGGCGAGCGCATCGCAGAGGCGCTCTGTTCGCAAATCCGTGCTTTACCCAGATCCACCCAACCTGTATTCCGCAGAGCGGCAGGCATCAGTCCAAGCTCACGCTGATGAGCGAGTCGCTGCGCAACGATGGGCGCGTGTGGGTGCCTCGTGACCCGCAGGACGTCGACAAGGCCCCTGTTCGCATCCCGGAAGACCAGCGCGACTACTACCTGGAACGTCTGTATCCGAGCTTCGGCAACCTCGTCCCTCGCGATATTGCGTCCCGCAGAGCCAAGGAAGTATGCGACCTGGGGCGAGGCGTTGGGCCCAAGGTCGGCGACACGAGGCGCGGAGTCTACCTCGACTTCAGTCACGCTGTAGAGCGACTGGGGCGCAAGGCCATCGCTGAACGCTACGGCAATCTGTTCGACATGTACGAACGGATCACAGGCGACGATCCGTACCAAGTGCCCATGCGCATCTACCCGGCGATCCACTACACGATGGGCGGGCTGTGGGTGGACTATGATCTCATGAGCACCCTGCCCGGGCTATTCGTGGGAGGCGAGGCCAACTTCTCCGACCATGGTGCGAACCGCCTGGGCGCGAGCGCCCTGATGCAGGGGCTGGCCGACGGCTACTTCATCCTGCCCTACACCGTGGCGCACTACTTGGCGCAGGGCGGCCAAGGGGCTGTGACGCCAGACCACCCCGAGGTTCGTTCGGCAGTGGAGCAGGCGACCCAGCGGATCGAAACGCTCCTCGGGATAGGCGGCAAGCGCAGCGCGGACTCGTTCCACCGCGAGCTGGGCCAGCTGATGTGGGATCTGTGCGGGATGGCGCGCACGGCGGCATCTCTCGAGCAAGCATTGGCAAAGATCCCCTCCCTCCGTGCCGAGTTCTGGGAGAACCTCCGTGTCGTCGGCAGTGGCGATGCGCTCAACCAGCAGCTGGAAAGGGCAGGCCGTGTCGCTGACTTCCTCGAGCTCGGAGAGCTCATCTGTCGCGACGCCCTGCATCGCGAAGAATCCTGCGGTGGCCACTTCCGAGAAGAACACCAGACCGAGGAGGGCGAAGCGAAGCGCAACGACGGGCAGTTCAGCTACGTGGCCGCATGGCAGTTCACGGACGTCGGACAAGCGCCGCTCTTGCACAAAGAACCGCTCGAGTTCGAGTACGTCAAGCCCACGCAGAGGAGCTACAAGTAGTGTCCACGATCAATCTGGTCCTGCGCGTCTGGCGACAGGCGGGCCCTGGAAAACCTGGTCACTTCGAGCGCTATGAGGCACGCAAGATCAGCACGCATGCATCGTTCCTCGAGATGCTGGACGTGGTCAACGAGCAGCTGGTCGCCGAGGGCAAGGAGCCCATCGCTTTCGACAGTGACTGTCGTGAGGGCATCTGCGGCATGTGCGGCGCCGTCGTGAACGGCTACCCGCACGGTCCGTTGCCGGAGACGACGGTGTGCCAGCTTCACATGCGGCACTTCCGGGATGGCGATGAGGTCGTGATCGAGCCGTGGCGCGCCCGCGCGTTTCCGGTGGTCAAGGACCTAATCGTCGATCGGAGCGCGCTCGACCGCGTCATACAGGCGGGAGGCTATATCTCGAACCGAGCCGGAAGTGCCCCCGAGGCCAACAGCGTTCCTGTTCCAAAGCACGCCGCGGACCGCGCGATGGACGCGGCGGCCTGCATTGGCTGCGGTGCCTGCGTGGCCGCGTGCCCGAACGCTGCGGGGATGCTGTTCACGGCCGCCAAGGTCGCTCACCTGAACCTCCTGCCGCAGGGTCAGCCCGAGCGGCACACACGCGTCCGAGCCATGGTAGCTCAGCTCGAAACCGAGGGCTTCGGACATTGCACCAACCACTACGAGTGCGTCGAGGCGTGCCCCAAAGGCATCGGCGGCGACTTCATCGCACTGCTGAATCGTCATCGCTTTGGCGCCGCGGCGTCGACAGACGGTTCAGCGGTTGCGCGCAAGCCGTAAGGACTGCATGGCGTGTAGAGACCCCAAATTGGAACCTAGGCGCGAGCCAGACTGGTCCTCCGGCACCGGAGCTGCAGGACCCGAATTCTAACTCGACACCATCGGAGGATGTATGGAAAGAAGAAAGCTCGGATTGGTGGGTGCCGGCAACATCGGCGGTGAGCTGGCGAACATCGCAGTGAGCCGAGCGCTCGGCGACGTCGTGCTGTTCGACATCCCGGCCAAGGAGACGCTCTGCCAGGGCAAGGCGCTGGATCTGGAACAGGCGACGGCACTCAACCGCGTCACCGCGACCGTCAAGGGAACGTCGAAGTTCGAGGACTTGGCCGGATGCGACGTGCTGATCATCACCGCCGGGGTGCCGCGCAAGCCGGGGCAGTCACGCGACGACCTGGTGGGGACCAATCTGCCGATCATTCGAGACGTGGCGCAGAACGTGCGCAAGTACTGCCCCGATGCGTTCGTGATCGTCGTCAGCAATCCATTGGACGCAATGGTCTATGAGCTGAAGCGCGTGACGGGCATACCTCGCGAGCGAGTCGTAGGCATGGCAGGCCTGCTGGACAGCGCGCGCTTGTCTCTGTTCCTGTCGCGCGAGCTGAAAGTGAGCATCCGCGACGTCAAGGCCATGGTGCTCGGCGGCCACGGCGACGACATGGTGCCCGTGCTCAGCTACTGTTCGGTCAACGGGGTACCTGTCACCAGTCTCATCGCGAAAGAGCAGCTCGATGCGATCGTGAATCGCACTCGTATGGGCGGAGGCGAAATCGTCAAGCTCATGGGCACCAGCGCGTACTACGCACCGGCCGCAGCCGCTCTGGCGATGGCCGAAGCGTTTCTCGGTGACCAGAAACGCCTCGTCCCGGCGGCAACCTACCTGCAGGGCGAGTATGGCTACAATGACCTGTACTTGGGCGTGCCCGTCATCATCGGTGGCGGCGGCGTCGAGCTGATCGTCGACCTCCCGCTGTCCGACGAGGAGCGCGTCCAGCTCGCGAAGAGTGCGGCGAGCGTTCAGTCCGTCGTCGACCTCGTCAAGCGTACGGCTGGCTAGTACCGGACGGCTAGCCGAGCAGCGCCTGCACCGGGTCGCTCCAAGTGAAGGGTGTTTCGTGTCCGTGCACGCATACGTTCAGCAAGTAGCGTGCGAGGCCGGCCCGAGACACCCGAGCGATCCGCGGACCTGGTTCCGCAGCTACCAGTCGCCGGTGGTCAGATACTCGTGCATCGACTTCGCTGCCACGCGCCCCGCTCCCATTGCGAGGATCACGGTTGCGCCGCCCGTGACGATGTCGCCCCCGGCAAAAACTCCGCGCTTGGAGGTACGCATGGTCTCGGGGTTCACTTCGATGTAGCCCCAGCGGTTGAGGCGCAAGTCAGGGGTGGTCTGCCCGATGATGGGATTGGCGCTGGTGCCCACGGCAACGACGGCAGCGTCGACGGGGATCTCGTACTCGCTGCCCTCGATCGGGACGGGGCGACGACGCCCGGACGAGTCGGGTTCGCCCAGTCCCATCTTCTGGAGCCGTACGCCGGTGAGCCAGCCCTTCCCATCCCCCAAGAACGCCGTCGGATTGGTCAGCGTGATGAACTGCACACCTTCTTCCTCGGCATGGTGGATTTCGTCTATGCGGGCAGGCATCTCGTGCTCGGAACGCCGGTAGATCAGGTAGCTGTTGCCTGCCCCGAGGCGGAGAGCCGTACGTGCCGCGTCCATGGCCGTGTTGCCACCGCCAAACGTGGCGATGTTCTTGCCGCGACAGTCGAAAATGGGCTCGTCGTACTCGGGGAAGGCATACGCTCGCATCAGGTTGACGCGAGTGAGGAACTCGTTCGCCGAGTACACGCCGTTGAGGTCTTCTCCGGGAATGCCCATGAAGCGCGGGAGGCCGGCGCCCGTGGCGACGAACACCGCCGAGTAGCCTTCCTTCTCCATCAGCTCGTCGATCGTTACCGTGCGCCCAACGACCACGTCCGTCACGAGCTCCACGCCGAGCTCGGTGAGGGCCTCGATGTCCTGCTTCACGATGGCCTTGGGCAGTCGAAACTCGGGGATCCCGTAGACCAGCACTCCGCCGAGCTCGTGTAGTGCCTCGAAGACGGTCACCGCGTGCCCCAGCTGGGCGAGATCGCCCGCAACAGTGAGCCCTGCGGGTCCCGACCCGACCACCGCGACCTTCTTGCCGGTCGACGGCTTGCGCGTTGGCTGCTTCAGGCAGCCGCTCTCTCGCTCGAAGTCCGCCAGAAAACGTTCGATGAAGCCGATGGCCACCGGGCGGAACTTGCCGCTCTTGGCCACCAGACAGACCTTCTCACACTGGTCCTCCTGGGGACACACGCGACCCGTGATCGCGGGCAGCACATTCTGTTCGCGCACCAAGGCGGCGGCTTCTTCGAGCTTGCCGTCGCAGACCAACTGGCACATCTTCTTGATGTCGATGCGGACAGGGCATCCGTCGATGCAGGTCGGGTCTTTGCATTCCAGACAGCGCGCCGCCTCCTGCTTCGCCAACTCGGCGGTCAGCCCCAAGGCAACCTCATGAAAATTACTCCGACGTTCCGAAGCGTCCTGCTCCGGCATGGTGGCGCGCGAGATGCGCATCCGTTCTTTCTTGGTGAGGGGATTGGCCATGGTGTCGAATGTCCCGGTTCAGTCGTGCTCGACGCCCTGTGCAAGCTGGTCCAAGCGGCACGGCGATCCGTCGTCGTGACGTTGCCGCTGTTCGAAGCGGAGGTTGGATTCCTTCTCCTGAGCGAGATACATCGCGTTCCTGTGAGCGAGCGCCTCGAAATCGACTTGGTGCGCGTCGAACTCCGGCCCGTCGACGCACGCGAACTGGGTCTTGCCGTTCACCGCCACGCGACACCCGCCGCACATGCCGGTTCCGTCCACCATGATCGAGTTCAGACTGACAATCGTCTCGATTGCCCGGGAACGAGTCACGGCCGCCACGGCGCGCATCATCGGCACGGGGCCAATGGCCAGGACATGGTCGACCTTCTCGCGCTCGATCAGTTCTTGAAGCTTGGCGGTGACGAACCCCTTCTCCCCCGTGCTGCCGTCGTCCGTCATCACGAACAGCTCGTCGCTGGTCGAGCGCATCTCATCGAGCAAGATCAGAAGCTCTTTCGTACGGGCGCCGACGATGGATAGGACGCGGTTGCCCGCCTGCTTCAGGGCAACGGCCGTCGGATACGCGATAGCGGTGCCCACGCCTCCACCGGTCACCACCACGGTGCCAAAACGCTCGATGTGGGATGGCTTGCCCAGGGGGCCCACCACGTTCGCCAGTACATCGCCGGCCTCCAGCGTGTTCATGAGCTTGGTAGTCTTCCCGATGCCTTGAACGATGAGGGTAATGGTACCTGCGTCGGCATCTCCATCTGCGATGGTGATGGGAATGCGCTCCCCGGTATCGTTCACGCGCAGGATAACGAACTGGCCGGCCTGACGCTTGCGTGCGATACGCGGCGCTTGAATGACGAAGCGCTTGATGTCTGGGGCTAGGAATCGACTTTCGACGACTTTGAACATTGCGACCTGGCTCGCGAGTATCGGGTGGGTCGCGCCAGCGGGCTGCTGCTCGGGAACGACACCCACGCGCGCGCTCCCATACCACAGTGGGGTGGTGCCACAATGCGGAAACAGTCATGGACATGCGCGCGTAGGTCGGCACGTCGCGCGATGCCCTCGAACAGGCCGGTTCGGCGGTCGTGCTGTCACGGACGGCGCACTGACCAGCAAGCTCTCCGCCCTCCCGTTCGATTCCCTTCGCCCCAGCGGCAAATGGGGGTACACGGCCACGCGCGGCCGTCCGTCGGAGCCCCAGCGGCGTTCGGGGGCCCGGCAGCGCAGGTCGCCGAGCCTCGTCCCCAACCGGCACGTCGGACGAGTCGGAGCAGCCTCCCGCAGGGCCCGACTGTTGCGGCAGAGCGTGGCCGCGACGTGCCGGCAGGTACGGAACACCGTGCGTTGGCGGCAGGCTGCGTTTGTGCGGCTCGCTGGTTGCTGGCCGCTCGGCGCATCGGGCCGGCGCGTTCGGCAGGTCGTGCGCAAGCCGTTGCAATGGGCGTCACGGGTCGAGGGGGCCGCCAGGTCACTCTTCGGGTTGATGGCGCAGACGCTGAATCCCATCGGCGGCGGGGATCGGTCCGCGCCGAACGTTCGCTTCGGGGCCGACATCGCACAGCCGCGTCGCCGAAAAAACGCCCTCGGCGTGCGTCAGCGTGGTCGACTCAGCGCCGCATTCTGTGGTATTGCATAGCGTCATGACGACACCGAAGCCCGTGGTTCCCGCGGATGGCGAGCCCATCCGTACGGGGCCGTCCGGTGTTCTTGAGGTGTGTTCAGAGTCCGCCGATCGAATCGTCGCCAACCTGTGACCGTTTCCGTTTGCGCCTGTTCGCCTACCTGGACGCAGCATGATTCGCCTCGCCCGCAGGGTCTTCCCGCGCGGTGTGATACGCAGACATGCGCACGCGGCGAGTGTTCGAGCGGACGTCGGTGGTGCTGCACTCGCGACGGGCCGGCAGGTCCCGTCGCAGCCTGCACTTCGCGCTCGGTCCCCTTTCGCGCTAGTGCCCTGTCTCCAGGACAGGGCACAGAACAAGCAATCCGTTTGCTGGCTCGGACCGAGGGCTTCGCCCCGTTCGACGCCGCTGAATTCTGCCGTGAATCGCGGAGACAGGACATGAGCTTCGTCCCAGGACGCCGAAGGTCAGTTCGGGCTCTTGACAGTAGACCTGCGGTCCACCTGGGCGCAGCGGCGCGTACCTGCGCAGGGGTTGGCTGCAGTAGCGGACGGGAGGCAATGGATAGCTCGCTATGAAAATTCATGAATACCAAGCCAAACAGCTGATTGTACAGCGCGGCCTCGATGTGCCGCGCGGCATTCCGGCATTCTCCGTGGACGAGGCCGAGCGCGCAGCCACGGAGCTGATCGGACTGACAGGCAGTGAGACCGTCGTCGTCAAGGCGCAGATCCACGCTGGAGGCCGGGGCAAGGGCGGAGGCGTCCGGGTGGTTCAGGGCGCCGCCGCAGCGCGAGACGCTGCGGGGCGCATTCTGGGTGTGCCGCTGGTGACGCATCAGACGGGGCCGTGCGGACAGGTGGTTCGAAGGCTGCTCATCGAACAAGGCATGGACATCGCGCGGGAGCTCTACGTCGGGCTGCTGCTGGACCGCGCCGCCAGGCGCGTCGTCGTGCTGGCTTCCCCGGAAGGCGGCATGGACATCGAGGAGCTTGCGGTACGCGCCCCCGACCGCATCTTCAAGGAGCACGTCGACCCGGCGCTCGGACTCGCTTCCTTCCAGGCTCGCAAGCTCGCGTTTGCTCTGGACTTGCAGGCGGACTCGATGCGACACGGGGTCACCTTCCTGCAGAAGCTCTACCAGGTGTTCACTGAACTCGACGCTTCCCTGGTGGAGATCAATCCGCTGGTCGTCACGCGCGAGGGGAGGGTCGTGGCACTGGACTGCAAAATGGTCCTGGATGACAATGCCTTGTTCCGTCACAAGGACATCGAGCCAATGCGCGACCTCGACGAGGAGGACGCGACGGAGATCGAAGCGAAGAAATACGACCTCAGCTTTATCAAGCTAGAGGGCAACATCGGCTGCATGGTCAACGGCGCCGGGCTGGCAATGGCCACCATGGACATCATCAAGCACTTCGGAGGCCAGCCCGCCAATTTCCTCGACGTGGGCGGGAGCGCATCACTCGAGAAGGTGACCGCTGCGTTCAAGATCATCACGTCTGATCCTGCAGTCCAGAGCATCTTCATCAACATCTTCGGCGGTATCATGAAGTGTGACGTCATAGCCAGCGGCGTCGTGGCAGCTGTTCGTGAGACGGGTTTGCGGGTGCCTCTAGTGGTCCGTCTGGAGGGCACCAACGTCGAAATCGGCGCGCGCATCATCGCTGAGTCAGGTCTTCCTGTAACCACAGCCTCGGACATGGCAGACGGCGCCCAGAAGGCGGTGGCGCTGGCTGGCGGAGCAAGGAGCTAGGCCATGGCCATCTTAGCCAACGCGAATACCAGACTCGTGGTGCAGGGGCTTACCGGAGCGGCAGGGACGTTCCACGCCAAGCAGATGCGCGAATACGGCACTGTCGTGGTGGGAGGTGTTACGCCGGGCAAGGGCTCGACGGTTCACGAGGGCTTCCCGATCTTCAACACGGTGGCGGAGGCTGTCGCCAAGACGGGCGCCAACGCCAGCGTGATCTACGTGCCCCCGAGCGGCGGCGCCGAAGCCATTCTCGAGGCCGAAGACGCGGGCATCGACCTGGTGGTCTGCATCACCGAAGGTATCCCTGTCCTCGACATGGTCCGGGTCAAGCGCGTTCTGGACGGCAGCCGCTGTCGGCTGGTCGGACCGAACTGCCCCGGCGTGATCACACCAGGCCAATGCAAGATCGGCATCATGCCCGGCTACATTCACCGGCCGGGGGCCGTCGGCATCGTATCTCGCTCAGGTACGCTGACCTACGAGGCGGCCTTTCAGCTGACCACGCGCGACATCGGCCAGAGCACGGCGCTCGGCATCGGAGGAGATCCAGTAACCGGTCTCGACTTCATCGCGTGCCTAGAGCTGTTCGAGGCAGACCCAGAGACTCGAGCCGTGCTGCTGATTGGCGAAATCGGAGGTACGGCCGAAGAGGAGGCCGCGCGTTTCGTCAAGGAACACATGACCAAGCCGGTCGCGGCGTTCATCGCCGGCGTCACCGCACCACCAGGTAGGCGTATGGGGCATGCCGGCGCCATCATCAGCGGCGGCAAGGGAGGAGCCGCAGAGAAGATCGCTGCTCTCAAGGAGGCCGGCATCGCTGTCGCGCCCACTCCGGCAGAACTGGGTACGACCGTGGCGGCGCTGCTCCGGCGCTGACTGCCGGGTACACTTCTCCGCGATCACGTGGCTCTGGATTGCTGCCCGCAAGAGGGTACATTTCGTCGAGAAACAAGGACACGCGAATGACCGACGAGGACACAGCACGCGAAGGCAAAGGGACTATCTTCGTCCGTGCCGAGATTTGCAAGGGTTGCTCGTTCTGCATCGACTTCTGCCCAACCGACTGCCTGGAGTTCTCCAAGGACTTCAATGCAAAAGGATATCACTACCCCGTGTTGGTCAGGCCTGCCGACTGCAACGGGTGCGACATGTGCGGGCTGTTCTGTCCCGATTTCGCCATCTACGGCGAGCGATGGAAGAAGCTCGATGAGCGGCGATCAGCCGGCGGGGCTCCCGCAGCAGCACGCGGTGCGGAGGTCCCGGCGGGCGCGGCCGTCTCGGTGCCGTCGGTACAGCAATATCGGCCGGCGGATCCTGCCGGGGTGCTGACGGGAACTCATTTCCTGGATGGCGATCACGCGGCCTGCGAGGGCGCGCTCGCGGCCGGGTGTCGATTCGCCGCGGGCTATCCGATAACGCCTTCCACGGAAGTCGTCGAACGGTTCGCCGCGCGAGCGCCCCGCGTCGGCGGCATGTTCATCCAGATGGAGGATGAGCTCGCGTCCAGCATCGCCATTCAGGGTGCGGCTTGGGGCGGCGCCAAGGTTCTGAGCGTGACGAGCGGACCGGGGCTGTCGCTGATGATGGAACACATTGGCCTCGCCGCAATCACGGAAACGCCGAGCGTGTGGGTCGACGTACAGCGCGGCGGCCCGTCGACCGGGCTGCCCACGCTTCCTGGGCAAGCGGACATGATGCAGGCGAAGTGGGGCAGCCACGGTGACTACGAAATCATCGCGCTCAGTCCGAACTCGCCTCAGGAATGCTTCGACCTGATGATCAAGGCATTCAACCTGGCCGAGGAGTATCGCTGCCCGGTCATGTTCATGATGGACGAAGTGGTTGGGCACATGACCGAGCGCGTGGTCATCCCCGAGGCCTCCGAGCTGCGGGTGCTCGACCGAAAGTGGACCCAGAAGAAGCCGGGCGAGTACCTCCCCTTTGCCACGACCGAAGACGACTTGGTCCCAGAAATGGTCAAGGCTGGAGAGGGTCATCGGATCCACGTCACTGGGCTGACACACGACGAGCGCGGCTATCCGGCGATGAACCCGGAAGCGCAGGATCGGCTCGTCAAGCGCCTGGCCGACAAGATCCGACGCAACAAGGACAAGATCGTAGATGTGCGTGAGGATGGAGTGCTCGGCGCTGACATCGTGGTCGTGTCGTACGGGATCACGTCCCGTGTCGCCATCTCGTCGGTCGCGGCAGCTCGGGAAAAGGGGCTCAAGGTCGGCCACCTTCGCCTGGTGATCACCTGGCCCTTCCCGGCCAAACGCATTCGCGAGCTGGTCGGAACGGTACGGGCGTTCGTGGTTCCCGAGCTCAACTTGGGTCAGATGGTCCTGGAGGTCGAGCGGGCGGTGGCGGGTCGCGCCGCGGTCGTGTCGGTCCCACATGCGGGCGGCACGGTGCACGAGCCTGAGGTGATACTTGCCAGCATCGTTGACGTTGCCCGTGCGCTCGAGGGAAACAAGCTGGCTGAGGTGGCATCATGAGCACGGCTTTTCCCCAAGATTCATCGCGCGATTTCGACACCGAGAATCCGGTCATGCGCTTCTTGCGGCGGGAGCGGATTCCGCACATATGGTGTCCGGGGTGCGGCATCGGCACCACGGTCAATTGCTTCACACGCGCCCTGATCGAGGCCAAGACGGACCTCGACCAGCTCGCCATCGTCTCGGGCATTGGCTGCACGGGTCGGGTGGCGGGCTACCTGAACGTGGACTCGTTCCACACCACACACGGTCGGGCCATCCCGTTTGCCACCGGTCTCAAACTTGGCAACCCGAAGCTCAAGGTCGTTGTGTACTCGGGGGATGGAGACCTGACCGCCATCGGCGGAAATCATCTGGTCCACGCCGCACGTCGAAACATGGACCTGATGGTGATCTGTGTGAACAACTACACCTATGGGATGACCGGCGGCCAGGTCGCCCCCACTACGCCGGGCGGTGCCACGCAGACCACCATGCCGTACGGGAACTTCGAACCGTCGTTCAACCTCCCATTCCTTGCCGATGCCTGCGGCGCCACCTACGTGGCGCGCTGGACCGTCTACCATGTGCGGCAGTTGGCCAAGGCCATGCGTGACGGCCTACAGCGCAAGGGCTTCGTGTTCATCGAGGCGCTTTCCCCGTGTCCGACGCTCTTCTTGCGCCGCAACCGCCTTGGCGACGGCGTCGACGAGGTCAAGTACTACAAAGAGAAGAGCGTCATCAAGCACGGCGCCGACACGAAGGACTTGGGGCTGTCTTTGCGGGGGCCGGTCGTCGTCGGGAAATTCGTGGACCGGGAACGCCCGACGTGGCTCGAAGCGAGGAATGAACTTCACGCAAAGGTTCTGGGCGACAAGTTCCGGCCCTATGGAGTCAATCATGGCTAGGACGGAAATACGCATTGGCGGCCTTGGGGGCCAGGGTATCATCCTGTGTGGGGCCATCATCGGCAAGGCCGCTGCCATCTACAGCGGCAAGCATGCGACGCTGATTCAGGCGTTTGGTCCGGAAGCCCGTGGCAGCGCGTGCAGCGCGCAGGTCATGGTGTCCGATGAAGTGATTGGATACCCGTACATCAAGGCCCCTGACATCCTCGTACTCCTGTCCCAGGATGCCTTCAACCAATTCGTGCCTCGACTCAAGCCCGGTGGCATGGTGCTGTACGAAAGCGAGCTGGTCGATGTGTCCGCCAAGCTACCCGAAGGCGCGGCCGCTTCCGGGATCCCCGCGACTCGGTTCGCCGAGGAGCTCGGGCGCCGCCTGGTGCTCAACATCATCATGGTGGGCTTCGTGAACGGAGTCACCGAGCTATTCAGCGCTGATGCCATGCAGAAGGCCGTCGCGAATTCCGTGCCAAAGGGGACCGAAGACCTCAATCTGCGCGCGCTGGCCAGGGGATACGAGTACGGACTGGAGCGCCGGCACAAGGCCTGAAGCCGGCTGCTGCGGGTCGCAGCCTCGGACCTCGGAGCCGTCTATCCCGCCAGACGTCGAGCAGTGCCGGAGGGTTGCAGCGTGGGCAAGTCGTGGGTGCATGCGACGCCCTATGAAGTCGAGATACCCGAGCACTTCGCCCGTGAGACACTCGGGCTGGACTCTGGTTGGAACGGCGCTGGCATTGCGGACGGCCCATCGCCACGTCTGAGCCCTCCCAGGGCAACACGTGCGTCTCGAGCATCGCCACTGGGTCGGCATGGGCGCTTGTGCCAAGTGCTCGAGTGTCGGTCTGCGACCAAGCAGAGTCGGCGCCCGGGCCTCGGTAGTCGTTAGCAAGGCGCCTTGGGTGTGACTCTGCTCAGTCTTGCGGCTCATTCGTTCTTGGTTGGGCGATGCTTGGGCATGAGAGCCGTCACATGGCAACAAGCTACATTCGCCGGCGGCGCTGCAGCGCGGCGCAGCACACCGCAGCGTCGCTGGCGCAATGCTTCGGGAGTCTCTGGTCAGGTACGCGGGCTAAGATTCGGTACCAGCGACTTGATGCGCGCGGTGGTCAAGGACTTGGGTCGTTCCAGCGGCAACCCGAGCGCTCTGTCCCAGATCAGACTCGCCAAGACGCCCATCGCGCGCGACACTCCAAACAGCACAGTGTAGAAGTCGTATTCGGTCACGCCGTAGTACACCTGGATCACACCCGAATGTGCGTCCACATTCGGCCAGGGATTCTTGGCCTTGCCATGCTTTTCGAGCGTGGGCGGCACGACCTCGTACAGCGTACTGACAATCTTGAACAGCTCGTCGTCCGGAAGGTACTTCAGACAGAATTCTCGCTGCGCTGTGTAGCGCGGGTCGGTTTTCCGCAGCACGGCGTGGCCGTAGCCCGGAATCACCTGGCCGGATGCGAGCGTGTCATTGCAGAATTGAGTCAACTGCTCCTTGGTCGGTAGGCCGCCGCCCAACTTCTCTCGCATCTGCGTGAGCCAGCGAAGCACTTCCTGATTGGCCAGACCGTGCAGGGGGCCCGCCAATCCGTCCATCCCCGCTGACAGCGAATAGAAGCAGTCGGACAAGGCCGACCCTACCAGGTGAGTCGTATGCGCACTGACGTTGCCGCCTTCGTGGTCGCAGTGTAGCACGAGGTACAGGCGCATGAGCTCCTTGTATTGATCGTTGGCGACGCCCATCATGTGGGCGAAATTGCCGCCCCAGTCGAGCCTGGGATCCGGCGCAACCTGCTGGTTGTTGTGATACGAGCGCCGATAGACATGCGCGGCGATTGCGGGCAGGCGCGCCAGCAGGTTCATGCAGTCCTCGTACATGGGATCCCAGTAGTCGTACTTCCCCATGCCCGCCTGGTAGCGCTGTACGAACAGGGAGTCCCGTTGCTGCAACAGTATTCCTATGGAGAACTGGGTCATGGGGTGCAGGTCCCTGGGCAACGCATCCAGGCCCTGGAGTACGTACGGTGGAATCGCGGAGCGTCGCCGCCACTCCTCCGTCACCTCCTGCACGTTCGCTTCCGTGGGAAGGTCCCCCGTCAGCAGCAGATAGAAGATGCCCTCGGGGAGAGGCTGTTCACCGCCCTTTGCCTTCGGCAGCCTCTCACACAGCTCGGGGATGCTGTAGCCACGGAACCGGATCCCTTCCACAGGGTCGAGCTCCGAGGTCTCACACACCATGCATTTGACGCCACGCATGCCTCCGTAGGCCTGGCTCACGTCGACATCCGATAGCAGCTTGTTCCCGTGCTGCTTCAGGAGCGCTCCGACTTCCTCCCTTGCGGGCCCTATCTTCCCTAGTAGCGTGTCTTTGAGTGGCATGTTGCCTCCTGACGGCTTGTTACCAGGTCAATTGCAGGCGCTAGAGTATGGGATGTCGCGCCACGCGTCTACGGCTGCGCGACCCGGGTCCTCGCCTTTTTTGTCGATCCAGCGCGTGCATTTCGCGCCATTGACGCGCCGTCACTTTGGGCGAATTCTTCCAGCGCACCCGCCCAACTCGCCAGATGGGGCGCGGGGGCCCGCCCCGAGTAGGGTGGCGCGAGGCGAGCACCTGGCCACGTGCCCGCATGGCCAATGCAAGTCGCGGCAGAAAGTGCACCTTCCGGCGCGTCCGCCCGTGAGGTTTCCTCGTAGGCTCACGCGCCCGCCGGACGATCGGCGGCCTACCTCCGATGGACGACGACGCAGTGGCGGCTCGGTTCGTCGGAGCAAGCGCTGACGGGGAGTTCCGGTCCGCCGCCGGGTCTGCTGTCCGGGCCTGTGCCCAACGCTCCGGGCGCGTCGCCGGACCTGGACGGACGTTCCGGTTGTCATGCGAGCGTCAAGATTGCCGTCGCGGGTCGCGCATTCCGTTCCCGGTCACTGGACCTTCTCTGCGTCCCTGAGTTGACACTGACCGTACTTGTCGAAGACCGCCTCTTCCTTGACCGTGATGGCCACCTTGTACAGCACGGTGAGCACCAAGACGCCCACCGCCCACACGCCAGCTGCGACGAGGAACTCGTTCCAGTGCGGCCAGTAGTCGTTCACTCTCTCGAATGAGTCCGGCACGAAACCCGCCACCACGAAAGCAAGGCCCTTGTCCAGCCAAATGGAGAAGAACACCGCCAGTGCGCCAGTGACCAGGGTCTTCTCGTGTCGTCGCAGGGCGGGCACCGCAAGCAGAATCAACCCGAGCACGGCAAGCGCGCTAGAGATCCACATCACTGGCACCAGACGCCGGTTTCCGTCGAGACCGACGTACAGGAACTCCAGCGTGCGCATGTGCCCAGGGTTCTGGCTGTAGAACGCCGTGAAGAACTCGAGGCCGACAAAGAAGATGTGGAGGATAAGCGCGTATGTGGCGATCTCCGCCAACTTCTGGAGCGCACGGGTCCCCGGGTCGAAGCGGCTCAGTTTCTTGATCAACACACCGAGAACGATCAGCAATGCCGGACCTGCAGCAAACGCGGTGGCTAGGAAGTGTACCGCGGTCAACGCGGTCATCCAATGGTGCTTGCCGGGCAGCCCCGCGTACAAGAACGCCGTTACCATGTGGATGCTCGGCGCCCACACGATCGCCCAGTAGATGAACGGTTTGACCCACTTCGGTGCTGCTATTCCCTGGCGTTCGGCACTCAGCACCGTCCAGCCACACACCAGGTTCAGACCGAGATAGGTCGACAGCACGACCATATCCCAGAAGATGATAGAGTTGGGCGTCGGGAAGAGCAGCACATAGAAGACGCGCCCCGGCTGGCCCATGATCGAGAACACAGACAGCATACTGACCACGACGGCGGCGACCGCGAGGAACTCACCGATGACGGTGATCCTCGCGAATTCCTTGTAGTCGTGCAGGTAGTACGGCAGAACCACCATCACTGCTGAAGCCGCTACTCCGACGAAGAACGTGAGCTGCCCGACATGCAATCCCCAGGGGATGTCTCGCCCCAAGCCACTCGTCGGGCCCGATCCGAGTTCGTGCTCGCGCAGCCAGCAGAAGACGCCAACCGCGATGACTCCGAGCAGGAGCGCCAAGAATGCCCAGTACTTTCGGCTTCCTTTGAGGGCAGTGTCTAGCATGGCTGAAACCTCCTAGACGACGTAGAAGACGTTGGGTTCCGTTCCGAGCTCCACTCTGCGTCGGATCGTATAGCGTGACTCAATCATCCTGCGAACCGCGGACGCAGGGTCCTGGAGATCGCCGAACACCAACGCGCCCCGGGAAGCCTCGACGCACAGGGGCGCGAGCCCGCTGTCGAGCCGCTCGTAGCACAGCGTGCACTTCTCGACGACCCCCGTGGTCCGCGGCGCAAACTCGGGCTCGATGCTATCAAGGAACTCCCTTGGCGGGAGCCAGTTGTAGCTGCGTGCACCATAGGGACAGGCCACCATGCAGAACTTGCAGCCAATGCAGCGGTGCATGTCCTGCATCACAACACCGTCCTGCCTCTTGAAGGTAGCCTTGACTGGGCACACCCGAACGCAGGGCGGGTTGGAGCAGTGGTTGCACAGCACTAGGAAGGGTTTCTCGGCGACTGGACGTGACACGAAGGGTCCCGCCAGACCAGGGAATGCGTGGCCGTACTCCTCGGTCCAGATCCATTTGACTTGGTGGCGTGGCTCCGCGATCCGAGGCACGTTGTGCGCGCGGTGACATGCGTCCGCGATCCCTGAATAGTCCGCCTCCGTGGCGAGTCTCCAGACGTCGACCACGAGCGCCCACCGTTTGGCCAGGATTCGCGGGTCGGACAGGGTCTCCGAAGCGTTCACTTCCTGGAAGGCACCGACGCCTGTGACGCTCCCCACGCCGAGCAGCGCCGAGGCTCCCAAGAGTTTCAAGAACTGCCGACGGTCGGTGCCACCCGGCCCAAGCGCCGCCAAGCGCGGTCGGCACTCGTTGGGCGTCGGGTCAACCAAGTTGCACGGGACGAACGAGGCCGGTCGGGCCATGCTGCCGGCAGTGCTGCCCGAGCTCGTATCTCCCGCGGGCGGCGCGCCGCTACGCGCAGTGCTTTCTCTGCTTTCAGCCATCGCTTCCTCTTCCTGCGTTCGAGCCGCGCCACCGTGAACCCATGGTAGCGCTCGTGTGGTCCTGTTGCTCACCGAAGTGGTCGGGCAGATTGATGCAGCTGCCTGCCAGATCTGCCGGCGCGCGCGGAGTACGGCCCCTCGACGCCGAGCAACCAGCACGCGCCGAGGTTCTCGCCAGAACTGAAGCAGCGTAGCGCGTCACGAGGGTGGTCCTAGCAGACGGCTTTCTTCCTCGAAAGCGTCGTCGAATAGCCGTACGAGCCAGCCTTCGCCGTAGGGGTCGGCATTGGCGAGGGTCGGGTCTTGCATCAGGTTCAGGTTCGCCTCGACAACGCGCCCACTGACGGGGTTCCAGACCGTGTAGACGGCGCCCGGCTGAACGCGGACACGCGCGCAGAGCTCGCCCTGGACGAGTTCGTCGCCCTCGTTGGGAAGGTCTACACTAACGAACCTGCCGGCCGTCTGCTGGAAGCAGTGGTGGACGCCGACCGTCACGAGGTTTCTTTCTACGTGGCGGACCCAGCTGTGTGTACCCAGCAGGTACGTACCGGCTGGTGGGCTCGGCCGTTCGAGCGCACACCGTTCGGCTGCGGAAGTGGCCGCCCGCATCGTCGCGCTGAGGAGCTCGTCCGTCGTGAAAGGCTTGGTGATGAAATCGAACGCGCCAACACGAAAAGCCTCGATGGCGTGCGAGGCTGCCCCAAGCCCCGTTATGACCAGGGCGCGGGCCCCCCGCTGCTTCTCGCGCAGACGTTCGAGCAGCGCGAGCCCGTTCATGCGAGGCATCATGATGTCCACGAGCAGGACATCGTAGCGGGTGGTCTGAACCTTCTCGAGCGCGAGGGAAGCTTCGAGCGCCGTGTCCACCTCATAGCCGTTGCGCACGAGCGCGCGGCCGATGCCAGCGCAGACGACCGCCTCGTCGTCGACTACCAGCACTCTGCCCATGCTCGCCATGCTCAGTCCTCCTGACTCGCGTCGGGGTTCGAGTCGTCTTCGGACTCGTCGCGGTCAGTAGCGTAGTCCCCGGAAAGAACGCGATGCCTGCGCATGAGCGCTTGGAAGTTGGGTCGCTGCATTCCGACGGCGCGCGCGGCCGCGCTGACGTTGCCCTGGTGGCGCTCCAGAGCTCGCACTACGAACAGCCGCTCTCGTTCAACCACGGCCTCCGCGCGCAGCGCCTTGAGTTGCTGCTTGAGCTCCTGGGCAGTGCTGGGCACCGGCGAGACGATGGGGCGGTTTTCGAGCAGCCTCATGTCGTTGACATCGATGACGTCGCCGGTGCCGCGGAGAGCCGCCTCTTCGATCACACATTCCAGCTCGCGGACGTTGCCGGGCCACGTGTGCTCGCCGAGCAAGGCCATGGCGGCAGGGGTTACGTGTATCCTGCGGTGTCTGGCCTGGCGGCACAATCGAGTCAGGAAGTAGTCGACCAGCAGGGGGATGTCCTCGCGCCGATCTCTGAGCGGCGGGCACGTAACGGTATGGCTCGCTATCGCGTAGAAAAGGTCCTGGGAAAACCGACGATCTGCAACCAGGCCTGCCAGGTTGCGATCCGTGGCCGAGATAATGCGCACGTTGAGCTTGTGCGCCTCGTTGCTTCCCGCAGGCACGTGGCGCCTGGTCCGCAGCGTCGAGCACAGGGCGTCCTGCAGCTCTGGTGCCAGATCGCCAATGTCGCGCAGGTAGAGCGTGCCACCGGTCGCTTTGGTGAACGCACCCGTCGCGACCGCATCCCCACGCAGGCAGCCAAACCACTCGGCCAAGATCTGGCCTGGCTCCGCTCCGCTGCACGGTGCCGTGACGAAGGGACCATCCGAGCGAAAGCTGCGTTGGTGCAGCATGCGTGCCACCAGCTCCTTGCCGGTCCCGAGCTCACCGAGCAGCAGGACGCTCGCGTGTGACGTGGAGGTCGCGCGAATCCACTGCCGCAGGTCGAGCATGGCACGGCTGTGTCCGAGCATTTCCTGGAAGTTGTCGGCGGGACTGATGAGCGAGCTCCCGAAGAACGCGCGTTTCTCCAGTGCTTCAGCCAGCGACTCGACCAGCACGTCGTTGGAGAAGGGCTTGACTAGGTAGTCGTAGGCACCGCGCCTCACGGCCTCGACGGCCGTGCGCACCGTCGAATACGCAGAAGTGACGATCGGAACCGTCGTGGGCGAAATCCTCCGCATTTCGCGCAGCAAATCGAACCCGGTCCCGTCCGGTAGCGATAGCTCGACCAGGGTCAAGTCGTACCGTTCGCTCCTCAACGCTGAGAGCGCTGCGGTGACGCTCTCAGCTGCGTCCACGTGAAAGCCGGAACTGTCCAGCGTCTCGCGGCACGCCAGGGCGACGCGCGGATCGCGGTCGACCACCAGCAGACGGATGCGACAGCTGGCATCCGGCGGCTCGGGTATCCAGTGGCGACGTCCTGATCCCCCAGGCGTGCCTGGCTGGCCGTCGCTGGCCTGGTTCCTCTCATCGGACGCTCCGGCAGCGATGCACTGGTCGGGGCCAGTCGGCGTTGGGTCCGCTTGCTGCTGGCGTGCCATCAGCTTGCCCTCACCCGCGCCGCGGCTCGGATCCGTGCCGCAAGCGAGGCGCGCTTGGATGACGCAGCCATCAGCCCAGCTGTGCGACTGTATCCTGTTCTTGCATACATTGGCGCTATTGGGCGCACCCAATACCCACCATATAGGCTTGTCAGCCGGCCCAGCTCTTCTTCGACGTCTAGGGTCGGCCTCGACCTGACAGCGCGTCGGCCGGCGCAGCCACCCCGAGGGCGGTTGCGCGCAAGACGCGCCCGTGATGGAGTCTGCCACGGCGCTGGCTCCCTTGTCGAAGGGAGCGCCACTGCATGATCTGTGTCGCTCCGCCAAAGCTACGCGCAGCGTCGGGTGTAGGCTACCGCGACCAGGGTGGGGGTGCCGGTGGTTGACGTCGCGACCCGTTTGTCCCGTCGAATGCGCTGGCAATCGCTCGTCGCGAGCATCGCGCTGGGATTGATTCCGCTCGCGATGCTGGCGGTGGTGGGCCTTCGCGCACTGCAACGCGCCAGCGACGCTCAAGCGCGTGATGCCATGACGGCGCTCGTGCTGGGAAGAAGATCTACGGTCGAGCTGCTCCTGGACGAGAAGCTTCGCCAGCTGCGCGTGATCGCTACCTCGGTGCCGGTAGCCCAACTCACCGATCTCGACCACCTGCAGACTCTGTTGCGGTCCATGCAACAGAACGGCGGCATCGTCGACCTGGGCGTGATCGACGAGCAAGGGCAGCAGTTGGCCTATGCCGGACCCTACCCGCTCGCCCACCGCAACTACCGCGATACCCCGTGGTTCCGCAAGGTCATGCGCGAGGGCGCTTGCCAGAGCGATGTGTTCCTCGGGTACCGCAACGTGCCTCACGTGGTGGTCGCGATCAAGACCCGCGACCAAGGGCACGACTACGTGTTGCGTGTCACGATCGACATCGACTTGCTGGGCACCCTGCTGCGGCAAGATGGTGCCGAATCGGCGGTGGAGCTCTTCATACTCAACCGGGCTGGCGAGTTCCAAACGCAAACCTCGCTGGCAGGACGCGTAATGGCCAAGGCTGCCATCGGCCGCGTGTCGCCTCATCCCGGCGTACGACTCGTGGCTACCGAGCGGCACGGGCGGCGCGAGTACCTGGCAACCGCCTGGCTCCGCGGCGATTCGTGGGTACTCGTTGCACGCAGGGGCGCTGACAGCCATTGGGCGACGTTCGAGTCTCAGCCGGCCATCCTCTGGGTTCTGGCGCTCTTGCTGGTCACCGTCCCGGTAGCAGGCGTACTGATGGCGCGTTTGCGCGCACGGCAACTCCGTGAGCTCGAGGCGTACCATGCTACGCAGGTGGAGGCTGCCGCTCAGGGCGACAAGATGGGAACGCTCTGTCGCATGGCCGCTTCGGTAGCCCACGAGCTGCGCGGACCGCTCGCCACCATAGGGGACGAGTTGGGTCAACTCGGAGCGCTGCTCGACCACGCCTACGTCAGGGACGTCGAGGACGTCAGGAATCGACTCGACAGGATCGGGACTCAGGTGGAACGGAGCCGCAGGGTCACCCACGGCCTGGTGGCTTTCTCTCGTCGCTTCGGACCCGAGAAGGAACTCGTCAACGTGGGAGCGGCCCTCGACGAAGCCCTGGGATTGCTGGAGAGCGGCGGCACGCCGAGCGTTCGGCTCGTGCGCCACTACGCTCCCGAAGTGCCGCCGATCCACAGCAACCTGGCGCAGACGCAGCAGGTGTTTCTCACGCTGATCAACAGCGCGCTCGATGCCGTGGGCGACCAGGGGGAGGTGCACCTTCACGTGGAAGGTTCGGGCCTCGGCGTTTCGGTGCGCATCCACGACGACGGGCCGGCGATTCCTGCGGATCAACTCCGGCACGTGTTCGAACCGTTCTTCTCGACCGCAGGCGCGTCCCGACGCTACTGGGGCCTTGGACTGGCAAGCTGCCGCGACGTCATGCGGAGTCTGGGAGGACGGATGGACGTGACCAGCCTGCCGGGACAGGGCACCACGTTCTCGCTCTGGTTCCCGACTGCAGCCCCGCCCCAATAGCACGGATACCCCGGCGCCGCTCACGCGCTCTGACACCACGCAGCTTGGCCCGAAACGGTGCGCGGTCGGCACAGCGGCACGGCGCACCGCGAGCCCGCGTGCTTCGCGTACTCGGAGGGCCCGTGAAAGACCAGCACCGCGTGCGCCGCGCAACACTACGGATCCTTCTCCGGCCCTTTCGAGTCGGCGTGGCACCCGAAGCAGTTCAGCGTGACCGCTGCGTAGTCGTGACACCTATCACAGAAGGCCGCCTTGCGTGAGTGGCAACCGAGGCACGTGCCCGTCAGGCTCATGCGGATTGGCTTTCCGTCCGAGGTATGCGTCATGCGCCGGCCGTTGCGCACCACGCCGTCGCGCCAGCCGTAGAGCAGCTGCATGTGCGTTGCCCGCATGTCTTCGACGGGCAGCACACAGCGCTTCTCGGACGTACCAACCTCGAGGCGGGGCCGAGCGCCTACCTTGCCGCCCGCAGCGTCGTACCACGCGGGCGCTGTCGCGAGCCCGGCGAAGGCTGCCAGGCCAAGCATGATCTTGCCAGCGTCGAAGATCACGGTCCCACCTCCTCCCCGGCGAGCGGCTCGTTGCGCAGATTCAAGGTCCTCGGCTTCTCGCCCTTCATCACGAGCGCGTTGCCGAGCAGTTCGTGGACGCCTGCGACTTCGACGCCACCGACCCAGAAGTCGAGCAGCGCTGGCAGCGTCGCCTTGTCGATGGCGCACATGCACGTCAACAGATTCACTCCGTGCCTCTGCTTAACGTACCTTACTGCGCTGGCGCGCGGAAGACCGCCACGCATCCGCATTTCGAGGTTCTCCTCTGTCCCGAGGCCCGACCCGCTGCCGCAGCAGAAGGTCTGCTCGCGTATGGTGTTTTCGGGCATCTCATGGAAGTGGTTGCAGGCGGCCCTGAGGATCACACGCGGTTCCTCGAGCAACCCCATGGCCCGGGCGGGGTTGCAGGAATCGTGATAGGTCACGATGCATCGGTCGTTGCGCGTCGGATCGAGCTTGAGCTTGCCATGATGGAGGAGATCCGCGGTGAACTCGGCCAGGTGTACCATCTTCGTCGAACGTGCATTCTCGAATACCGTGCCCGTCACGGGGGACCGGGGTACCTCGAGGAAGTCTGCTGGGCCGTTCATGGTGTCCATATACTGATGGAGCACGCGCCACATGTGCCCGCATTCGGCACCGATGATGTACTTGACACCCAGCCGCTTCGCTTCCGCGTAGATCTTGGCGTTGAGCCGCTTGATCATCTCGTGCGAGTGGAAAAGGCCGAAGTTGCCCCCTTCGGAGGCATAGGCGCTGAACGTGTAGTCCAGCCCGACTTCGTGCAACAGGCACAAGTATCCGAGGAACGTGAAGTAGTGCGGTGTCGCGAACACGTCGGCTGACGGAATCACGAACAGGATCTCAGCCCCCTTCTTGTTCAGCGGAGTCTCTACGCGTATGCCGGTGATGTCTGCCAGCTCGTCCACGGCGAACTCGATGTTCTCCTTGAACGTGTGCGGCTCGAGTCCGAGGTGGTTGCCGGTCCGAAAGCAATTGGCGGCAGGCTCGGTTACCCAGTTGATGCCAATGCCTATGAGCTGCAGTAGCTCGCGACCGAGCATCGTGATCTCGGCTGTGTCGATGCCGTAGGGGCAGAACACCGAGCAGCGTCGACACTCGGTGCACTGGTAGAAGTAGTAGAACCACTCCTTGATGACTTCCGGCGTCAGGTCGCGAGCTCCCGCGGCCCGACCGAACAGCTTCCCTGCTGTGGTGAAGTAGCGTCGATAGATCGAACGCATGAGCTCCGCGCGCATGACGGGCATGTTCTTCGGGTCGCCGGAGCCGAGATAGAAGTGACACTTGTCGGCGCACGCACCGCACCGCACGCAGATATCCATGAAAACGGCTAGCGAGCGAAAACGCTCGAGACGAGCGGCCATGCCGTCGAGCACCGTGGACTTCCAGTTCTCGGGCAGCGGCCAGACTTCGTCGCTCGGCTGCCACGACCCCAGGTCCGGAAGCCCCAAGTACTTCTGGTTCTTGCTGAGCGCCGGATAGCAGTACGTACCCTTCACGAGCTCAGCGCGCGTGGCGAGCCCATCACTGGCAGGCGGCCGATAGTCGACTTGCGCGAGCTCTTCGGGGCTTCGTTTGGTCTCGGACATGTCACCCACCCACGTGCGAGGTTGGCTTGGCGTCCGCTTCGGAGACGCCAGGGTGGTCGAAGGGGATACTGGCTGCCTTCAGCTTCTCGTGGAACTCCTCCTCCCACTCCTCGTACGTGTGCGTTTTGACGACAGGATTCCACGGGTTCACGTGCCGTTGCACACGGCTGTTGTTCGCCAAGTTGCGCGTCGGGCTGAGAAACACGCCTACCATGTGTGTCAGTTTGCTCTGCGGGAAGTAGATCAACAGTGCGCTGACGAGCGTCAGATGCACCAGAAACGTGGGAGAAGGCGCCTGCAACGCTTGTGGATGGAAGGTGACCAGTCCGACCATGAGCGCCTTGATCGCGACGACGTCGGTCTTCACGAAGTGCCGCATTAGGATGCCTGTCGCGGCAATTCCGAGCAACAGGAACAGGGGAAAGTAGTCAGCCGCCAGCGACAAGTAGCGAACTTGGGGATCCGCGAAGCGCCGGTAGGTCAGGTACAGCAGCCCCGCGCAGATGCCGAGGCTGCTCAGAAACACCTCGGGAAGACCGATCTGGAAGAAACCGTCCACCGCTTGGACGGCGCCGACGAATCGGGGCACCGGATCGAGGAAGAAGCGCAGATGACGGATCAGCACGACGCACAGCGATGCGTGGAACGCGATGGCGCCAAGCCACAGCCACTTCTCGCTGAAGTAGAGCAACCGCCGGTCCGGCCCCATCTGGCTGCGCGTGTTGCGAAACAGCGACCGGAACAGCAACACCTCGAGCACCATGCGCCCGACCACCCCGAGCGTGCCCGAGGGGTTTTCCAGCGGTTGGTGCGTCAGCCACGGAAGGGAGCGCTGCTGACCGCACGTCGTGGGGATGCGGAACGGGACGGGGGCTCGCCCCCAGCGCAGCACCCGCAGCACGATACCACCGACGAAGATGGCGACTGCTGCGTAGGGCAGCACGATGGTGAGCGCGAAGCCCGCGCCGGGCGAGAACGCAGCGGCGAGCGCAATCGCGCAAAGCGCCGCCACTGCGACAAGAGCCCCAAAGGCTCCCGTGCGGCGCTGGCGCGCCGCAGGGACTACCGCTGACATGGCTGCTTCCTCCTGTCCTGTCGCTCGCGCTGCAAACGCTCGAGCAGCGTGGCCCGTCCGTGCTCTTGCTCGCGCGTGCGGATCTCCACGAGCGCGCGGCGCGCCGCGGCGAAGCGTTCGGCGGCTCGTGCCGCCAGCTCGTCGATGCGCGCCTCGGCCACCGCGAGGCCCTCGCCTGGCACTCCGGAAAGCTCAGCGCACAGCAGTCCCTTCAGCGCCTCGAGGAAGCCCAATGCATGGGAGACTTCCGGGCCGTCGAGCGCCCAGAGGCGCATGAGGCGGTCGAGCGGCTCTTCGACCGTGGTCGACGGCGCCCCAGACACGCAATCCAACACGGCACCGAGCCCCTCGACGATGATGGCCCCCATTGGGTTGGCGAGAGCGTCAGCCGGCCGAGCGAGAGCACCGCGAGTCTGCTCCGGGTAGCGGCTCAGCACCGCATCGAGCCACTTGGAAAGGATGTGGGACCGGCGTTCGACTAGCGTCTGGTCCATCGTCACCGCGGCCACAAGCCCTCACGATTCTGGCGAAAGCCTGTTCGACACCGGCGCGGCGCTTGCCGCGTGGGCTTGTGTGCATAGCACCAGCACGCACCCTGTGTCAACCAGCGCCCGACCCTGTGGCTTGGCGGCTCAACGAGCTGTTTGTATTGATTTTTGTCAGTCGGTCGCCCCGGTTTGACTGGCCCTGTGGTGAGCGTAGGGCCCGCGGCATGCGTGTCCAGAAAGTGCACCGGGGCAACGGCGATGACGCGAGTCTGCGCGGGGCGTTGTTACTGGTGGGTGCGGGCCAACGGCCGTCCCCCGGCAACGCTCGTCATCTGCAAGGTCGTTGCCTTCCGGTGGGTGCTCGGTCCCTACGTGGAACGAGCAACAGCAGCCCAAGCGGCCGCTGCGCGTGTTGACGGCTCGAGGGTCCCGATTCTGGAGAGCCCGAACCGGCCAGCAGGCGGACTATCCGCCCTTGTTTGACGCAGAGGAGGCGTCCGGCTGGACGGACCCCTACCCTGCATACTGCTTGACACCCTCCATGGTGCGTGCAGAAGATATGCATCCGCGCCAGGGTAGGATGGTCTGCCCACTACACCAAGGAGGCCGCGCGTGTCGAATATCGAGCTAGGCGGCAAATCGCTGGAAGTCGACGAAGACGGATTCATTGCTGACCCCTCGCAGTGGGACGAAGCGGTGGCCAAGTCCCTGGCCTTGACCGAAGGCGTGCAGGAGCTTTCGGCAGAGCATTGGAAGCTCGTCAACTACCTGCGCGAGTACTACCTGAAGAACAACATCGCCCCGATGATCCGCAAGCTCTGCAAGGACACGGGGATCCCGCTGAAGCAGATCTACGAGCTGTTCCCGAGCGGGCCAGCCAAGGGCGCCTGCAAGGTAGCAGGGCTGCCCAAGCCCACGGGGTGTGTGTAGCAGCTTGCCTGCCACTTGGCACAGCAAACGAGGAGGCACCATGGCATTGATTCAACCGCACGGCTCCAAGGAACTGAAACCGCTTCTGCTCCAGGGCAAAGAGCGCGAGGAGGAGTTGAAGAGGGCGAGCACCCTTCCTCAGGTACGCATGACGTCTCGAGAGACGTCCGACTTGATCATGATGGGCATCGGAGCGTTCACCCCGCTGCTCGGTTTCATGGGTCAAGCCGACTGGAAGGGCGTATGTGCCGACTACAAGACCAGCTCCGGGCTCTTCTGGCCGATTCCGATCACGCTCTCCGCAAACAAGGACGTGGCCAACGGAATCGCCCCGAACGCGAGCGTCGCCCTAGTCGACGACGAGACGGGCGAGACGATGGCGACCATGCAGGTCACCGAGAAATTCACCATCGACAAGGCCTACGAGTGCAAGCAGGTCTTCCGCACTGACGATCCCGAGCACCCCGGTGTAAAGAAAGTACTCGACCAGGCCGACATCAACTTGGCGGGTCCGGTGAAGGTACTCTCCGAGAGCTACTACCCGGAGATGTTCCGCGACGTCTACATGCGGCCGCAGGAAAGCCGCGCCAAGTTCGAAGAGCTTGGCTGGAAGACCGTTGCAGCGCTGCAGCTGCGCAACCCGATGCACCGCTCGCACGAGTACCTTGCGAAGATCGCGATCGAGGTCGTCGATGGCTTGTTCATCCATCAGCTCGTGGGCAAGCTGAAGGAGGGCGACATTCCGGCTGACGTGCGCGTGCGTGCCATCAACGTCCTGGTGGACAACTACTTCGTCAAGGGTACCTGCCTCCAGGGCGGCTACCCGATGGAGATGCGCTACGGCGGCCCGCGCGAGGCTCTGCTGCACGGCGTCTTCCGCCAGAACTTCGGCTGCACGCACCTCATCGTGGGGCGAGATCATGCGGGCGTGGGGACGTACTACGGCCCGTTCGACGCACAGAAGATCTTCGACGAAATCCCGTCGGGCTCACTGCTCCTCCAGCCGATCAAGATCGACTGGACTTGGTTCTGCCGCAAATGCCGGGGCATGGCATCGGCACGCACGTGCCCGCACCCCAAGGAGGACCGGCTCACCCTGTCCGGAACGATGGTGCGCAAGACTCTGTCGGAAGGCGGAGAACTCGATCCGGACTTCAGCCGTCCCGAGGTGCTGGAAGTGCTCAAGGAGTACTACAAGAACCTCGACAAGAAGGTTGAGATCAAGGTCCACGGGTACGCCACCGGGGACGTTCCCACCAAGAAGTAGCTCGAGCTTTCGCAGGTGGAGGCGGGGACGGCCCCCTCCCTAGGGGGGCTCCCCCGCCCTTGCTCGGTCTGTTTTCGGCAGGCGCGATCTGAGGGTCGTGTGTTCCTCACGTGGGAAGCGCCGCGGGGGTGTCTTCGTCTGTGCGCGCATCGCGCTTGGTGACTGCGCGGGTGTTTCCAGCGGATGACGGGGTTCCCTGTCGAGTGCATGCCGTAGCAAGGTTCGGCGCTCGTCCGGACGCTAGAGCTCTGCCGGCGACGCGCAGGCACAAGACCGACCGTCGGCCCGGGATTCTTTCCAGGCTTGATGCCGCTTCTGCGTGCCGGTACCATACGTGGCTACTGCATAGTCTCGACACGCATGACGGAGTCCGAATGGTACTCGTACTCGTTCCATGGGTCGCACTCGTGCTCTTCGTCGTGGCGTTGGTCGTCCGGGTGGTGTCGTTACCTGCGGTTGCACGGAAGCGAAACGCAAGATGCGGAGGCTCGTTTCCGGAGCAGCTGAACTGGTGGACACACAAGCACGGCCGCGGTCTCTTCTGCGTCCTGCGGGCGCTGGATCCGCAAGCCCCTCTGCCGGTGCGTGAACACAAGCTTTCGCTCTGGCGCCGATCCTTCCCGTTTCACCGGGGCCTCTACCGCGGTGCAGCCTTGCGCGTTCTGTTCATCGGCAGTGCGGCTCTTGCACCAGCCGGCCTGCCGATGCGGGCAACGGAGTCGCTCGAAACTGTCGCGAATTCCATGGTGGATGTGAAGCCGGGGTTCCTCGGCTTCGACCAACTTCGGAATGGATAAGGTGCGCATGGGCCGACGCGGGGAACCCCAGATTCTGAGCTTGGCGTTCTTCGTGCCCGCCGCACTCGGCGTCTACTACACGGCGTTCCGACCCCCGGCGCGTCTGGTCGATGTCCTGACCAGAAACGTTGGCTTCGAGGTCGGTGCCGTCGTGCTGTGGGCTGCGTTGGCTGCCTATTGCTGCCGCCGCGTCGTTCAGGCGCTGCTCCAACTCTGCGGATTCAGGTGATGCAGTTTGTCCCGGTCGAGACTGTCAACGTCGTAGGCCTGATCGCGCTCGGGCTGGTGGGCGGAATGCTCGGCGGGTTCGTTGGAGGAGGGGGTGCCTTTGTAATGGTCCCGGGGTTGATGGGGCTCGGCGTTGACGGGTTGACGGCGGTCGGGTCGAACCTGCTTCACCGGCTGGGCCGCATGGCGACGAGCAAGCGCAGGTGGAACGCGCTGCGTCGCGTTGATCCCAAGCTGCTCGTTCTGCTTTCGCTTCCCAGCGTCGCCGGTGTTGAACTGGGCCGTGGTGTCACCGCGCTGCTCCGCGAGCGCTACGGCCGCGCGGTCGCAGACATGCACGTCAGCGGCGTCCTCATCGTCGTCCTTGGCGCGGTAACGCACATGCTCCTCATGGACCTGTGGCGCAGCCGGCGCCACGCGCCCATTGCGCGACCTCTATCCGTCAAGGGCGTCATGCGACGGCTCAGGCCGTTGCGAATGCCGCCTGTCATACGGTTCCCTGCTTCGAACGTGGTAGTCTCGTTGTGGCTCGTGCTGGCTATCGGGTTCGTCGCTGGCTGGTTCGGCGGCACGATCGCTCTGGGCGGATTCCTCACGGTGCCCGCGCTGATCTACCTGCTGGGCATGCCAGCCTCCATCGCGATCGCCGCTGATCTGTCGTTGGTACTCGTCATCGGTGCCTACGGGGCCGTGACGTTCGCCGTGCGCGGTCACGTAAACCTGCACGCAACGTTGCTGCTCTACCTGGGCTCGATTCCGGGTTTCCATCTCGGAATGGTCGGCGCGCGGCTGATGCGCGAGACTCCCATCCGTATCGCCAGCTGCTTCGTACTCGGCCTCGTAGGTTTCGGCCGACTTCTGGCACTGCCGATGCTCAGCGCCGACGCTGGCTGGTCCACGCTACCTCCGGGTGTCCGGACCGTGCTGCACGTTGCCAGCCTGGTCGCATTGTTCGGCGCGGCCGCACTCGTCGTCGCGCTGGTTGGCGGCGTGGTCGCCCGGGCCCTGTGGACCCGCAGCGCTCATGCGCTCGGCCATGACATGAGCGGGGAGGAAGACTAGTGCTTGGAAGACGCCCGCCCCCTCCGGCACGGTCCACGGAGTCCCCGATGGACAGGCTGGCTCGCAGGTTTCGCGCTCTGCAGGAGCTGCTCGGCAACAACGCCACGGCGCTGGAGCTGATCACGGCGCTGGAGAACGACCTGCTGCTCGTTCCGGCGGGCGACCCGCATATTCGCGAGTGCGTCGATCTGCTGCTCGAACGTACCGAGGCGTTGGTCGACGCTCTCGAGCGACTCTCCGAGGGCCGATACGGCGAGTTGCTCACGGTGCTCGGCGCTATCAAGAACGAGGTGGCTAGCCAACTTGCCAGTGTCCAGCGCGTGGAGCAGGGCGCCATTTCCTACCCGCTCGCCGACATCTTCAAGGAGCATGCGCCTCTGGTGGGCAACAAGGCCACGCAGCTCGCGTTGCTGCGCGCCAACGGTCTCCCGGTACCGGACGGATTCGTGCTGTCGACACGCGCCTACAACCAGTTCGCGCGTGAGGCCAATCTGTACGGATGCCTCCGATCCGAGCTGCCTCACGTCGACGTCGACGACCTGTCCAGTCTGTCTCGCGCGTCGCACCGCTTGCGCGAGCAGGTTTTCGCGACTCCGGTGCCTGAGCCGATCGACGTGGCGATTCGCGCGGAGCTCCGCCGTCTGATGTGTCGGACTCACGACACCTTCGCAGTGCGCTCCAGCGCGGTCGGGGAGGACAGCGCCCTGACCTTCGCGGGGCAGTTCGACAGTCGCATTCATGTTCCACAGAACGAACTCGCCGAGGCCTGTCGGGCGGTGTGGGCCAGCCGGTTCAACGCGCGCGCCATGGCGTACCGCGTGAGCTCAGGCGTGGCGGAAGCGGACTGCCCAATGGCCGTACTGTTTCTACACATGGTTCAGGCGCGCAGCTCAGGTGTCCTGTACACCCGCGACCCGGCGGACGCGCGCTCCGACGCCTTGCTGGTCACCGCGTCGTGGGGTGTCGGCTTCACCGGTGCTTCGACGGGCGACCGGTTCCTCGTCTCCCGGACGCGCCGTCACGACGTATTGGCCCGCCATGTCAAGTACAAGGGCGTGCGTAGCGCAATGCTACCTGGCGGCGGCGTGCGCGAGGAAGCCGCGCCTGCCGACCTGGCAAACCAGGCTAGCGTCGACGATGGGGAACTCGCGGCCCTGGCCGCCCTGGCCTTGCGTCTCGAGAAGCTGTGCGGTGCGCCACAGGACATCGAATGGGCCGTCGACGACGCAGGGACTATTTGGGTCCTGCAGGCGCGCCCGCTCCGGCTGGGCGCCGACCGCCCACGTATCATGCGCGCACCCAAGGTCGCTCCCTTGCTCACAGGCGGCGTCACCATCTATCCGGGGCGCGCCTCGGGGCCCGTTCACATCGCGGAGAGTGCCAGGACTCTCGAGCGGGTTTCCGAAGGAGCGATCGTGGTGCTGCGACACACGTGCCCCGAATGCGTCAAGTTCCTGCGACGCATCGGCGGCCTGATTGTCGACTTCGGCAACCCGGCCGGCCACTCCGCTGCTCTCGTACGAGAGTACCGTGTACCTGCGCTATTCGATGCCGGTGAAGCGACTCGCTTGCTTGCGGGCGCAGACTCCGCGAGCTTGGATGCAGCTGCCAGACGCGTCTACCCGGGTCTGCTGTTCGCGGCGGATGCCAAGGACCGGGCGCGTCAGCGCGCGTCGCGTTCACCTCACCCGCTTGCCGAGCGCGTCACTTCCCTCAAGCTACTCGACCCAAGCGCGTGGAGCTTTCGGGCTTCGAGCTGCCGTTCCGTACACGACGTCGTGCGTTTCGCGCACGAAAAGGCAATACAGACCGTATTCTCGCTCGGTGACGAGGAGTCCGAGGGGCGGAATTCAAGCACCCGTGTGCTCGAGTGCAATGTGCCCATCGACTTGCACGTCCTCGATCTGGGTGGAGGACTCGAACCCGAGGCGCAGCCCGCGCCGAGAATACGCCCAGAAGCTATTCGTTCGCTGCCGTTCCGGGCTCTGTGGCGTGGCATGACCCACCCAGACGTATCCTGGGCCGGGCGGGACTACGTGAACCTATCGGGTTTTGCCTCGGTCGTGGCGCGCGCCATCACGGACCGCGCCAATGAGGCGCGTGAGCTCGGCGCTCGCAGCTACGTCGCGGTGGGCGACAACTACATGAACTTCAACTCACGCCTTGCCTACCACTATGCCATGGTCGACTCGTGCGTGGACGACAGCCAGAGCTCGAACTTCATCGACTTCCGATTCAAGGGCGGAGGCACCGAAGCGTTCCGCAAGAACTTGCGGGCCCGGTTCCTTCAGGAGTGCCTGCAGCACTTCGGCTTCTGCGTCGATGTGCGGGAGGACCTCGTCAATGCTTGGCTCCGGCGCTATCCGCGCGAGGTGACCGAAGACCGCCTCGACATGCTGGGGCGCTTGATGGCGTGTTCACGCCAGCTTGACATGTTCATGGCTGACGAAGCCAGTATGAAATGGTATGTTGCGGCGTTCCTCGCCGGTAACTACCGCTTTCACGTGGAAGAGGATTCGCAGTCCGCTGACGCTGACGGCGGTGAAGCGAAGCCCAGGAGGGACCTCTGATGTTTGGAATGACCATTCTCAATGCCCTGGCCAGCTTCGCGATCCTGGGGCTCGTCGTCGGATTCATGGCTGGGCTGTTCGGAGTCGGTGGCGGGTTTCTGTTGACGCCACTGCTGAACATCCTGTTCGGAGTTCCGTACAACGTCGCGGTCGGTTCGGACCTTGCACAAATGGCGGGCATGTCTACCGCGGCGACCATTCGTCATGGGCGCATCGGCAACATCGACTACCGGCTCGGCCTCCTGATGTGCGCCGGCACGGCGGGCGGGGTCGAGGTGGGTGCTACCGGGCTCGAGGTCCTCAAGAGGGCGGGGCATGTCACGCTGGGCCACGCACAGATCCCCGTCATGACGCTCGTGATGAGCGTCATCTACATGGTCTTGCTCGTCTGGATCGGCACCGTCGTGCTGCGGGAGTCGCGCAAGGCTCTGGCGAGTGTGCGCGCGGGCGGCTCGGACACGATCGAGAAGAACTGGTTCGTCGAGCGTTTGTCGGCGCTCCACCTGCCGCCCATGATCTCACTGCCGCGCTCCGGCATCGCCTCCATCTCGTTGTGGGTGATCCTGGGTGTCGGGTTCGCGACCGGGGTCCTGGCCGGCCTGCTCGGCGTTGGAGGCGGATTCATCCGCATGCCCGCGCTCATCTACATCATCGGGTGTCCGACGGCGGTCGCCGTCGGCACGGACTTGTTCGAGATCATGTTCTCCTCCGCGTACGGTGCCTTCACGCACGGCATGAAGGGGAACGTGAACCTCGTCCTGGTTCTCGGCTTGCTCATTGGGTCCACGCTGGGCTCGCAGATCGGGGCGTCGCTCACGCGGCGTCTCGGTGGCCCGCGCCTGCGCAACGTCTTCGCCTACATTGCCTACTTCGCCGTGCTCATGGTGGCAGCGAAGCTCGTGATGAAAGTCCTGCACGGAGGAGGGTAGTATGCCGTTTCTGCAATGGCTGGACGCGATCGCCCGAGACGCGAATCCCGACAAGGCCGGATTCCAGGCCCAAGGGGCCTACCTACTTGCCTGCTTCCTCGGCCCGATGCTGTTCGGCGCCGTGGTCGGCCTGATGCTGACGGGCATCGAGCGCGTGTTCGGAATCAAGCTGTCGTCCCGCGGACATTGAGCCTCGACGCCGTGTTTTCGTGCGCATCTAGCGGCTGGGCGGCCGTTCTCCCGAGAGCGAGAGAAGGCGCATCCTGTTTCGGGCTCGACCCCGCCCGTGTCCCATGGTCTGCGCCGCGTGGAGGCCGTCGACGCTCGCCGCCCATCCCGGCATCGCGGCAGGCTTCGGCGACCCCACTCAAGATTGCGCCAGTATCCCAAGGGGGTTGTCCATGATCATCACTATTTCGAGGGGCTCGTTCAGCGGAGGGACCGTTGTCGCCGAGTGCGTCGCCGAACAGCTTGGCTACCGCCTCGTCAGTCGAGAGATCTTGGCGGCAGCTGCCGAGCAGTACGGCGTTGCCGAGCAACGGCTCGCAGAAGCGCTCGAGCGCGCGCCGGGACTGTGGGAACGGCTCGGGCACGAGCGCCGTCTCTACTTGGTGTACATACAGGGCGCGCTCTTGGACGCCGCAGAGCAGGACGACGTCGTGTACCACGGTCACGCAGGTCACCTGCTGCTGCGCGACATTAGCCATGTGCTGCGCGTTCGTCTGATCGCACCCACGCCTTTCCGCGTGAGTGCAGCCATGCGCCGCCTGCGCTGTAGTCGTGAGTCTGCCGAAGCCCATGTGCGCCGCGTGGACGAGGAACGCGCTCGCTGGACCCGGTTTCTGTACGGCATCGACTGGAACTCGCCCTTGCTCTACGATCTCGTGGTCAACCTCGATGCGATGGGGGTTCGCGGCGCATGCGCCGCCATCCGCGCCACGGCGGCTCTTCCCGAGTTTCAGCCGACCGCTGTGTCGCGCAAGGCGCTGCGCGACCTCGCACTGGCCTGCAGGGTTCGCGGCGCACTAGCACGCCATGCCACCACTGCCCATGCGGAGCTCGAGGTCGTCGCGGACGACGGTCGCCTGTCAATCCACGGGAACCTTCGCGACGACGAGCTGATGCGGACAGCACTCGACATTGCCAGGACCGTTCCGCAGGTCGTCGAGGTGCATTGGGAGGGCCAGGCAGGGTGAAAACAAGCACCCCAGCTCGCTTTCTGCTGGCGACACGCGCAGAGCTCGTCGGATCGGACACATACCGGCCGGCGTGCGCTCTTCGCCACCGAATCACAAAACCGACGTGGACGCTGGCGATCCGGCTGGGGTTCCGTCATCGAACTGGCACGGGAGGCCAACCATGTATCTGTTCCTTCCCATCGCCGCCACTAGCGTCAACCTGTTGATTCCCCTGGGTCTCGGCGGTCTCGTCGGATTCCTGTCGGGCATGTTCGGCGTTGGCGGTGGCTTCTTGATGACGCCGCTGTTGATGATGGTCGGGATCCCTCCGACGGTGGCTGCCGCCACGGACTCGTGCCAGATCGCGGCGGCTTCTGCGTCGGGCACCCTGGCGCATGCCCGAATGGGCAACGTCGACTACAAGCTGGGTGGCCTGATGCTCGTCGGCGGAATTGGAGGCGGCGCGGTCGGAGTCCAGATAATCAAGGCCTTGCGTCAGGTCGGGAACGCTGACTTCCTGATCATGGCCACGTATGTCGTGGTGCTGGGGCTCATCGGTGGCTACATGTTCACGGAGAGCTTGGGCGCTCTGCGGGGCAAGCGCTCGGACCTGGCCGCCCGACCCAAGCCATCCACAGTGGCCCGACTGCTGTTGCGGCTTCCTCTTCAGACCAACTTCGCCAAGTCGGGCATCCAGCATTCGATTTTCGTGCCGATCGCTTTGTGCGCTCTCGTCGGGATTCTGGCCGCCATCATGGGTGTTGGCGGCGGGTTCATCATGATCCCCGCGATGGTCTACCTGCTGCGCATGCCGATGCACGTCGCGGTTGGAACGGACCTTTTCCAGATCCTCTTCACGGCGAGCGGCGTGACGTTCATGCAGGCCTCGGTGAACCACACCGTTGACCTGATGCTCGCCATGATACTGGCGCTCGGTTCGACGATCGGCGCGCAGCTGGGTGCTCGTGTGGCGAAACGCCTTCGCGGCGAACAGCTCAGGATCATTCTGTCGATCATCGTGCTGGTCGTGTGTGTCAAGATGGCATACGGGCTGGTCGCTACACCCTCGCTCCTGTTGTCATACGCCAAGGGTGGGCACTGAGGGAGTCGCCATGTACGCTCGTGTTCTACTCACTTTCGCGCTCGCGCTGCTGCTGGCTGAGCCAGTCGCGGTCGCGGCGGTGCGCGTAGATCCCAACCCCATCCTCATGGACGCTGCGTTTCGCGGAGGGCGTGTCCACGTACGCGGAAGCGCCGAACCCGGTGCGCACATCTTTGTCATTGTGACGGGTGCGCGTATCGCAGAAAAATTCAACCGCAAGGGACGCATCGGGCCGCTCTGGGCGAACGTCGGCAGTCTGAGCGTCTCCGGAGTGCCCAAGCTGTGCCTCATCGCGACGAGCTCGCCGGCACCCGTAGAAACCGACCGAAGTATCATCGACGCCAACTCGCTCGACCTCGACGCTGTCGTGCGCCGCGCCGAAATCGAAGGCGCGGGCGCGAGTCGTGATCTCATCCAGCGCGAGTACGTGCGGCTCAAGCAGGCGCAGGGCCTGTTCGGCAGCTTCCGCGGTGGAGTGCGCGTGGACCGAACTGACGGCCGGGCCACATTCGAGGCGAGCCTTCCTTGGCCTAAATCCGCGGCGCCTGGTGACTACACTGTCAGCGTGGTCCAGGCCCGGGGACGCACTGTCGTCGGACGCGAGCAGGTGGCCTTGCACGCCAGATTGGTGGGCCTTCCTGCCTGGACCTCGGACCTGGCGTTCCGGAGGGGCTCCCTGTACGGGATCCTGTGTGTTGTGGTGGCACTTGGCGTTGGGTTCTTGACGGGGCTGGTGTTCAAGAAGGGCGGTGGGCACTAGTGCCGCGTTTCGATTGATTTGAGGGGCCGGAAGCGCCGCCTCCAGCTGGGTGGGGGCGCCGCTTCCGGCCCCAAACCCACTCGTCTGACCCGCGGCACCCCTCGTTTTTGGGCATCGTTTCAATTGAAACGATGCACTAGCTACTCGCGTCGTTTGCAGCGGCGAGCGACAGGAACGCCAGACCCAGTGGCTGACCAGAGCCGCGAGACACGTCACTCCGGGGCCGGGTGGGGCCGGGTGGCCCAAGCGGTAGGGGCCGACGCCGAGCTGCCCCGACCATTGCTGATGGACGACGGACCACGCCGAGCTTCCGGGCAGTCCTGCTCCTGTGCCGGGACGGCGCTCCGCGTTGGTAGTAGATTAGGATCCAAGGATAGACGCGGATGGTGTGCCCTCCGCTCGCACCCAACCAAGGACAGGTGACCAGGGTCCCCTGAGTCGTGTCGAGACAGCCAACTCCTTCGCAGCTCCGCTCATCCAGCCAGGACGAAGTGTCCGAAGGAGAGGGGAACCGCCGCGATGAAACAAGTCGTCCAACTCTCTCCAGGCTGCAGCGCCGGCAGAGCCGATCGGCAGGATAGCCCATGGCGTGGCTGAGCAAGCTGTTCGGCGTGGGCCAACACGCCAGGGTGCCGTTCAAGCTGGTGTTCGCGCGGTTCCGCCAGCTCATTGACAACAACACGCGCGTGCTGCAGCTCTTCACGGATGCTGCGGAGAAACAAGGGGGCGAGTATGTCTTTGATCGCACGTACGTTGTATCGGTAGTCGATGAGCTCTTCGGTCTTGCCGACAAAATCGTCTACGACCTGAATAGCATCGCTGACCAGAAGCATGCCAATCTCTACGCGCTCGTAGATCAGCTCCGCGCCGAAGCGCAGGGTGACCTTTCGGGGCGGCCGGTCGTGCCTCGCAGCGAGGTGTGTCTACCGTTCGATCAGATAGACGAAAGCCGCGTCAATCTCGTCGGCGGGAAAAGCGCGCACCTTGGAGAGGTGATGACGCGACTGCAGGTCCCCATCCCGGATGGCTTCGCCATCTCGACACATGCCTACTTGCGTGTCGTCGAGGAGAATGGTCTGGTGCAGCCGGTCGAGACGGCCATCGAACGCCTCAACCGAGGAGATCTGAGCGCCTTCGATGGAATCTGCCAGCGACTGCGCTCAGCGAAGATACCGAGGGACGTGCGTCGGGCGATCGCCCGCGCACTGTCCGGTCTGAAGACCACCGAGCGTCCGCTCTGTGTTGCCCTTCGTTCGAGTGCCCTGGGAGAAGACGACGAGCAGTCCTTCGCAGGTCAATATCGCTCTGTCCTTCAAGTCACGCCGGAGAAGGTGCTCGACGCGTACCGCGAGGTGCTCGCTAGCCTCTATGAGAGAGGCGCGCTCGAGTACCGTCGAGCTCGTGGCCTACCAGCGTTCGGCCTGATGGCGGTTGCCTGCATGCGCATGGTCGATGCGTCAGCAGCCGGCGTGCTCTACACGGTCGATCCGAACCGTCCCGACAGCGGACGGATGCTCTTGGGCGCCACACGAGGCCTGGCCAGCCGCGCGCTCGCCGGCGGGCAGAGCCTCTCCAGCTTCGAACTGTCGCGTGAAGCACCCCATGCCGTGCTGCACTACGGCCCCGCGTCGGCAGAGGATCGGCTAGTCGGTCGTCCCGATGGGGGCCTCGAAGTCGTGGCCACGCAAGTCGACAGCCAGGGGGTGCGCGAGTTGACGGACGCGGAGGCCGCACGCCTCGCTCGGATAGGCTCACGCATCGAGCGGTACTTCAAGCAGCCGCAGGAAATCGAATGGGCCCGCGACGCAGATGGCACTCTCTACGTCCTGCAGACCCGCCGCCTCAAACTCGCCGCCGTGGGCGGGCCACCCAGGGACCTCCCAGCGCTACTCCAGCACTACCAGGTCATCATGCGCGCGTGTGGCCACGTCGCGTGTCGAGGCGTCGCGAGCGGCAAAGTGTATGTCGCGGGTGCGGACACTGACCTTGACGCCGTGCCGCCTGGGGCAATTCTCGTTGCCCGACGTGCATCCCCACGCTTCGTACGCGTCATGCCACGCGTTTCGGCCATACTCACGGATATCGGTGCACCAACCGGTCATATGGCCGCTCTCGCACGAGAGTTCCGTGTGCCCACCATCGTCGACTGCGGCAACGCAACGACGTGCGTGGCGGTCGGACAGGAAATCACTGTCGACGCAGACGACGGAATCGTCTACGCGGGCCGTGTCGGGGAGCTGCTCCAGCACCAGCTCGTGGAAGAGACCGGATTCGAGGACGCCGTCGAATACCGCTTGCTCAGAAGACTGCTGCGAAGGGTGACGCCACTCCAGCTGTTGGACCCGGCGTCGGAGGACTTCCGTGCCGAGCGTTGCCGCACACTTCACGATGTCGTGCGATTCGCCCACGAGAAGGCAGTCGAGGAGCTGATCGGTCTCCACAGCTCCGGTCGTGTCTTCGGCGCCGAGTCGGCGCGGCGGCTCGACTCGGAGCTCCCGCTGAATCTTCGCGTGATCGACATCGGTGGCGGCATCGACGGCAGCGCTCAGGCCGAACGCCCGGGCACGTCCATCAAGCCCGAGGCGATTCGTTCCGCGCCCATGCGTGCGATGTGGGCTGGGCTGACCACGCCCGGAGTCTGGGACACACGCCCGGTGGGCGTGGACCTGAGCACGTTCATGGCGAGCGCGATGTCCCCCGGCGCAAGCCAGCGTGGCGGGCGCAATCTGGCGGTCGTTTCCGATGCGTACGCCAATCTGAGCCTTAATCTCGGCTACCACTACACCATGGTCGATGCCTACCTCTCCGACGACCGCGACGCGAATCACGTGTACTTCCGCTTCGTGGGGGGAGCATCGGATCGAGAACGTCGCGTCCGGCGCGCCACCATGGTACGCGAGATCCTGGAGCGCCTCGACTTCTCCGCACGGCAGCACGCGGACCTCGTCACGGGCCGATTGCGCAAGCTGCCCCGTCCCGAGACGGTGGTTCGTCTGGAAAGCATTGGTCGTCTGATAGGTTTCACGAGGCAAATCGACGCGGTCATGCACAGCGAAGAAGAGGTAGCGCGCTACGTGGACGCATTCCTGCGGGGCGAATACGCGCTCGACTGACCGGCGAACAGGAGGCAAACGGTGAAGAAGCTCCGCATTCTGGTCCTCGACGATGAACCCATCGTGGGCAATCGACTCAAGCCGGCGCTGGCCAAGTCTGGTTACGAAGTGCGCGTTGCCACAACTGGAGCCGACGCGGTCCGGCTGATCGATGAAGTCGGCTTCGACATCGTCGTGACGGACATTCGCATGGAGGGCGTCGATGGGATGGATGTGTTGCGTCACGTCCGTGCCCGATCACCTGGAACCCTGGTCATCATGATCACTGGTTTTGCGACCGTCGATCTCGCCCGCGAGGCGCTCACCATGGGCGCGTTCGACTTCATCGCCAAACCGTTCAAGCTCGATGACCTGCGGCGTACCATTCTGCGAGCCGCCGAGACGCTCCAACGCGAGAGCGAGTCGCAAACGAATCGATAGGCGTCCGGGCGAAGGCGGCACGCGTGATGTTTCGCTGGCTGAAGCGCGCGAGAAGGGCAGACGCCGATGGCACGCTCTCCTTCCGACAGAAGTACGCGAGCTTCCGTCGCCTGCTGGGCCGCAACAGTGAGCTTCTCAACCTCCTCGCGGAGCTCGAGGCGGGCCTACGTTACGAAACACTAGCCGATCCACACCTGCGTGAAAACGTGCAACGGATCCTCGCGACGAGTCTGGACCTCGTGCAGGATTTGAATGATTTGACTGGCGGGCACGCCAAAGACCTGTTCGAAGCTCACCAACGCATCGAGACGCTCGTACGCAAGCGGCTCGAGGAAGAAGAAGGGCGTCCTTCCGAGCGGTTCACTTGCCTACTGGACGAACCGGAGGCACTGCGCCGTGAGCGCTCCGGCGGCAAAGCCGCCAATCTGGCGGAGCTCAGGCGCGTCATTCCCTCGCACGTGCCATCGGGCTTCGTGGTTACTACGGCAGCCTACCGCCGTCTTGCGCAAGCGATTGGCCTTTCCGCTCACATGCACGCCCTGCTGGCAACGGCACAAGGTGGCGAAACCGTTCTGGCCGAACGCGCGGGCGAGTTGCGACGCCTGATAGAAGGTGCGGCCCTGCCCGTCGAGGTCGTGGAAGGCATTGCCGCGGCCGAGTCCCAGTTCACAGGCTGTCCGTACTGGGCAGTGCGCTCCAGCGGCGTGGGGGAGGACGGGCGGCTTTCGTTCGCAGGGCAATTCGACAGCTTTCTCGGAGTTCCCCGTGATGGCCTTGCAGACGCCTATCGTGCTGTCATCGTCAGCCGCTTCTCCGATCGCGCACTGGCGTATCGGCAGGGCGCTGGATTGGCCGAGGTCGAGACGCCGATGGCGGTGCTTTTCCTTCCCATGGTCGCGGCGCGCTGCGCGGGCGTACTCTACACGAGAGACCCACAACAGCCTGGCGCCACGACGATGTGGATCAGCAGTACCTTCGGTCTGGGCGTCGAGGTCGTTGCTGGCACGGCAGCCGCGGACCTCTTCATCGTGGCTCGAGAGCCGGTGGGTCAGATCCGCGAGCGCCATCTCGCTCGAAAGGACTCGGCGGTGGTGAGTGGGCCCGGCATCCCCGGGACCTCCACCAGGACGCTGCCGGAACATCGACGGATGGAACCCTCGATCGCAGACTCGTCGATTGGAGGACTGGCAGCGCTCGGGCTTGCGATCGAACGTCATTTCGGAGAGCCTCAGGACATCGAGTGGGCACAGGACGAACGGGGACGGCTGTGGGTGCTACAGGCACGTCCGCTTCCCGTTGCGCCGACGCGCAGTCGTAGTCGCGCCACACCACGGTACACGGTGAGGTTGCGTGGTCGACCCGTATCGCCGGGTCGAGCCGTGGGAACCGTCTGCTGCGCTTCGGAAGCGAGCCAGTTGGACTCGGTGCCCGAGGGTGCCGTGCTGGTCGTCCGCCAGGCTACGCCGGAAATCGCGCGAGTGCTGGGGCACGTTGCAGCGGTCGTTGCAGTCACCGGCAGTCCGCAGAGCCACGCTGCTTCACTCATGCGACAAGCAGGCGTTCCGGCGATCTGCGACGCGGCGGATGCACTCAGCGCGCTGAGTGATGGAGAGGCCGTTGGGGTTGATGGGACCCGTGGTGAGCTGTACGCAGGGATCCCGTGGCCGGAATTGCGGGGCCGAACCCGACGCAGAGAAAGGGGCCGCTGCGCCCAGGGCGCGAGTTTCGTACACGACCTCATTCTGCGCTTGGATCTCGTCGATCCGAACGCAGCCAACTTCACTGCGAAGCACTGTGCTTCCATTCACGATCTGCTGCGACTGGCTCATGAACGCGCTCTCGCGGCGATGTTTCGTTTGGGCGACCGGCACGCGCGGTCGGGAAGGCGCGCTGCTCGACACCTGAAGACAGCGATCCCCATCGAGCTCGACGTGCTCGATCTCGGCGGGGGTCTCGCAGAAGACGCCGAACCGGGCGGGGCCGTCGCGCCCGAGTCTATCGTCTGTGTTCCCTTCCGGGCCCTCTGGCAGGGCATTGCGGACCCAGCGGTCAGGTGGGCTGGGCGCCGCGAGGTGAGCGCCGCCGGCTTCGTCTCGGTCCTGCAGAACACGATACTGCAGGACGGACGTGACCTGCGCTCTCTTGGAGACCGCAACTACCTGGTCGTGGCGCGCGACTACCTCAACCTCAACGCTCGCCTCGCATACCACTACGCCATGCTCGACGCGGTGGTTGGTGAGCCAGCCGACAACAACTACGTGAGCTTCCGCTTTCAGGGGGGCGGTGCAAGCTCCGATCGCCGAGACCTGCGTACGCTATTCCTGGCCCAGGTCCTTGGGGCTCTCGGTTTCGCAACCGACCGCCGCGCCGACCTGCTAAACGCGTGGTTGCGGGGCGCGCCGCGCCACGCGTGCGAAGCGGCCCTCACACAGCTCGGTTTGCTCATGGCATGTGCTCGTCAGCTTGACATGCTCCTGGGCGACACGCAGACCGTGCGTTCTCTCGTGGGCAGTTTCCTTTCTCAGGACTACGGTCGCTTCGGCTAGTGCATCGTTTCATTTGAAACGATGGCCAACAATGAAGAGGTGCCGCGGATCAGACGACTGGGTTTGGGGCCGGAAGCGACGTCCTCACCCAGTTGGGGGCGTCGCTTCCGGCCCCTCAACTCAATCGAAACGCGGCACTAGTTTCCTGGCTCAGTGCTTTGGCGCGACCTCCACGCGTGCGACGGGCAGCAGCACCGAGAACGTCGTCCCCTCGCCGACCTTGCTCTCGACCTCGATGGTGCCCTCGTGCTTGGCCACGATGCCATAGCTCACGGACAATCCGAGGCCCGTGCCCTTGGCGCCTTTCGTCGTAAAAAACGGGTCAAAGATGTACCGCAAGGCGTTGTCGGGAATGCCACGGCCTGAGTCACGAATATCGACCCTTACGAACCCGGGGCGGTCGTCCTGCGAGCGTGCGACGACCTGCAGGTGACCATCCCGCCCCATTGCCTCGATCGCGTTGAGGTACAGATTCACGAACACCTGCGCGAGCTGCTGGCCGTCGCCTCGCACCGGTGGCAGGCCTTCGGCTACGGAGAACTCGAGGCGAGTGTGCGCGAGCTTGACTTGATTGGCGAGGAGCTTGTTCGTTTGAGAGAGCAGGGCGCCGATGTCCAGCGCCTCCATTCGCGGCTGGCGCTGGCGCGAAAAGTCGAGCAAGCTGCGAACCACACCTTGGGCGCGCTCGGTCTGCGCGAGCAGGTCCCGGGCCATGCTCAGACGCTCCTCGTCACGCAGCGTTTCGTAGTCCTCCAGCAGCGACTCCACAGTGAGTGAGATATTGTTGAGAGGGTTGTTGAGCTCGTGCGCGACGCCGGCCGTCAACGTACCGATGGCGCGCAACTTCTGCGCGTCGGCGAGCATCTCCTGTCGACGATGCAGTTCATGCATCATTCGGTTCATGGCCAGCACGAGCCCCGTGAATTCGTCGCGATAGCGGCGCGCCGGGAAGATCGGGCTGAAGTCGCCGTCTGCGATGCGACGCGCGTAGTCCACCATGCGTCCGAGTGGACCTAGTATCTGTCGAGTCAGGAAATGAACGACGTAGAGAATCAGAGCCAGCAGCAATACGAGTGCTGCGATCGGCATGTTCTTCGAGAGCTGCAAGAGCCTACGCACTCGCTGGCGTTCGGCCTCCGCCACGTGCAAGGCGACCTCGACCATCTGTCCGCCGTGTTGTCTGAGCTCGACCTCGGCAGCCTGCTTGCTCTGTGCTGCAACGATGTCCCCCTGGCGCAAGCGAGTCACGAGATGCTCGTAGCGTTCGATGTGACGCACCATCTCCCTGTGCGTCTTGGCCCCTACTACCTGGTCGAAATGGGCGTGCGCGCCGGCGAGCGTGCGTCGAGCGTCCGCAACGTGTTCGAGCGCGCTAGCAAGGTCTGTGCCGTACAGGAAGTAGTTCTTCTCGTATCGCCTCGCCTGCTGGATGTTGCTGGTGTAGATGTCGGCAAGCTCGAGGAAGTGCAACCGTTGCTCGATGCGACGCAGAATGACAGATGAGGCCAGAGTGACGGCACCGATCACGACGAAGCACGCAAGGAAGCTGAGGGCAATCTTCTTGCGGATGGTGAAACCCGGGCGGTGCACGAGAGCGTACTCCGCGGCTTGTGCCGGGTCTAGCGGGTCCGGAATCGGCGCCGTGGGCTCGCGTGTCATTGCCATTTGCGCTGTGGATCTGGGCGGAGATTCGCGCGTGCGCGTGCGGGACTTTGAGACTATGCTGTCCGGTCGGCAGTGAAACGTCAAGCGGAGCGCTGCGGCGCAGCGACGGCGTGGAGAGACAGATGGCCATCATCACGATATCTCGCGGAACATTCAGCGGAGGCGAAGCGCTCGCGGTTCGCCTCGGAGAACAACTTGGCTACCGGGTGCTGAGCCGGGAGGTTCTGGCTGAGGCTGCCGTTCAGTACGGGGTATCGGAAGCCGAGCTGGCTGAGGCCATGGGAACGGGGCCTGGTCTGTGGGACCGCTTCCTGCATGGTCGTCGTCTGTACCTCGCGTTCGTTCAGGCGACGCTTTGCGACCAGGCGGCGGGGAACAAGATCGTCTATCACGGCCATGCGGGTCACCTTCTGCTCCGCGGTGTGCGCCACGTCCTGCGGGTGCGGCTGATCGCCCCGCTTGGCTATCGCATCGACCAGGTGCAGAGCCGCAAGGGGCTCACCAGCGATGACGCCGCGGCCTACATCGCCCGCGTCGACCGGGAACGTGAGCGGTGGACGCGTTTTTTGTACGGCGTTGATTGGAACGACTCAAGCCTCTACGACCTCGTACTCAACCTCGAGCATCTCGACACCGAGGCGGCCTGTTCCGCAGTCGTGGCCACCATCAGCCATCCGCAGTTCCAGCCCGATGCGGAGAGTCTGCGCGCCTTCGCCGATCTGCACCTCGCGAGTCGTGTGCGCGCGGTGCTCGCCGCCGGCACCGACACGGCGCTGGCCGACGTGGAGGTCCGGGCGGCCGCGGGTGTCGTGGAGGTCGAGGGCAAGCTGATCGATCCGCGTCTCGTCGAAATCGTGGTCGAGAAGGCTCGCACGGTCAGTGGCGTCACCGACGTGCGCTACGGGACGCGTGTCATGCTGCGCGGGAGCAGGGCGTAGGACGCGGTTGTCGCGTCTGCAGCACACGAAAGCTGTGGCGGGCCCGGTCCGCCGGACTGCGACATGCCTGACACCGCCTTCTCGCACCTCTTGCCTCTGCTGGTCGCGTTCGCCGTCTCGCTCGTGACGTCGACTGCTGGCGTGTCGGGTGCGTTTCTCCTCTTGCCGTTTCAGGTAAGCGTGCTCGGTTACACGGGACCCGCGGTGACCGCGACCAATCATCTGTTCAACGTCGTCGCGATTCCATCCGGGGTCTACCGGTACGTGCGAGAGCGTCGCATGCTCTGGCCGCTGGCAGCTGTCATCAGTGTTGGCGCTCTGCCCGGCGTCGTAGCGGGAGCGTTCGTCCGCGCTCGCTGGTTGCCGGACGCTCACAGCTTCAAGGCGTTCATGGGCTCAGTTCTGCTGCTGTTGGGCGTACGGCTCTGGTTGGGCGTCTTGCGCGAGCCACCCACGCGTCTAGGGGATCCGTCGACCTCGTTTCAGGTCCGCACGCTTCAGCTCGACGCGCGCCGACTGGAGTACGAGTTTCTAGGCCGCACGTACGTGGTGGCGAGCTGGCAGCTGGCGCTGCTGGCCGCGGTCGTCGGGGTGATCGGCGGCGCATACGGCGTCGGGGGTGGCGCCTTGATCGCTCCGGTGCTCATATCCGTGGCCGGGTTGCCAGTACACAGCGTGGCGGGGGCGACGTTGTTCGCGACCTTCTTGACCTCCCTGATAGGGGTGGTGTGCTTCACTGTTGCGGGCCCGTTGCTGGGCCAGCCGGGTTTTGCACCGAATTGGTTCCTGGGGGCGACCCTTGGGACGGGCGGCCTACTCGGCATGTACTGCGGTGCGCGATTGCAGCGGCATCTTCCCGCGAGGGCGGTCGAGGCGGTGCTGGCGGTCGGGACCACAGGACTGGCCGTCACCTACCTCGTCCGGTTCTTCTCGTGTGGCGGCTAGGCCCGCGTTTCGATCGAAGCGATGGGCTCTTCGCCGCTGCGACCGGGCAAGGGCGGCGAGAAACCAGTCGCTTCCCACCGATCTGACCTGCAGTGCGCCCCAAGGAACCCGCAGGGGAACAGAGAGTGCGGCCGGCCGGCTGCCACAAGCCGACGCGGCGGGTGTGGTTGCGGCAGCGGCACCGTTGGTGTTAATCGCCAGGGCCTGCGACATTCCATCTCGTGTTGACTGGTCTGTTGGGCCTTCGCACGTCAGGGTGCCCGCAACCGCCGGGCAGACAGACGATTGCCCTCGCGCCCAGCTGCTTCGATGCCGTGCCCACTGTCGTGTATCGCAAGAGCGACGCACCAAGCGCGAAACCGCAACCCAACTCCTGCTGGATGAGAGGCCTACGTGACGTGTTCGTGAACGCCTTGGCGGCCCGAGGCCTGTAGGAAGCCCGCGTGCTGTACCTCAGAGGGATTGCAGCCAAGGTTGCCGTTGCCGTGGCCGGCGCCGTCACGCTCGGTTTCGCACTGCTCACGGTCCTGCTGCACACAACCGCAGAGCAGCGCTTGTACCAGGAGGCAGACCAGGACGCGGTGAGATGGGTCGAGGCGGCCTGGGGCGCGGCGCGCGGGGAGATGTTCGCGGGAAGGCACGAGACCATGCGGCACGTCATCGTATCGCTTGCGGGCCGCGCGGGCGTCAAGCGCGTTCAGCTGCTCGACCATGACGGGGTGGTCCGCTACTCGAGCAATCCTGCCGAGGAAGGCACGAAGCGGCCACCCACGGCGCCCGAGTGTCGCAGATGCCACGCGGGTGGAAGCCGGCCTCTGCGCGCGCCTCCCTGGTCGTACGCGGCCGATGGCCGGACTCTGGGAGTCGTCCACCCGCTCTACAACACTCCCGCCTGCCAACAGTCTGGTTGCCACGCGCCGAGCGCGGGTGCCGGCGTGCTCGGCGTGGTGCTCATGTCGCTTTCCATGGACCAGCGGGAGGCGACCGCCGCAGACCTGCGAAGACAGCTGTACCTATTTGCAGCACTGCTGACACTGGTGATTACGACTACGGTTTTCGTATTGCTGACGAAGCTCCTGGGCAAGCCCGTCGGTGAGCTCGTCGAGGGCACTCGACGTCTGGCCGCAGGCGACCTCGGCCAACCGATCCCCGTGCGCAGCAGCGATGAGATTGGCCTGCTGGCACGTTCCTTCAACGAAAACACGGAGAGACTGGCACGCGCGCAACGGCAGCTTCACGAGATGGAGAAGCTTGCGTCTGTCGGACGGCTTGCAGCCGGAGTGGCACACGAGATCAACAACCCGCTCACCGGGATCCTGACGTATGCGGAGGCCCTACGAGAGGACCTGACGCCGGAACAGCGAGCAGACGTTGACGCCATCATCGGAGAGGCGCTACGTTGCAGAGACATCGTTCGCCGGCTGCTCGATTTTGCACGCCGGCGGCCGCCCGCGAAACGCGCCACCGATCTCAATCAACTGGTGAAGCACGTGATCCAGCTTCTGGAGCGACAGAAGGCGCTTGGCCACGTGCGCGTGGTTCGCAGACTCGCGCCGGAGCTGCCGACTGTCATGCTCGATTCCAGCCAGTTCCACCAGGTCCTCGTCAACTTGGTGGTCAACGCAGCGGAAGCTACTCCAGCCGGAGGCACCATCACGGTCGTCACGGCGGCGTCCCCAGACGGTGCGGGTATCCACCTGGATGTGAGTGACACCGGTTCGGGTGTCCCGCCCGAGGTCCGCAGCCACATCTTCGATCCGTTCTTCACTACCAAGACCATGGGTACCGGGCTGGGACTGCCGGTGGCGTGGGGGATCGTCCAGCAGCACGGTGGGCGTCTGTCCTTCGTCACTACGGCAGAGCGCGGAACGACGTTCACCGTCGAGCTCCCGCTGGCGCCCGGCGAAGGCGGGCCGCCGTACCCTGGCGCACACGCCGGAACGGCACCGTAGTGCCCCGTCTCCAGGACAGGGCACATGAGCAGCAACGCTTCTGTTGGCTCACACCGGGGACATTCGGCGCAAATCCGATGGCTTCGCCCGGTTCGAGGCCGTCGAAGCTTGCGACGAACCACAGAGACAGGACAGTAGGGAGCCTCTCCCGACGCGCACCTCAGCTCAGACCAGGTCGATGTATCCGCAGGGGCACTCCTCCCCGCACTTCTTGCAACCGTTGCAGAGCTCGAGCTTCAGTCGGAAGTGCTGACCCTTCGGCAACTTCTCGAACCCGCTGTTCTGGCAGTACATCCAGCACGTTTCGCAATCGAAGCACATACCGCAGCTCAGGCAGCGCTTGGCTTCGTCCGTGGCTTCAGCCATCGTGAGTCCGGTCGCAATCTCTCGGTCACCGTCCTCCAGGCGCTCCGGCGCCGGCATGTGCGTCACGTCGTGTCGCTCTGCCGGCTTGTAGTAGCTGAACTTCATGCGCTCGGCCGTAGCGGGTGGCAGCGTCACGTCGATGGGCAAGTCCTTGCCACGCAAATGGGCGTCGATGGTCTCGGCAGCGCGGCGACCCTGACCGATGGCCGTCGTGGCCAGCGCCAGCGCAACCACGTCGCCGCCGGCGAAGGTGCCCGCCTCGTGCGTACGGCCTCGATCATCGGGCTTGATCCAGTCTCTAGGTCCAGCCTTGAGTTGGCCAACACCGGTGAAGTCGGGCTCCTGACTGATCGCCGGGATGACAGCAGTGCACTCGACGGTGTACTCGTCGCCCGGGATCGGTACGGGTCGCGGACGGCCGCTCTTGTCCGGCTCGCCCAGCTGCATTCGCTGGACGCGCATCCCGACGGCACGCCCGTCCTTGCACAGGATCTCAATTGGCGCAGCCAGCAGTTCGAGGCGCACGCCTTCTTCTTCGGCTCCAGCTATCTCTGGGGTGATCGCGGGCATCTCGGCGCGCGTGCGTCGATAGAGAATGGTCGCTTTCGCGCCCAGACGACGAGCCACGCGTGCGGCGTCGATCGCGGTATCGCCTCCGCCGATGACGACGACATGGTCGCCCAGCTCCGGACGCTCGCCCTCGTTGACGCGGTGCAGCAACTCCACACCGGACATGACGTTCGGTGCGTCCTCACCGGGCACGCCGAGCTTGAGGCCTCGATGCGCGCCGATGCCGACGAAAATGGCGCGGTACTGCTGCTTCAGGTCATCATACGCAAGGTCGCGACCGACCATCGTGTTCGTGCGGATCTCGACGCCCAGGTCGACGATCCGTTCGATCTCGGCGTCGAGGACGTTGCGAGGCAGCCGATAGCTCGGAATACCGTAGCGGAGCATGCCGCCGGTGTGGGGGAATGCCTCGAGAATCGTGACGCCATAGCCACGCCGTGCGAGCTGGTAGGCGCACGACAGACCAGCCGGGCCGGACCCGATGACCGCCACCTTCTCCGGGTGCTGCTCGTCCGTCAACTTCCTGAGTTTGAGCTTCCGCTCGAGCGCGAAGTCGCCAATGAACCGCTCCATCGCGTTGATCGAGACGGGCTTGTCCAGACCGGCGCGGTTGCAGCCATCCTCGCAGGGATGTGGACACACTCGCCCGCACACGGCCAAGAGGGGGTTCTTCTCCGCGACCATGTAGAACGCCTGCTCGAATGACTGGTCCGTCGTGCGGCCGTAGGCCTCGCTCTGGGCGATCGTGGTGAGCCAGCCACGGATGTCCGTAGCGCTCGGACAGTAGTGGGTGCAAGGGGGTTCCTTAGGCTGGAACCGGGGTCGAAGCGGAGACATCTCGGCGCCGACCGCCGCCACACCGCCGCCACCCGCCGTCTTCTTGACTACCTTCTTGACGACCTTTTTCTGAGGAAGCATCGCTGTCTCTCTTCGTTCGTCGGTACCGCGAGGCACGACAGCACAGATGCCGCGCCCACGCAGGTACGCCGCTCGCATGTAGATGGATATAGCTTGCTAGCACGTTCCCGACGACGAGCCCATCGCGACCGGCTCCGCAACCGAACCCGCGGGTCACCGAGTACGCGCTGGTCAATCGCTCAAGCCCGCGGGTTATGCGGGTGTAGTGAAACTCGTGCCCCCGCAACGTCATGCCGACGGGAAAGAACGGGTTCGCGGCATCGGTTTCGACATCGCAATATCCGTGGCCTTGCGGACGCGGGCTGAGGCCGACGTGGATGGGGAGTACACCGCTCATCGGGTACTCGCTTCCACCCACGCGGAGCACCTCTGCGAGGTAGACGAGCCCGCCGCACTCCGCGTAGATGGGGAGGCCGCGACTCGCCGCGTCACGTACCGCATCGCGGAGCGATTGATTCGCACTCAGCTCGGCTGCGTGGGTCTCCGGGAAGCCCCCGCCGATGTAGAGCAGGTCGAGATCAGGCAATTCCGACATCTCGAGGGCGGAGAGGGGCTTCAGAATGGCCCCTTCACGCTCCAGGGCCTCGAGGTTCTCAGGGTAGTAGAAGGTGAACGCCGAGTCGCGGAAGTACCCGACCACGACCGGCTCACTAGGCACTTGAGTCTGTTCGGGGCACTCGTCCAGCGGCCGAGCCGTGCCAGCCAGGGCTCGAAGCTCCGACAGGTCGAGATGTGCGTCCGCCACCTCAGCGAGGCGCGCACCCAGGTCAGTGCAGGCTCCGTGCTCGGCCGGAGTGACGAGCCCGAGGTGGCGACTCGGTAGAAGCTCGTCATCGAAACGCGGAAGGATCCCGAGGACCGGGATCCCGCAGGCGGCCTCGATGGCAGCGCGCGTGACACGAGCCTGGCGACTGCTCGCTACGCGATTGAGGACTACCCCGCCGAGACGCAACCGTGGGTCGAAGACCTGGCACCCACGCACGAGGGCTGCGGCGGTAGCTGTCATCTTCGTGGCCGGGACGACCAGCACGACCGGCGCCTCGAGCAGCGCCGCCAGCCGCGCGGTACTTGCCGAGCCGCTGGCGTCGACTCCGTCGAACAGCCCCCGATTGCCCTCAATGACGGCGATGTCTGCTTGGCGCGCGTGGCGAGCGAAAGCGCACCGAACCACGTCCTCCCCCATCAGGTGAACGTCGAGGTTGCGTGCAGCGACGCCAGCCGCCCACCCTAGCCAGCTGGCGTCAATGTAGTCGGGGCCTTTCTTGAACGCCGCCACCGCAAGCCCGGCACGCCGCCACGCTGCAACCAGCCCCAGGGAGACCAGGGTCTTGCCCGAGTCGCCGCTGAGGCCAGCGATGACGAGGCGAGCGTGCGAGCCCATGGACCGTTGTGCCGCAAGCGGCCGCGATGGCTACTGCGGCGTTCCGCCCTCCTTTGGAATCTGAATGTAGCTGCCGCCCAGGTACGCATACACGCAGCGTCCCGAATCCATCAGGATGCGGATCGCTTGACGGCAGTCGTCCTTGCTGCAGTCCGCCTCGCCGTACTTGGCGATCATCGCTTTGGTCAAGTCGCCGGCCTTCAGGTTCTTCTTGCCGTCGTATTCCTTGACCATGTCGTACATCGCGTTGGCGATCTCTTCTGTAGTCGGTTTCGCCATGGCTCCCTCCTAGAATCTGAGGTGTGCCGACGTATGGTACGTCAATCCGGCGTGCTTGAAATCATCGATGTGGTGCTTGGTGAACTCGATTCCAGTCAGCTCGAAGAAACGCGTCCAGCCGATGCGATCGATCCACTCTCCCATGCGCTCGTACTTCTGCGCGTTCTTGGCCCAAACCTCGACCAAGTTGGCCACTGCGTCCACGACTTCAGGCCACCGGGGCGGATTGTTGGGAATGAACGGGATGGCAAGCTTGGAGAAAGTCGGAGCCGAACGCGCGTTCGACACCTTGCCGCCCACCCAAATCGATACTCCGTCGTTGAGTGGGTCGTTCATCGGAAGTGCCGGGCAGACAGTGTAGCAGTTGGCACAAAACATGCAGTTCTCTTCGACGATCTCGACCGAAGGCGCACCGTTGACAGTGGCCGGACGAATGGCTCCTGTGGGACAGGACGCGATCACGGTCGGAATCTCGCAGATCTTTCCGAGCACGCCGTGCTTGGGTTTCGGCGGGCGTCGATGGACGCCGAGAATCGCGATGTCCGAGCAGTGCACGGCGCCGCACATGTTCAAGCAGCAGGCCAACGCCACCCGACACTTGGCCGGCAGGTCCGACTGCTCGAAGTGCGAAATGAGCCGGTCCATGACAGACTTGACGATGCCCGAGGCGTCCGTGGCCGATGAGTGGCAGTGCACCCACCCCTGGGTGTGCACGATGTTGGAAATCGAGTTGTTGGTGCCGCCGATCGGGAAACCGTTCGCCTTCAGCTCCGCGACCAGCGGGGCGATCTTGCTCTGGTCATCCAACAGGAACTCCACGTTGTTCCGGCTGGTGAACCGCAAATAACCGCCGCAGTACTTGTCCGCGAGGTCCGCATACCAGCGAATCGAGTCGACGGACATCAGGCGGGGCGACCCCGCGCGGACCGTATAAAGACGGTCTCCGCTTTCGCCAACGTGGCAGAGCACGCCGGGGGACAGTGTCTCGTGGTACTTCCACTTGCCGTAGTTCTTCTTGATCAACGGGTGGAGGAACTGCTCGTAGTGCGGGGGTCCGATATCGGTGATCCGCTTCGCAGATTCAGTCGTCATGGGTCGCTTGGCTCCTTGTGTCCGTTGTCCGTCAGCTGGCCTCTGGTTCCTCTTCTTCGGCCTCGAAGAACTCATCGTAGAAGACGTAGGGATTGGTTCTCGGGTGGAAGATCATGTCCGGGTGCGGCTCGAGACCGACGGCCTCGAGGAAGACCCGCATCCCCATGCGCTGGATGAGCTCGCCGACCCGCTCGCGGTTCTTGCCGTTCTCATCCCACCACTCCCAGATCCTGTCGACCAGGTCCTTCAGTTCCTGGTAGGGCGGCTCCATCTTCATGAACGGAACCAGCACCGAAGAAAGCAGCGCGCCTTGCACGATGGGCGCCTTGGACCCAATGAGCAGCGTCGCGCCCGTGTCCGTGCCGGGGCGGAGTGCTTTGGGCATGACGTTGATACAGTGCATGCAGCGGACACAGCTCCGGTTGTCGATGCTGAGCTTGCCGTTATACTGCATGCACCGGGCCGGGCAACGGCCGCACACGTCGCGTTCGATGTTCACCCCGGCGGCCGCGTAGGCTTTGACCGCTTCCTGGTCCACGCGAATGTCATCACGCCAGGTCCCGATGATCGACATATCAGCCCGGGCGATGGACGCTACACAGTCATTGGGACACCCGGCGCACTTGAACTTGAACTTGTAGGGAAACGCCGGGCGGTGTAGCGCGTCCTGGAAGGTCTGCGTGAGATCGTAGGTCAGGGCCATCGTGTCGTAGCAGGCCCATTCGCAGCGTGCCTGACCCACGCAGCAACTCGGCGTGCGCACTGCAGAGCCCGATCCTCCAAGGTCAAAGCCGGCGCGGCAGAGTTCCTGGAACGTCGGCTCGAGCTCGGGCGTCGTGGTACCGAGCAGGATGATGTCGCCTGTAGAACCATGCATGTTGGTGATGCCGGAGCCGTGCCGCTCCCAGATGTCGCAGATGGTCCGCAGCGCCTTGGACGTGTAGAACCAGCCCGAAGGGTGGTTGATACGCATCGTGTGGAAGTGCGCGACGTTCGGGAACTCCTCCGCGACATCGGAATAGCGTCCGATAACTCCTCCGCCATAGCCCATGACGCCGACGATACCGCCGTGCTTCCAGTGGCCCTGCCCTTCCTGGTACGACAGTTCCAGCTGCCCAAGCAGGTCCTGCACCATGGGCTTGCGGTCAGCCACCTTCTTGAGCTCGCGGACGAAGCTCGGCCACGCACCGGTGGTCAGCTCGTCCAGCATGGGGGTCTCTAGCTTCTTGTCGGCCATTCGTGTTCCTCCGGACTCGACCTGGGGCATCAACGGGTCAGGGTCTCGAGCCAAGCCCAAAAACTCCGTACCGTCGCACATGCATGATCGGACTATGCATGTGGAGGCTACTTGAGAGTCCTCGCTGATTCAAGCAGCAAAAAGGCGTCCGCACCTCGCGTGCGCGGCGCTTTCCGAGGGAAGCTGTGGCGACGTGATGTGTCAGGTCTGCGGGCCGTTCCACGAGGATCACGGCCACTCTCTCGCGTGCTCCGACCAGGCATTGCTTCTGGTTGCACAGCGGAACCGCAGTGCACCAGGCTTTCCACGTCGACCCACGCGCCGGTCGGTCGGACTTGAGGCCACCGGGTAGTCCGAAACGACGCCCGCCAGAACGCGCCGCCCCAGGGGGGTGCGTGGTCTGCTCACGCGCCCGCGTTCTGCTCCGCCTGTGCCGGGCTCTGGTCCGCAGCCTGACCTGGGGCAGCCGCGGCTCGCATGGCGTCGCGCCGCAGCTCGTCGAGATAGGCAGCCAGCGGCCGGTACACCATGTGTGACCACTTGCCGAATGGCACTTCGAGCGTCAGCATCGGCACGACAAAGGACAGGTGAACGACGTACGCGATGTTCGCAGCCATCGGCTCGCCGAAGCGATGCAGCACGTGCTGCAGGATCCCGGTCGCGGTCACCAACAGCAGCATGCCCAGGAAGAGCCAATCGGACTCGTGGGAGAAACGGTACTGCGGTTCGACCTTCTTCAGGCGTCCTCGAATGGCGTAGATCAGCGTCACGACCAGCCCAATGCTCGCTGCATAGCCGAAGGCGTGCACCGACCAGCGGATCTCCGGGCCCGCTTGCATGTCATGCAGAAAAAACATGATCAGCGTGAACAGCGTGACGTAGCTCAGCATCAGAACCAGATGGACGACCCAGGGCGGCCGAGCGTCGCAGCCCGCGAAGCGCTTCTGTGTGAAGAAGTGCATCGGCACCATGTACAGACGTTTCGCGTAGGAAGAGAGCGGGATGCGCAGCGACCGATCACGACCGACAGTGAACCACCACATGCGGATGGCGTTGATGGCAAGCAGCGTGGTGAGTACGCCCGCCATGGCCCAGTCAAAGACGTGGACCACATCGCTTGGCAGAAACGCTTCCGGTCCGTCGTAGGCCGCGAGGTTGCCGTGCGACATTCCGTACGTGAAGAAACCGAACCCGGTGGCCAGGGCGACCAGCAACACGACGCCAAGTTCGGCTTTCCAGGAGCGATAGAAGAGCCGCGACAGACCTGTGAAGTCGTAGCGGGACGTCAGCCACCGGCGCAACGCCATGAGCGTCTCGCCTGGCTCGGCCTCGCGCGGACAGCGCTCGGAACACTTGCCGCAGTAGTAGCACAGCCAGGGGTCGAGCGATCCAATCAGACGGTCCCCGAGCCCCCACTGGGCCCACAGCATCTTCTTGCGGGGAAAGTCGCCATCGCCACTCGAGAGCTCACAGACAACGGAGCAGGTCGCGCACTGCGAGCAGCGTTTGAACGACTCGCCACCGAACTCCCTCAGTTCTCGAACGACCTCGAGATCGGGCTCGATTCTCTGTGCGTCCATATTCTGCCTCAGGTAGTGCGGTCAGGTGGGGTCACATGCCCTTGTACGGATTCGGGCCGAGTTCACGGATCTTTTCCGCGAATTCGTCCAAGATCGCGGGCAGCTTGTCGTAGTCCGAGATGGCGAGTTGCACCACGCGGACCCGTTCGGCCTCCAGCACGAGTCGCGTCAGCGTTTCCTTGAGGTTGTCGAGGCGCCGGTTGGCGATTTCGGAGCCCTGGATGAAGTGGCACTGGTAGTCCTCGCCAAACTTGCATCCGATGAGCATGACGCCGTCGATGCCCTTGGACAGGGCGTCGGCGATCCAGACGATGTTCACGGATCCGAGGCAACGAACGGGAATCACGCGTACCATCGGGTCGCAGGTGTGCCGACTGGCCCCCATCATGTCCAGGGCCGGGTATGCGTCGTTCTCGCACATTAGCGCCAGGACGCGGGGTTTCTCCTCGTCTTCCTCGGGGACCTCGATCGCCTTGATCATGGACGCGACCATATCCACCGAGTAGTTCTTGAAGGAGATGATCCGCTCCGGACAGGCTCCCATGCACACGCCACAGCGTCGGCAGCGGTTGAGGTTCGGCTGCGGCGTACCCTTCACGTCTTCATCCAGGGAACCGAACGGGCACTCCTCGGTGCAGCGTTTGCACTGTGTGCAGCGCTGGAGGAAGAAGCTCGGGTAGCTGAGGTCCCCCCACCGTGGATGGACGGCGGCCCCGCGTGCGGTCGAGCGCACGCACTGGATAGCCTTGAGCGCAGCTCCCGTCGCGTCGGAAACCGCGCCGAGCAGATCCATGGGCTGACGAACGCAGCCGACCGGATAGATGCCGGTTCGCTGGCTTTCGTACGGGAAGCAGATGAATTCGGAGTCCGCGAAACCGTGGGTCACGACGGGCAACTCCTTGCCCTTGCGGTACCCGAGGTTGAGCGTCGGATTGTCGAACGTCGCCGGCACCATACCCGTCGCGAGCACGACCATGTCGGCCTCGAGCTCCACACGCTCGCCGAGCAGCGTGTTGTTCGCTGTGACCACCAGGGAGTGGTCGGGCTGCTCGCTCACGTCGACGACCTCTCCTCGAGTGAGGAAGATACCTTCGTCTTGCTGGGCATGCTTGTAGAACAGCTCGTGTTCGCCTGGCGCGCGCAGGTCCTTGTAGATGATCGATGCCCGCGCATTCGGGTCCTGGCTGCGCACGTACAGGGCCTGCTTGAGCGACGTTCGACAGCAGACAGCCGAGCAATACGGCAGGTGGTCCTTGTCTCTGGAGCCAGCACACTGAATGAAGGCGACACGGGCGGGCTTCTTGCCGTCCGAGGGACGGACCAGTCGGCCAGAGCGAACCAGTTCCTCCATCGTCACGTTGGTGATGACGTTCGCGAAGCGCCCGAATCCGAGATGACCTAGCTTGTTGGCGTCGTACGGAGTGAACCCCGTGGCCACGACGATCGCGCCGACCCGCACGGTCTGCTCCGCCTTGGGCGTCACGATCTTCGCGTCGAAGGCTCCGGGCTCACCCGTGATGCTCTCGATCTGCGCCTCGGTGAACACCTGGACAAGCGCATTCTTGCGGACGTCGGCCGCCAGCTGCTCGACTCCGGTCGGCTCGAGGTCGGTGTACGGGAACTTCGTCGGGAAGGTTTGATGCAAACGGCCTGCAAAGCCGCCGAGCTCGGCAGACTTCTCGCAGAGCACGACAGACGTTCCAGCCGTCGCGATTTCGAGAGCTGCCGTGAGCCCAGCCATGCCGCCACCGACAACGAGTACGGTCTCTGAGGTCTCGACGATTCGGTCCTCCAGCGGCTCGCTCTTCTGTGCCTTGACGATGCCCATGCGCACGTAGTCCTCGGCGAGCATCTGCGTGTCTTCGTCGTTCGGTGGATGGCTCCACACCACGTGCTCGCGCAGGTTGACGCGTTCGACCACGACACGAGTGGGGTCGAACGCGAAGGCATCGACCATGACGCGCGGCGAGCACGCAGCAACGACGACGGTATCGATCCCGTCCTCTTCCACGGCCTTCCGGACAAGGGCCCTGCCTTCCTCGCTGCAGAGGCACTCGTGCGTGGGGCACTCCGGAACCTTGTACTCGGAGGTGGCCACCTTCTGCAGCTTGTCGACGGCGAGCGCCTCACCAATGCCACAGCCCGTACAAATGAAGGTGCGCAGCTTGCTACCCATGGACTTGTCTCCTCTGGCAGGCCTGCATCGCGTGCAGCGCGGCGCCGGTCGCGTCCTCGGCCGAGCTCATGACGTCACCAGGACGGCGCGCACAGCCCGTCGCGCGGATGCCACTGCGACGGTAGTCCGGCGTAAGAAATCCTGCTCCGTCGGTCTCGATGGTTCCCTCGAGCGCACCGAGGCCCGCGCGTTGCATGCCGGTAGCGAGAACAACGAGATCGGTCTCCAATTCCAGAGGCGTCCCCGCGAGTGTGTCCTCCGCTCGCACGAGGAGCTTGCCGTTGCCTGCATCGGTCACACGCGCTACTTTCCCTCGCGACAGCACGATGTTCGGGTCAGCATCGACGCGCGTGTAGAAATCCTCGTAGCGCCCTGGGGTGCGCACGTCGATGTAGAGCATGCGCACCTGGGCGTCGGGCAGCTGCTCGCGGACATACGTCGCCTGTTTGAGAGAGGCCAGGCAGCAGACCGCCGAGCAATACGGCAAGTGCTTTTCGTCCCGCGAGCCCGCACATTGCACGAACGTTACGTGCGCTGGGGGCTTCCCGTCCGATGGCCGTGTGATCCGCCCTTGGGTTGGGCCGTCCGGCGCGGCCAGACGCTCCATCATCACATTGGTGATGACGTCCTTGTGCTCCCCGAAGCCGAGCTCGGCGAGCTTGGACGCGTCGTAGGGCTGCCAACCGGTCGCAACCACGACCGACCCGACGCGTAGCGTCAGGTTCTGAGGCTTCATGTCGAGTTCGATGGCCTTGGGAGCGCATACCGGGACACACTTCTCGCAGCCGGACGGACACGCGGCGCGGTCGATGACATAGCGTGGCGGGTAGCTTAGCTTCATCGGCAGATAGATGGCCTTGGTCGACCCGAGACCGTAGTTGAGCTCGTCGGAGCGCTCCGCGGGGCACGCGGCCACGCAATCGCCGCACGCCGTGCATCGGTCGTTCACGTATCGTGGGGCGATCTGGATCTGGACCTCCAGGTCCCCTGGTTCGCCCTGGATGCTCGTCACCTCAGCCAGCGTGAGCACGCGGATCTGCGGGTTGGTGCGCACGCGCTTGAGCGTGATCTCCAACCCGCAGAACGGTGGGCAAAGCTTCGGGAAGTAGCGGTACATGCGTGCGACCCTTCCCCCCAGGGTGGCGCTCTTCTCGACGAGGAAGACTTCACTGCCCGCCTCTGCGGCCTCGATGGCGGCCGTGAGTCCCGAAATGCCGCCGCCAACGACGAGGATGGTCCCGCGGGGACCCGCGGATTGCTCGGTCATGTGCACTCCTTGTTCACGGTCATTGGCGAGCGGCCAGTTCCGCCCGCTTCGCCTCGAGCACCTCCGGCTTCACCTGCATCGTGTGCTCTCCAAACAGGGCGAATCGAAGCCACGTGAAGCCGAAACGCAAAAGCTCCTCATCATCGCTGCGGAGCTTGTCGGCGTAGTCGCGTGCCACCTCGTAGCAGTCGAGAAATCGGCTCTCGAAGACGAAGCGCCGGAACCGGTCGAGCTCGTAGGTGGCCATGAAGTACAGCTCGATCTGCTTTGGTTCGAGGGGCTTGCCGCTGGTGAGCCTGGGGTGCAGCGTCACCTCTTTCATCAGGTCGCCGAACTCGTGGTACTGCTCGACGCACTGGTCGCGGAACCAGTCGCCGACGGACCATTCTCGTTCTTCCTTGTGGCCGTGGCACTGCGGCTCGTCGAGTATGAAGTAGAACTCCTCGCCCGGCCGCGAGACCGTGTGCGAAGACGCGACCCCAACGGGGTATACGCGACAGGGCCAAGGGCGGTCCTCGTAGACCGTGCAGCCTTCGGGGCCGACGAACGGGCAGCTCTTCTTCGCATCCTCGCGCATCTTGAGCAGGGGGATGGGAAGTGTCTGCGTCTTGGCGAAAGGGAGAAGGGTGTGGGTAGCCAGGAAGTCCTGCGAACCCAGTCCCAGCCGCCGCCTGAGCCTCAGCACGTCGTACGGCGTGAGCACGATGTTCACGTCCCCGCAGCAGGCATTGAAACACGAGATCCCCGGGTGGCAGGCGAACCGGAAACGGGACGCGAGCGACAGGCGCGGCGCGTCCTTGAGGATCTGGTCCTCGAGCCCCTGGGCGTCACTCCGGTCCATTACGTTCCTCGCATGGGGTGGGAAGGATCTGGTCTCGCAAGGCGTCAGCGGACCATACCGGCAGGGGAGCGGTCGCGCCACTCGCCGGGTCGACGGAATGACGATAGGACGCGCGTCTACCGAATTGCGCTTCCATGAACGCCCACCCACGCACGAAGTACGCACACTCGTCGTTGAAGCACACCCACAGGTAGCCGGCTTCCCAGTTCGACGCGGGAGGCGTTGCCCACCGGGTCATGGACTCACCACAGTGAGGACAGTTGGGGCTCACTGACATCACACTCACCTGCGGGTCCAGGACCGCGCCGCTGGCTGCTTCGCCCCGCCCCGGAGACGCCCACGACGGGGGGGCGTCCCGGGGCCCGGTACCTACGACTGCTACTGCACGAGGTCGATGATCGGACGCTTGAGCAGCGTCCACTCACCAGTCTTGGGATCCCACTTGCAGTTGGCGAAGCACCGCCACTCGGACTGGTCCATCTTCGGCTTGTCGGCGCGGAAGTAGTAGCCCGGCCAACGAGTCTCCTGACGGAACAGAACCGTGCGCACGTGGGCCTCGCCCTGCCACATGCGGTGCACATGCTCCCAGCAGCGCATCAGCTCGTGGGAGTCCTGCGCCGCCAGCTTGTCCGAGTCCTCCTTGAGGAAGGCAAGGAGCTCGAGGCCGCGCTTGAGTAGGTTCTCGTTCGTGGTGAAGTTGGTCGACACGCCGCCCGCGTACTCGTCCATGAGCTTCTGCAAGCGGAACATGGCCATCTTGGGCTTCAGGAAGTTCGGATTGACGTCCGGATCCGTGGAGGCACCCTTGAACTGCTCGAAGCGATCCAGCGGAGCCAGCGTCTCCTGCTTGAGCTTCTCGACCAAGTCTGCCGGGATGTTCGGGAGCGTCTTGTTCTCGACGGCGAACTTGCAGGCCGCCTTGGCGGCGATGCGCCCTTCGGCGTGTGACCCCGAAGAGAACTTGTGGCTCGATGCGCCAGAGGCATCACCTGCACAGAACAGCCCCTTGACGGTGCTCATGTTGGCATAGCCCCAGAAGTACTCCTTGGGCGCCAAGTCCTCGGGACCGCTCACCCAGGCGCCGGATGCGCCAGAATGGGAACCGATGAAGTACGGCTCGCAGGCAGCGATTTCGGACGGCTTCTCCTCGGGCGCGATGTTGGAAGCGGCCCACAGAATGGCCTGAGAAATGGTCATGTCGAGGAAGTCTTCCCAGGCTTCGCTCTCGAGCTCCTTCAGCTTCTTCTTCGCGGCCTTCTCGTCGCCAGCCTGCTTGACGATGTTGGCAATGGCCTCTTCGGTGCGCATGTAGATGGGGCCCTTGCCTTCCATCACGTCGAGCATGCCGAGATAGTTGCGAAGGTTCGCCGGAATCGGCTTGACCTTGCCGTACGGCACCCAGTTCTCGAGCTCGGCCGTGCGCTCCACCATGTAGTTGCCACCCAACGCGTTCTTCGCCGCTGACTTGAACAGGAGGAACCAGGCCCCGACCGGACCGTAGGCGTCCTTGAAGCGCACCGGGATGAAGCGCACTTCCTGACAGGTCATCTCGGCCCCGGCCTTGAGGGTGAAGTAGGCGCTGGAGCCAGAATTGAACGGCGGGTACCAGGATCGGCCGAGCCCCTCACCGGTGGACCGTGGCTTGAAGACGTGCACGGCTCCACCCATGGCAGCCAGGACCGCCTTGGCCTTGAACACGTAGAACTTCTCCTCGCGCACGGAGAAGCCGTACGCGCCAGCGATGCGGTCGCCGTCCATGATCGGGCCGACGATGAAGACACGCTCGAACAGCTGCGCACCGGCAGCGTTGAGGTGGTTCTTGGCTGCTTCGGCCACGACGACCTTGTACGACTCGCCGTTGATCATGAGCTGCCAGCGGCCTTCGTGCACGTAGGCGCCTTGCTCGTCCTTCCAGATAGGCAGGCCCCACTTCTCGAACAGATGCACCGTGGAGTCGACGTGGCGCGCGATGTTCGCGACCAAGTCGTCGCGGGCAATGCCCATCAGATCGTTCTTCACGTACTTGACATAGTCTTCAACGGTGTTCTGGCCGTCCTTGATGCCAACGTACTGGTTGATGGCCGAAAGACCCATGGCGACCGCTCCGGAGCGGTCCATGGCCGCCTTGTCGACGACTGCCAACGTGAGTCCTTGCTGCTTGGCCCAGTACGCCGCCTCGACAGCAGCGCCACAAGCGGCCATGCCGCCACCCAGAATGAGGACGTCGGTGGTTACTTCAACAGTCTGCCAGTTTGCCATCTAAGCGCCTCCTTACTTCTTGAGCGTGGCGAGCTGTGGGAGACCGAGCGACTGCGGCTCCGTGAACAGAAGTTGGCTATTGAGGTCCCCGGCACTGGGGAAGCCGCCGTCGGGCACTGCGGAACCTTCCGTCGTGGTGCGGATCGGGAACTTGAAACGCTTGATCCCGCCATTGCGGAACTTGACTGTCCACATGATCGAGTCCGTGGAACGCATCGGCGTAACGCTCGCGCCCATGGGCACGAAGTCAGCGTATCCCCGCACGTCGACTGCCTGCTGAGGGCAGATCTTCACGCAGTTGTAGCATTCCCAGCACATCGCCACGTCACGGTTGTACGCCTTGCTGGTGGCCTTGTTCAGGACCATGAGATCGTTGGGACAGATGTGCTGGCATGCTGTCTTGTCCAGCGCCTTGCAGCCGTCGCATTTCTCGGGGTTCACGTAGCTGGGCATCGCTAGCTTCCTCCTGGTGCGCTCCCTGTTGTTAGCCTCACAACCCGGCCTGTTGGCCTACCCGAAAGACCCGAGTCGAGAGGACCGCGTGGTGCATAAGATACACATGCACTGTGCGCTCTTGCCATGCGGGCATCTGCTCTGTCAAGGCTCAAGCTGGCCAGAGCGGCGGCAAACCCGCCCTTCGGCTGCCCGATGGATTCAGGTGGCCTGAATTGACCTAACAACCGGCCTGATGTGGTCATTCTGATGGAGCTGGTCTTTCCAGCTGTGTCGTGGCCCCAACGCGGGCGGGGTCTCGTCCTCGACCAGGCCGGAAGGCAGGTCGTTTCTACCCGACGCCAGTTGGGCCTGTCTGCGTTGCGCAAAGGCATGCCCGTGCGGGCTGCCCACCAGACCGCATCACTTCGGTCTCTGGTACAAGTGGGACGGTGTATCCGGTCGGTGTCAGTCTGGACGGTCGTCCGTGCCTGGTGGTGGGCGGCGGCAGCGTGGCCCTGCGAAAGGTTCGTGGTCTGCTTGAGCAAGGGGCGGTCGTCACCGTCATTGCTCCGCAAGCGAGTCCTCCCATGGAGGCGCTCGCCCGGTCGGGAGCTATCGACCTGCAGCGACGTGCGTACGTCACCGGAGACGCAAAGCGGTTCAGCCTCGTCTTTGCGGCAACGGACGACCGCGACGTGAACCGTGAGGTGTCCAGCGACGCGCGACAAGCCCAGATCTGGGTCAACGTGGCTGACGATCCAGGGCTGTGCACGTTCCATCTGCCCTCGAAGGTCCAACGTGGGTCGCTGCAGATCGCCTTGTTCAGCGACGGCCACGCCCCGTTTGCCACACGCAGACTCAGACAGTGCCTGGAACACCGCTTTGCGCAGGAATGGGCGCGCTGGGTCCAGGCGGCTGCCGGGTTCCGAAAGCGTGTGAAGGCACTGCACCTCACTGCGCAACAGCAAGAGGTTCTGTTTGACACCTTCTTCGATGCGACGGTGGATACCTTCTCGCTGACGAGCCGCGTCCCGTCGGCGTCTGAGGAGGATGCGTGGCTCGGCGCGGTCAAGGAGTGATACCGTGGCGTCGGCGGCCGACGCTCTCGGTGCCGCGCACACCTGCTGTCCGACCTCGGGAACGGCGGGTTGCCCGCGATCATTACCGCCGGCACGGGCGGCGGAGTCCTGGCGGCAGCCGCGCCAGGCAGCGTGGGCTCATGGACGGCGCTCGGTGCGCCGCTCGTCACCCGTGAGCACGGCAACGTACGGTGGCATCTGCCTCAGTTGCCTGCCATCGAGGTCGCTGTGGCAACCGCCGCATTCCGCGAAGCTCGCTGGATACGTCTTCGGTTCGTCCCGTACCTTCTCCTCGTGACACGGAACGCAGAGTCCATGCATGGCGTCCATATAGCTCGAGGCGTGCCCGGTGGTTCCGTGCGCAGGAGCGGGAACGCGCGCGCCCGCTACGAGCATATCGGAGTGACAAGCGTCGCAGGGCGTCGCAGTCTGTCGTGTCTTCGCACCGCTCGCTTGCGCGTGGCAGCGCGGACAGCCGCGGTTTCCATCCAGCTTGGCAACGTGAAGCTCGTGGCCGAAGGTGTCTGTGGTCGAGTACATGTCGCGGTGGCACTCGTGGCAACCTGAGTTGACCGCAAAGGGCTTGTTCTCGTGATGGCACTCGACACAGGTGGAGTTGCCCCCGAGCTTGGCCACGTGGACATCGTGGTCGAACGCCACGACGCGACCGTCGCGATTGCCGTCGATCAGCATGACCTGGACGCGTTCGGTGCCCGACGCGGACACGGCGCCCGGCGGCGCGATCCTCAATTCATGGCCGGAGCCGTCCGGTCGCTCGGCAAGGTAGCCTTCTACCACCCGCGGCCGTGCGACCGGTGTCGACACGGGTTGCGCGCCAAACAGAGCGTCGCTGGGCAAGAAAGCCAACGCACCGGCGACACCGAGTGCGAGGGCAAGCGAGTGGCGACGGGGCGCGGCCAACGAATCCGGAGTGAGCGGCCATACGCTGCCAGGGTTGAAGCGCCGGATATCCAAGGCACGCTCGTCAGCCGGCGGGTGGACCTCCTCGGAGTAGACGTTCAGGTTCTCGACGAAGAAAAGGAAGACGAGCAGGGCGGCAGCCACGATCCCCACGCTCACAGCCAACTCCGTCCAGGTGGGGAAGTACGACATCCCGTCGGGTCGCTTGAACGCCACGATACACACATCGAAGCGATAACCGATCACACCCAGCACGGTCATGCCTGCGGCCAGCCCGAGACCGCGCGGGTTCTGCCGAACCCGGGGCACCGCCAACAACAGCCCGGGCACCACGGCACTCAGCGCGACCTCGAACAGGAAGAGGAACGACAGGGGCGAACCGTCGAGCACGCGCACCAGCTGCCCGCGGTACGCGAGATCACCGAAACGCAGCGTGGCGTACAAGAGCAGGACCACGGAGGCAGCTTTTCCGAGGCCCGCCAGCAGGTCCATGCGCAGACGATGGCCGAAGAACCAGGCCGAAAAGAACGATTCCAGGGTGACCATCATCAGGCCGAGCCCCACGGCGGAGACGAAGAAAAGGAGCCAGATATTCGGGCTGTACCACAGGGGATGCAATCGGAACGGCGCGATCAGGAACAGCGACCCGAGCGAGGACTGGTGCAGCGTCGAGAGCACGATCCCTGCGACAACCAGTACGATCGTGGCTTTCTTCAGGGCGCCGTGGATGGCCTTGAGCACGGGTCCACCGAAGCGCGGATGCTCCAGAATCACCGGCGCGAATTCGAGGAACAACACCGTGAGGTAGAGCATGACGCACATGGCCACTTCGAACAGGACCGAGTGCGGCTGGGGGTAGAAGGCCGGGTGCCAGATGTTCCACGGTAGACCGAGGTCGTACAGCAGGCCGAAGGCCACTGCGGCGTAGCCCAGGAACGCCGTGAGCACGGCGGGGCGCGCGAACGGCCGGAATCGTTCCAGACGAAAGACGTACACCGTGGCCGCGAGCACGAATCCACCGGCTGCCAGCGCTACGCCTGCCATGACGTCGAAGGCAATCCACAATCCCCACGGCGTCGCGTCCGTCAGGCCCGTGGTCGCACCCAGCCCACGCAGGAATCGCACCGCCGTGACGACGAGCCACACCCCAACGACGAACCAGAGCAGCGTCTTGAGGACTCGCTGTCGGGGGGTCATTCTGGCTTCTCCTTGGACGTCGCGCGAGAGGCAGGGCCCTCGCTCGGCACGTTGTCCGATTCGCTGTCGTCGCCTTGCCGAGCGGCGTCCGCGTCCGCGCGACCCTCGGCAGCCTCTGCCGCAAGCTTCATGCGGCGGCCGGTCACCCACCAAACCCCGGCCATCAGCCCACCGACGCCCAATATCATCGGGGGCACCTTGGACAGGGCGGCCCACGTGAGCGTGCCCAAAGGCCGTTCGCCAAGGTCTGGCGTGAAGGCGAGGAAGCCGAGCGGAATGTCCGAGATGTAGAGCACGCTGGTGCCTCCCACCTCGGTCTCGCCGAACACCCGGTTCACATAGCGGTCGGGGTTCGCCCGGATGCGACGGTGTGCCTCTTGAAGCAAATCCTCGCGGGAGCCAAACACCGTCGCCTGCTTGGTGCAGGCTTCCGTGCAGGCCGGCTGCTTGCCAGCCCGCAGGCGCGGCTCGCACAGCACGCACTTTCGAACGTAGGGGACGGCGCTGGCCCAATCGTAGCGGGGTATCCCATACGGGCAGCTCATCATGCAGTAGCGGCAGCCGATACAGCGGTCCGAGTCATACACGACGGGACCGTCGGCACGCTTCTGCAGGGCCCCGACGATGCACGCGGACACGCAGGCTGGCTCCAGGCAATGCCGGCACTGCCTACGAACGAAGCGTTGGCCCGGTCTGCGAACCAAGGTCGTGTACCGGGTGGCAGACAGATCGTCGATGCTCGACTGCCAGCGTTGCGGGGCGTCTTTCCCAAGGTGGTACTCGCGCTTGCAGGCGCGCACGCATTCTTCGCAGCCGACGCACCGAGTCGTGTCCGTGAGAATGGCTTTCGCTGGGATCATACAGGCTCTCCCTCCTTGCCCAGGGCGGCCCCGACGCGACTCCCAGCCGTCGCCGGCCACCGCCAGCCCATCTCCGACACGACCTGCACGCTCGGCATCAACACGGCGTGGCTCAGTTTGGTGATGGGCATGAGGACCAAGACCACGTTCGCGCTCATCACGTGCACGAACAGGGTGGCTGAGAACGAGAAGGGATTCCAAGCCGGGTGCATCAACAGCAGGCCCGAGGCAAAGGGCACCGCGATCACGATCGGCAGGGCGTAGTCCTGGAAGTGCGATAGAGCTCGCGTGGCGCGCGCCGCCAGTCGCTGCACGACCAGCGCCACCGCGGTAGCGACTGCGACGATGGTGAGCACGTCTGCGACGCCATTGGGAATCGCGGGCCAAGACACGCCGAGACCTCGCATCCACAGTGCGATGTGCCCGGCCAGGAACACGGGAACGACGAGGATGGCACAGTGGAAGAGGATCGAGGTCAGCGTGAACAGCAACCGGTGTCGCAGCTTGCCGAGCGGGAAGAGCCAGGCGAACGTCGCCTTGAGCGCCGGACCGTAGGGCAGCGATTTGTCACCCGCCCGCCGCATGGTCCGACGCATCTCCCACAGCGTCACGACGCCGTGGCGCAGCAGCCCCACCACCATGAACGCGAAAGCGAAGATGAAGGCCGGGCCTCTGGCCCATTGTATCCATGATTCCATTGTGCCTCCTAGTGGCGTGTCTCCAAGACACGCCACAGAACAAGCAACCCGTGTTCTGGCTCAGACTGCAGGTATTCGTCGCAGATCTCGACGGCTTCGCCCCGTTCGAGGCCGTCGAGTTCTGCGGCGAATCGCGGAGACAGGTCACTAGGCGCCTGTCCCGGTGTGCTCTGGTGTGTCGGCCGGCGGCTGCGAGGTCGGTGCGTCGCTGAGTGCCTGCAGCCCGCTGAAATCGATGACTTTGAGCAGCAGGTCGTGCAGCCCAACGACCTCGACGCCTTCGAGGCCATGATCTTCACAGATCTCCTTGAGCTGCTTCTTGCAGTTGGCGCACGGCGCCACGACGAAGTGGGCTCCGGTCGCGCGGATCTGATCGGCCTTGCGACGCCCCATCACGCCGACCCTGAACTTGCGGATCTCGTCGATCGAAACGGTGCCTCCGCCGCCTCCGCAGCAGTAGTTCTCCTTGCGGTTCGGCGTCATCTCCACGAAGTCATCGCAGATCGCACGCAGGAGCTCTCGCGGCTCTTCGGTGATCTTCCCCGCGCGCGCGATGTTGCACGGGTCGTGGTAGGTGACGCGTTCCTTGATCCGCTCCTTCTTGAGCGGGATCTTGCCAAGGCAAAACTGGCGGTAGGTGTACTGGAGGAAGTTCACCACGGGCGGAGCGTCTTCGCCGCAGAACGTCGGCAGGAACCAGGCGCTGCGCGTAGCGTGTCCGCACTCCCCCACCAGCACCTTCTTGCCGTCGAGACGACGCACCTCGGCCTGGACGTTCTTCACGATGCGCTCCATCAGGCGATCGCTGTAGAACAGTCCGTAGTTGATGCCATCGAAATTGCCCGTGCCGATGGTCCAGGAACCACCCGTCACGGCCATCACGGCGGCGTTGCCCATGAGCGTGTCTGGCTCGAGCAGGTAGTCCGATACCGCGGGGAAGAACACGTATTCCGCTCCCTGAACGTCGATCGGGAACTTGATGTCGACCTGGTAGTTGTCTCGGAACTCCTCCTCCAGGAACTCGCAGGTG
>JAFGIS010000002.1 GCA_016929495.1 Polyangiaceae bacterium | reverse complement strand
CGTGGACGATGTGCTCGACTACTCTGGCGAGCACTCCGGCAAGACCCTGGCCGCGGATCTGCGGGAGGGGAAGCTCACGTTGCCGCTCGTGCTTGCGACAAGGAGAGACGCTCGTCTGATTGAACTGGTACGCCTCATCCACGCGGGCGACGAAGAACCGATCGAGTTCGTGCGTCGGCGTGTGGTCGAATCCGGTGCGTGCGGCGAGGCTCGAAACCGCGCGGCGGAGTACACCGCGCGCGCATCGAGCTCGCTCGCAGTGCTTCCGATGAGCGCGGCACGTTGCTTGCTGGAGCGCGTTGCCGTCGAGCTCGTCGAGCGAACCAGCTAGTGCGGCGTTTCAATTGAAACGCCGCCCAGACAACAAGGAGTACCGGTTCAGACGGGTCCGGAGTGTCGGGTCTGTTGCTGCCCTCACCCAGCTGGGGGCAGCGACCGACCCGACATTCCGAAGGAAACGAAGTACTAGGCCTGGGTGAAGCCGTCGGATTCTGCGCCGAACGCCCCCGTCCGAGCCATGTGCCCTATCCAGGAGACAGGGCACTAGTGCCGCGTTTCGATTGAATTCGCCGCCCCCGACTGGGCGACTGGGCGAGGGCGGCGAAGACTCGCCGCTCCCCAGCGATCTGACCCGCGGCACCCCTTGCTAGCGCGCATCGTTTCCATTGAAACGATGCACTAGTTCGCCGGTCCGCGCGGACGCGACTCGGACGCATCTTCCTGCGGTGACAGGACGTTTGCGATTTCCCGCTCGAGCGCGGACTTGATCTCCGTTTCCAGGAAATCGATGCTGCCGGCAAGCCGTTCGACGTTGCGACGATAGATGAAGACGCGGGCTGCCGGGAGCGTGCCCGGCTCTGCCGGCTGCACGGCGTCGAGCAGCAGAAGAGCGCGAGGGTCCACCCCATCGACGACGACTTCGACTCCGGGCGCGTCCGTGATGTGGATATCGTCTTCCCTCAGGCACGCGCGCAGCGCGGGCTCGAGCGACTCCACGGCCCGGTGCACCGTGTTGCTGAAGGCCTCGCGCGTGAGAGTCCAAGCCGGCAAAGGCAGTTCGAGGTCGAGCTCCCGCGAACGCAAGAACGCGTCGGTGGCGGCGCGGGTCTCACCGCGTTCGTCGTGCAAGAGGCCCTGATAGTAGTGTGCTTCGGGGTTGCCGGGCGTCGCGGCAACCGCGTGCTCGATGAGAGGCGCCGCGCGCTCCAAGTCGCCGACCTCATAGAGCGCACGCCCGACCAAGAAAGCGTGGTTCGGGTTGTCGAACGGTCCCTGGGGGAATCGGTCGCACAACGCGCGGGCCTGGTTCAGATCCCCCTTGCCGAGCAGCGCGTCGAAGTACAGGAGCAGGGCATCGACCAGTTCGTCGTCGTTTTCGACGAGGTCCAGCGCCTGCTCGCACAGCGAGATGGCCTGGTCGAAGTCGCCCAGCGGATGGATGTACACCTCGGCAGCGTTGAGCATGGCTTCGAGATAGGTGTCGTCCAGGGCGATCGCCTGACGGTAGTTCTCGATCGCGTCGTCGAAGTCGCCCTGAAGCGCCGCCACGTAGCCGAGCAGATTGTGCGCTTCGGGAGACTGGGCGTCGATTTCGAGAGCCCGGCGAGCGGAGAGCTCGGCACCGCGAGAATCGCCACGCTGCGCGAGATCCCAGCCGCGGTCGAGGTGAGCGGAGAACTGGTCCATGTGTCCGTGTACGACGGTGGTTCGCCTGCGGATTAGAGTCAAGCGTGCCGCCGGGCGCTGCCGCCCCAGAGCAGTCCGCGGTCGGTCAGAGGGCTGATCGAGCGGAGGATGCCCGATAACTCATCGAGCGGCTATCTGGTAGGTCGGTCCGCAAGTTGGGCCCAGACGCGGGTCGAAGGCTCGCCCTAGCAGCGCGAAGGAAGGGGCGCGCGCTGTGTGAGGGACAGTGGCGGGAGCCCGGCTTGCGGTCTACTCGTGGATCACAATGCGACTGCCCGGGCGGCCGCGTCGAGCCCATACGCCATGCCACCCCCGCGGGAGGTTCGGCTCCAAGAAGAAGAAGAGGCGTTTCGCGTCGATGGGGGCGAGGTTGACGCATCCGTGGCTCATCTGGACTCCGAAGTTCGAGTGCCAGAAGGCGCCGTGCACGGCGTATGACCGATGGAAGTACATCACAAACGGGACATCTTCGATGCTGTAGGGCATGTCGCCTGCAGCCGTCCCGTCGCCGTCCATCGTCGTCGTGACGTGCTTCTCCCGGATGCGCCACTCTCCGACCGGGGTGCGGTGGTCCTTGTCCTTGATGCGCGACTCTTTCCCGGTGGAGATGAGCGTAGCGAACACCGGTGTTCCGCCTTCGAAGGCGACCAGGGTCTGCTCTTCGAGATTCACGTCCAGCCAGCGTTCTCCCGCTTCGAGGTCCTCGGGGGGGGCGTTCGGAGCCGTGATCCGGACGTGAGCGTCCAGGATCCAGAGCCCACCGCTGGTCTCATGGTAGCGGCGCTTCCCCCTTTCGGCGACGCGCCCCGTGAGTTGCACGGGTTCAAAACGCCGTACCGACCCCGCACTCTTGGGTGGCTTGTTCTCCCCGTCCATCCGGTAGAGCGTGGTCGACTTGCGCCCGCCGTATACCCAAGCGACAGGAAGCTTCAAGTCCTCGCCGAGCTCCACCCCGTGAAAGTCGGACGCGGCTGCTTCCCAGAATCGGTCCGCAGGCGTGACCAGGCCGCGAGTCGTCTTGTACCAGGCGCGTCGGTTCCAACGGAACCTTCTGTCGACCGCCACGTAGAATCCGGCCACCATTCGACTGGCCAGAATGTCGTCGGCATCCGCGTTGAGATCGGTGAGCTTGAGATGGTGCAGCTCATCCTTGTTGTCATCTCTCTGCCACCACGGCTGGCTCGCATCCGGCTCGTCGGAAGGTGACTCGGCCGGAAGCTCGATACCGGCGTCCGCCAGTGCGGCTCCGATGCGGTTCTGAAGTGCCCTATTGCCTCCATCCGCCAGCGGCGATGCGCTCTGCTCGGGGTGTGTGGCACCCGAATCTCGCGACGTTCCAGAGGCCGCGGGGCTGTCCGCCGTGGCGCGTCCGCCGCGCTGCTTGTCGTCCTTGGCGTCCGAGAGGTAGGGCTCGTAGCTGAGCATCTGGTCACGGGTAGGGACCGAGCGGTACAGGGGGGTGCCGTTCTTCGAGTTTCGCACGTACTTGTACGGCAGCGTCGTGCTGAGATCCGGCTGTGTCATCGTGAGCTTCAGCGCGGGATCGTTCGCGTCGACCGTTCCCTGATTGCCGCAGACATACCCGCCATCGACGACGTGGTACCAGCCGCCCGAGCAGCGATCTTTCGAGGCCGGGGTCGCCTCGACCGGGATGCGGGCCCCGTTGCGGGCCCAACCGAGCTTCTCGCCGTCCTCGAACGATGGTTTCTCGTAGATCCCGGTCGCCGTACTAGTGACAACGAACCAGGGCCCTGCGTGAGGCGGTGGAGCGGCGTCCACGGGGGCAGCCGCCGCGTCCACCGGCTCTGGCTTCCTGGGCTCAGCGGTTGCAGAGTCGACGGGCCTCGGTTTGACGCGGACGCTCCGCGCTCCCGCATCCTGGACGTGTCCACCCGGGGGGGGCGAACGGTCGCAGGCCAACGAAGCGAGACACAGCGCGATGCCGGCCAATACGGCGGCGCCCACGCCGTGAAGGGCCGCTCCCCGGGGCAGAGCCGAAGTCACGGGGGCCTGCCCACCTGAGTTGCCGTCGGGGCTCCGCGAGCCCGCTCGTGCCCTCGCGTGGCGATGACACACGGTGCGTGAGGCGTGCGAACGGAGATGCGAGCACATGTTGAAGTGAGCGGAGCTATGTGTTCGGGCTTACTATCCCGGGGCAGGTCGATCCACTTCTGAGCGTCCCGTCGAGGCGAGATGTCGACGGCGGCCGACACGGCTCTGGTGCATCGCTTCAATCGAAACGCCGCCCCAGTCGTCACAGTCTGACGGTTCTCCCATTGCGGATGGTCCTCAACTGGGGCGCTTGTCCCCCAAGTCACCTCACCGGCCACATTGGTAGGCGGCGTCGGCTCGACTATGGTCCGAGCAGTGCCACAAGCATTCCTCCCGTGGCGTGGTCAGCTAGACCCGAACCGCCGGGTTTTCGCTGTGCTCGTCCTGGTCTCGCTGCTGGCGCACGTCCCTTTCACGCCGCTGGGAGCGTTGTTGGGGCTCATCGCGCCGCGCCGCGGGGACGCGGAGGGCCAGGCTCCTGACTTGGGGCAGATCCATGCCATCCCCGTGGATCTGCTCGAACAGTCTCCTCCGGCCGAGCTCAAGGCGGCCAGGGTAGAGGCCGAGGCAGCGCCGGCCGCGGTGCCCGCCAGAAAGTCAAAGCCGAAGCCTCGCCCAACGCAGGTCGATGCGGGCGTCCCGTCCGATGCCGCCGCCCCGGATGCGGGCGATGCGGGTCCGGCGACCGACGCAGGGCCGGACGCCAGCCCCGAAGCAGGTCCCGCCGAACCGGTGGCCTTGTCCGGTGCCGCTGGAGAAATGGCCGACGCGAATGCCAATGTCCGCATTCTCGTCTACACCGACACCATTCGCGGTCAGCCCCTCGGAGCGCGGGTGGGGCGACTGCTCGCATCGGTTCCACAGTGGCGGGACTTCTTTGGACCCGGCGGGCTGGACCCGATCCGCGACTTCGATCGCATTTTGATCGCCGGACCTCAGCTGCGCAACTCGTCCGAGGTACTCGCCGTCCTGCAGTACAACGTCGACGAAGCGAGAATCCTCGATGCGGTGGGCGATATCGTCCGCAAGGATGCGCAGGGGGGCAGCTGGCTCGATGCCGGCGTGCCCGCGGCCACTGCACATGCTGACCGCGCACAGCGTGTGTTCGTTGTCTCGCCCCAATCACGATTGGCGATCGTGACCCCGCCGAGCGCGGCTGCCGACGCGCTCCGGCGCGCGCGTGGACACCTCGGTTTTCCTCCAGCCCCCGGCAATGAAGCTGTCGTAGCGCACGTCAACACGCCGTGGCGCATGTTCATCGGACTGCCGGTGACCGTGCCCAAGTCGCTCAAGTCGGCGCGCATGACTCTGACCCCGACGGCGCGGGGAGGCGCTTCAGTTTCCCTCCAAATCACGGACAGTTCTGCCGAACAGGCCCAGAGCGACCGAGACGAACTATACAGTACGTTTCGCAACAACCAGTTCATCCCGCTTCTCGAGTTCGCCACCGGCAGACTCATGGTTTCCCTGGAGGCCCGCGAAAGCGAGATCCGGGGCACGATTGAGCTCACGCCACAGCAGGTGAGCTTCGTGCTGGATCTTGTGGAAGGCTGGTTCGCCGAACGAAAGCGGACGACTCGCCCCGGGCGGCCCGGCGCGGCCGAGCCCGTACCGACAGCGCAGCCGTCCGCGCCGGACACGTCGCCACCCGCTGCTCCGGCCGCTTCGGACACCGCCGCGCGACCCGCTGCCTCGAGTGTGCCCCCCGCGCCGGCGCCGAGCGGCCCAAGCACACCAGCGTCCACTGCGCCGCGGCCCTGACGCACTATCGCAGTCGCGCCAGTCGCCGCAACCCCAGTTGTTGGTCGCAGCAATCGTTGCGCCTGGCGGCAGACCGAATGCGTCACTGGTACTAACGAGGCTGCGCCGCAGACCGACGAGGCGTGTGAGGTCATGCCAAGTCTCTGCGTTCCTCTGAAGGAGTCTCCGACGCTCATCCTTTGGAGGCGTTCCCTGGGAGGGGCTGCGCCCCACGCTGCGCGTGGGGCCCCATTTGTCAAAGGGCGTGGATGGCGCTCGGAGCTAGCGCGTGACGTGTAGGTCCATGTGAGTCCATGGATTTTCGTGAGGGGTTCCTACGTCGAAGGG
>JAFGIS010000296.1 GCA_016929495.1 Polyangiaceae bacterium | reverse complement strand
GGTCATGCCGCGGCCCGAGGACTGGGTGATCCCCGAGGGAACCGTGTCCGAATCCGTGCCGCACAACGAAGCCGCCCGCGCCCTGGAACTGCTTCTGATCGGCTGGGCGAAGCGGTGCGCTGAGCCGGTAGCCATCGCTCGAAACCTCGCGATCCGTTTCTACCAGGAGCGACCCCAGCTCGGCATTGATCCGGACGTGTGCGTGCTCATGCCGCCACCGCCGGGCTTCGAAGAGCTATCGAGCCTGTGTTTGTGGAAGGAGGGCCACGTGGCCCCGCCGCTCTGCATCGAGGTGGTGAGCCGGACTCACCCGAACAAGGACTACACGACCATCCAGGATCGCTACGCGGCGATGGGCGGCCAAGAGGTCGCCATCTTCGATCCGTTCCTGGCCGGACCGCACGCGTTCGGAGGACCGGTCCTGCTGCAGCTCTGGCGGCGCGACGCAATGGGGCTGCTCGAGCGCACGCACTCGGGACAGGGCCCGGTGTTCTCCGAAGTGCTCGGCGCCTGGCTCGTGCCGGACGGACGCTTGCTCGCCATCGCGGACGACCGCGAAGGCCTGCGCCGCTGGCAGACCAACGAGGAGCAGGAGAGGGCACGGCGCATCGAGCTCGAACGTCGCCTGGCCGCGCTCGAGGCGAAGGGGTAGTCTACAGGGGATCACGCACGGGGTGTCGACGATCCCGCAGTCGGCGAGGCAGTCCGGTTGCCCGAGACGAGGGTCCGCGGACCGTCGCCCACCGCCCCGACTTCCACGTGCACCGTGCCGCTGCAATTGCATCAGCCTGAGTGCTGAGTGTCCTGAGACGCAGCAGCGATGAACCCGAGCGTCGTCCGGGCGCCTTGCGCCCGACTTCCTGTCTCACCCAGCTCCCCCGCTTTGCAGCCGGGCCGTGGGTGCATGGGTGCGCAGGTTGCTCTCCGCAGTGGGCGCCCGGGGGTGCCAACGCGAGCTCTGGCCAAGACGCGAGCCGAAACCCTCGTGTCGCGCCTCGCGGCCGTCGAGCCGATGGGGGATGCTTTTTCTTGCGACCCGGCGAAGGTTTCGGCGCCACCAGACTCCAAGCATCCGTACCCCAACCTCTACCGGTGTGGAAACGGATCGGCGCCATGCCGCGCGATCTCGCGGTTCGCGTGGATCTGTCTGCGTGGAGGACGGGGTCCAAAGGAGGAAGCTACGATGCGTCACCGATACATCTCCACCGTGATCTTTGCTTTGCCCGGCCTCTTGCACGGCTGTGCTGACCCCTCGACCCCGTCGGAAGCGCCCGGTGCTGCTGCCGTGGCACAGAACCTGGACATCGGTCCCTATCTGCCCTGCGACCGAGCCTTCGACGGATTCGATCCTTACGGCCAACCCGCACCGACCACGGACTATCACGGCAGCGGTGATCTCGACCTCGACGGCGAGGTGACGCAAGAGGACGCAGCGCTTGCCGACGCCATGGTCGGCCACCCCGAAGACTGGGTGTCCAGAGCCGACGTCGACGGCAACGGCGTGGTCGGCGCCTCTGATCGTGACCTCATCTCCGCGGCTGCGAGCGGGGCGACGCTGTCCGGCTGGTGGGACCGGCTGCAGACGCGAGAGCAGCGCGAGTACTGGCTCACCCAGGTGCTCGCGCTCGACCAGGGCTACTACTACAAGGCGTCGTACGAACAGATGGGCGGCTACGTGTGCAACCATCACGCGCGGCAGATGTACGCGCAGCTCTCGTACTACGGGTGCGACCTCACTCACTCGTACTTCAACGGCAACGGCACGCGGTTCAACCTGCCGATCTACATGGTATCGGTCAACGCTCCCAACTTCTTGCATGCGATCAACGCGGTCCTGGTCGGAGACGATCCGCTATCGATCGAGGACTGGGCGTTCATCGAACCACAGGGGAACGCCATCGTGGTGCCCGGCGACTGGAGCATCCCCCCCCAGGCAACGCTCAGCATCCGGGTCCCGAGCAACCTGTTCGTCGACGACAGCTCGGTTGCTGCGTTCGAGCGCGTTCGCTTCGAGGTCGCGGCCGATCTGTCCGTCTCTCGGGGCGTTGCCGCGCCGGGGGTCGTGCTCTCGCGTCCCGAGCCCCGGAGCCCGGTCCCGGGGAGCCGCACCGTTCGCAACCCTCGCTTCGTCCCGGTGGGCGCAGGACGGGTGCTCTACGACGCGATGCGCGATGACCTGTCGCGCGCCACGGATCTGCACCTTGCGTCGCTCAGTCCCACGCTCGAGGCCCAGACGGCACAGGCCACGCCGTTGGTGGGGGACACCAATGATAGCCGGTTGCTCGAGGCGACCCGTGGCCCGGATGGGACGGTGCACCTGCTGTTCAGCGGCAAGCCCGTGGAGCCCTACGGCGACAACGATCTGGCCGAGGCTCCGGGGCTGTTCTATGCCCGACTCGACCCGATCGCGGCCACCCTTTCGGAGCCGTTGCGCATCGGGGCGAGCTTCCTGTTCGCGGAAGCTGCGCGGATCCGCGTGGCCGATGACGGGGCGGTCTATGCCTTCTGGTTGGAAAGCTACCGAACGCATTCCGGCGCTCGGCCGCAGGGCATCTACTGGGCGCGGGTCTTCGCTGACTCGGCAGGACCGCCCGAGCTCGTGCAGTCCTTCGATATCTCGTCGGAGTACAACATCGCAGGGCTCGAGTCGACCGGAACGCGCGACAGAATGCCCTATCTGTTCGATGCGGACGTGCGCAGCGCAACGGACGCCACCGTGCTGTACACGAGAGGCCGTACGTTCGAGTACAGCCCCGGCCCGCCGGAGGAGATGTCCTGGAACATCACGAGCCCACTCAACGCCGCGACGCTCGACGGCGCCACATGGAGCGAGCCCGTCGTGCTGGACTCCGGCAACGTAGCGGGCGTCCAGATGGCGCGGGACGCGACAGGACGTCGCTACGCGGCGTACTGGAAACGCGCCGACACCGAGGACGAACGGGGGACTCTGTCGTTGACGAGCAACGATGGCAGCGGCTGGAGCGCGCCCACGACCGTCGATGCGTCGGACAAGGCCGCGTACGCGTCCATCGCCGCCAAACCCGGAGGCGGCGTCTTCCTGGCGTGGGAACGCCAGGTGGGCGAGCGGGTCCTGCCCGTGCTCGCCGAATGCGGCGCCGCCAGCTGCGGGGCGGGACAACTGCTCGACGTGCGAGCCGGCGCCGACGCGTGGCAGCCCCGGGTTGCGCCGCTCGCTGGCCTGCCGACGGTCATCTGGTCGTCTCGCTCTGCTGACGCCGTGCTCATGGAGCTCTACCAGAAGCCGGCCAACCTCGGCGACGTCAACGCCAGCGGCACGGTCGACATCGTGGACGCACTGCTCGTCGCCCAGCACTACGTGGGTCTGCACCCCGACCCGTTCGTGCTGGCCGCTGCCGACGTCAACTGCAGCGGTACCGTGGACATCGTGGACGCGCTCCTGGTGGCGCAGTACTACGTCGGGCTGATTCCAGCCTTCGACTGCAACGGCGTGTTTCTCGAGAGCGGCGGCCAGGTCGTCATGGAGGCCGAGCACTTCGACGTGAACACGGCACAAGGCAAGGACACCCCGCTCGGCGAGCACCGGTGGACGCTCACTGCCGACGCGTCGGCGTCGGGCGGGCAGTTGATGGCCGCCACCCCGAACAACAACGCGCTCCACAACGCCGACTACGTTGCCAACGCCCCGCGGCTCGACTACCAGGTGAAGTTCGCGACGCCGGGGACCTACTACGTCTGGCTACGGGGTACGGGCGGCACGGCCGACGACGATTCCTGCCATGTCGGGCTCGAGGGCGCTGCAGTGGACACGGCGGACCGGATCTCGCAGTTTGGTTTGGGCTCGCTCGGCTGGAGCAAGACGACGATGGACGGGCCTCAGTATGCGCGTCTGCCGGCGACGGTGACCATCGACCAGGCCGGTATCGTCACCGTCAACGTTTGGATGCGGGAGGATGGGTTCAAGCTCGACAAGATCGTTCTGACGACCAACCCCAACTACACACCGTCCGGGGCCGGTCCCGGCGAGAGCGCCCAGGGACGGTAGGCGCGTTCGCCAGTCCGAGCACGGGCTGACAACGCTGGCCAGCACAGGCTCGGGGCCCCTCGCCAAGGCGAGGGGCCGCGGGCACGAAGCGGACCGCAGGGCCGCGAGGCCTCACCACGTGGTGTAGTAGGCGTACGCGTAGCCGCCAGCGGTCACCTGTATGCAGTAGCCGTTGTTGCGTTTGGGGGGCAGCGACGACCAGGTCTGGCCATTGCAGGTCATCGTCGTTCCGTTCACCTTGAGGGTTCGCCCGGTCATGTTCCCGCAGTTGCCACCGGATACGTTGGCGGTGGTTTCGTGGCAAACGGCCGCCGTTCCGAGATAGCCTTCCTGGATCCCCGGTCCCGGCTTCACCGCCCAGGGACTACAAAGGCCGGAGCACGGATCGCTGCTGCCGCCGACATTCACTGTGATCGGCGCCGAGGTCGCCACGAAACCACGATTGTCGTAGGCCTTGGCCGTAAGCACGTAGCTTCCCGCGGGCGCGCCAAACCACGTGTGCGCATAGGGCGGGAAGCGGTCGGTGCGCAGCAGTGTGTCGCCACGATAGAACTCGACCTTGGTGATTTGACTGCCGGGGTCCACGGCCGTCGCGCTGGCCACGATGGGGATGTTCGCGGGCGCCGGGAACTGGGCGTTGTCGGCGGGAACGACGATGCTCACGTTGGGCGGTCCTATGGACACCTCCGGCGCAGCGTCGCTCGTGCCGCAGTTGGTGGCCGTGACGGCGTAGTAGTAGCGCGTGCCAGAGTCCAGGCCGCTATCCGTGACCGTCGTAGCCGTTGCCGTCGGACCCGTGGAGATGATCGTCGGATAGACGCCGGGGCTGGTGCCGCGAGCGACCGTGTAGTACACGCCACGTGTCGGGGAAGCGGTCCAATCGAGCGTTGCGCTCAGGTTGGCTCCGCTCGTCACCGTCACGGCCGTCGGCGGCATGGGGCTACCGTCGGGAGCCCGATCCTCCATCGGCGGCGAGAACGCCCGCACGAAATCGCCCCAATGCGTCGTTTGAGCCCAATAGGAGCCTGGACCATTGTAGTACTCTGGCCAAACGCGCGTGCACCGGGAGGGAATGATGACGGTCATCCCGTGGGGGTCTTCGCGATCGGGAGGGTTGTTCCGAGCGATCACCGCGTGCGGGGTGCCGTCGCCAACCGCCTGCTTGACCGCCGTGGTCAGGGGCGTGATCCCGTAGTCCGCACAGGCCGTGCCGATGCGATCCGCCAAGTCGTAGAGGTCGCGACGCTCGACGGCGGGATCATTGGAGGGGAAACCGGTGGCGGCCTGCCTGGCGGCCTCCACACATTCGAAGGTGACGGGATCCTGGATGGCCATGGCCAGATCGTCGATGGCACGGCTCAGGGCCCCACCTTCGCCGAAGATCGTGGGCGAGGCCAGATCGTACGCGGCCATGGTCGTCCAATAGTGCGGGTCATCGGCGTCGTTCCACGGGTAGGTGATGGCCAGCGAGGAAGCCAGCTGTGCCGGTGTCATCGTGGGCTCGCCGATCAGTTGGCGATAGACCTCCTGGTAGCGCAAGGAGGGGCTCGACTCCTGCTCGGAGCCCACCATGTATTGTGCGAACGGGCTCGTGGCTTCGCCCACCTCCCAACTTCCCATCAGACAGGCAAAGAAGAACACGAGGCTGAGCTTGGACCCGCCAATGGCCTCGTTCATCAGAGCCAGCGTCTGCCCATGGGCCCCCCATGGCCCGCCGTCCGTGGAGCCGTAGGCGATGTTCAGCGGGCCGAGGCCTTGCTGGCCGTCGCCGCCGTCTGCATCGCCGCAGCAGCCCCCCCAACCGCTGCCGTGGTCGTAGAACTCGACCGCGTAGTGGTCGGCGGGGAAGTAGGTCGCGGCGAACTGGACGACGTCGGCCAAGACCTCGGGATCGCCCATGTCGATCTCCCCCAGCTCCTTGAGCACCGTGGGCGCGGCGTTGCGATTGATGCGGAGATAGGTTCCTCCGCCGCGGTACAAGGGAGAATGCTGTAAGGCCGTGTCGAAGACCGCGGGGGTGTCGACCAGGGCCAGGAAGTTGACTTCCTGGGTGGAACCGGACCACCCCATCTTCTCCATCTCCATCAAGGTCGACCAGCTGAAATCACCATCCGCGAAGAACAGGTGGATCACGGTCCAGCGCGCCTTGGGCGCTGGTTCTGCTGACCACGCTACCGGATCCGTCGATGCTATCTCGAGCCGGCAGTTGGGGTTGTTGTTGTCCTCGCATTCGGAAAGGCATTGGTCGTTGACCGGAGCACCGGGGGGCGAGGCGGGGGGGATCTGCCAGCACGCATACCCGGGGTCGCACGCCGGGTTGGAAGGGGTACTGTCCACACATTCCACGTTGGCCAGGGAGCGGCCGAGTGTCGGTGCCAGACCGATGGAGACGTCGGCCGGAGAATCGTCGGTCAGTGGGCCCCCCAACGGACTGAGCGCGAATCCCGTGGGCCCGCCCATACCCTGGGCCACGACTTCGCTCTCGATGCGGTAGGGCGTGAGCTGCCAGCGGCAGTTGGGGCTGGAGGCCGTGCACGAGGCGCTGAACCTGGCGGGCGAGCCCGGAACCGGATCCCACGCGCCAATGGCCAACGTCGGGTCTGCGTCCGACCGAATCACCCCCTGTTTGAGAGTCCAGGTGCAGTGCGTGTCGTCGCTGGGACACGGCCAGAGCGGGCGCAGGCCGAGTTGCGAAGAATCCGCCGGCGCGTGGCCAGCGTAGAGGCCCGTGCGCGGATCCGCTCCCAGGCTGATACGCGCGCTTTCGAGGGTCCACGTGCAGTCCGTGTCGGACTCGCTGCAGGCGTTGCTCAGGGAGAGCGCGCCCAGCTGCGAGGCTCCGTCGTCGGCATGGATGGCCAGCGTGGTGTCGGCGAGATTCCTGAACATGCCCTTCTGCCACATCCACGTGCACTCCTGGACGTCGGGCGTGCAGGACGACGAAAGGACGAGGCTGGCATGGTCTTGGGCGGAGCCGTCGGGGCGAATGGCCAGACTGGTGTTGCTGGCACTGACCAGCATGCCCCGGCGGTAGGTCCACATGCAGTCCGGGTTGTCTTTGGGACAGTCCTGCGACAAGAGCACCTGTCCACCCTCGGCGGCACCGCCGTATGCGTTGAAGGCGAACGCGCCATTGACCGATGAATCGGAGATGATTCGACTGCCACCGCTGACGGTCAAACCGCCGGGCAGCACCGGGCTTCCGTCGAGGGCCTGGTGTGCCGCGACGGTCTGTTCTTCCGCACCCTTGCCAGAGCATCCGGCAATGCCAGCCAGGCCGGCGATCGCTATGGCGAGAGCCCATCTTCCTCTCTTCATGGAATCCTCCTTCGCTGTCTGTTGTCGACTGGGAACCAGGTTCGACGTCTCCAGGTGATCCTTGTTGCCTGCACGGTCTGGGGTCGCGAACCGGGCGGTCGCGTCGCTGCTCATGTCAGCGACGTCCGCCCGGCAACGCTCAGCAATTTCTGTCGTCGACCTCAGAGGAACCCACCCCTACCGATTGCCCAGCTGGACCTGCAGGGTGACCGCGCTCGTCGACGTGATCGCGATGGTGTAGGGGCCCTCGTCCGGGATGTCGATGACCTCGTAGTATTGATAGTTGCCACCGAAGGGATACGACACGCCGTTGACCACGGCCGTTGCCGGAGGAATGACCCAGCCACTGATGGAATTGACCGACAACACCACGTTGGCGGTCCAGTACGGATTGTCCTTGCTCGGCCAGTTGTCGGCGTACAGCGTCACCGTCTCTTGCGGAGCGAGCGCGACGTTGGTCGGGACATCGGACGGCAACACGCTGGGCATCGCACCACTGTCGACGGTCAGCACGGTCGAATCGGGCCCCACACCGGCACTGTTCGCCCCGGCGACCTTGTAGTAGTAGGTCGTGTTGGGCTCAACGTCAGTATCCGCGTACGAGGGACCCGTGAGGTCCGTCTGGAGGGTCGTGAACGGCCCGGAGGGGGACGTGAGGGAACGTTGCACGATATAGCGGCTGGCCTCGGGCACTGCATTCCAGGACAGTACGACTTGGCCGGGGGCCAACGCCGAGGCGAGACCCGTCGGTGCGTATCCGGGGGGAACGAGCGTCAGTCGCCGACAAATCGGTGCGATCTGTTGCACGGCCGAGCCAGAATCGAGCATCCAGCCGAACAGGAACTCGCTACGGGCGCACTTCCGCTGTACGGCCACTCCGATGCTGCCGCCCCGTTTGGGCGTGGGGGTGGGCTGCACGTACGGGATCGAGGGATCGGCCCAATCCGAGATCGGCGCGCACAGACCCTGGATCGCGTGGAGGGATACCTCGTCCGCCCAGAGGTTGAGACCCACCAGGGCCTGTCCCGACGGGCACGCGTCTTCGCTCTTCCAGTTGGTCCAATCGCCTTGTGGTTCTACCAGCTGCCGTTCACCTTCGATTGGGGAGAGATGCTCCGAAGCATCCCAGCTCACGGTTTCACACCACCCGCCCAGACGAGTCACGACCCCCAATGGATCGTCGGGCCCCTTGTCGGTCAGTGGCGTCCGAGCGACAATGAGCCCGGTCATCGCCGCGTGGCCGGAGCACAGCTCGAGGTTGTGAACCGTTTCGGCGGCTGGCGCTCCCGCAACCGGGAGCCAGGTGAGTTTGACGTCGACGTCCCGGTCGATCCTTTGGCAAGAAATCTCCAGCTGATCGATGCGAGTGCCGGATCGGCCCCGAACGCTCTTGATGGCCATGCCGGGCGGGCAGAGCCGGCTCCAGACATAACTGTCACCCGGAGCCACGCCAATCGCGCCGGCCGCATGGGTGAGTGACTTGTTGGCCTCGAACTCCGTAGATGGCGGCAGGTCCTTCCACACGTCGCGCTGGACGCACAGTACATCGACTTGTCTGAGGTAGTCCGGGGTCGCCCCAATCGCCCCGGTGAGGCCCACGGCGACCTCGTCCTGTGCGCAGCGCAGCGCATACGGAGTCCCCTCCGCGCTGCCCGTCGGTCCAAAGACGCCGTTGTGCCAGCCAGGGGTGCCCCAGGGCGATTGGCAGGAGGTGCTGAGCGAGGTGATATGGACTCCATCCCAGGTCACATCGAGACCGTTCAGCATGGCATCCATCGAACAGGACAGATCGAACGGTTCGCCGCCGTAGAAGCCCACGGTGGCCAGCGTGGTTTCATGCGTCAAGAAGCTCCGTCCGGGCTCCACGTACGGACGGGAGCTGGAGTTGAGCAGCCAGGAACAGGCGTCGAAGTACACTGGGGCGCTGTGGTCGTATTCGATGTCATAGGCATCGCCCTTGTGTACGAAGTAGTATGCGTGACCGATCTCGTGGAGCGCCAGAGCGCCGATACCTTCCTTGCCACAAGGCGGCGCGTCCGGCGGCGTGAGCCACTGCTTCGAGTACGCGATGTATTCGTTCCCGTAGCTGTCGTCACCGTTGCCGGGCCACCACCCCGTCCCGCCCCCGGGTGCGCAGTATATCTTGGTGGGAACGTCGGTACGGAGGGTCCGCAGCATGTATTCCGGGAATGCGTCCGGTGTGCTCGCGAAAAACGCTTCGTTGACACAGGCGGAGTAAGCATCACTCGCAAGGTGAGACTCGGCCAAATCGAACCCTTGCTGAATTCGGTTCTGCTCGTCCTCGCTGCAGCTGTCGTCGGGGAAAACAACGGTTCCGTTCATTGCCTGCCGTGCGACGGCGAGCCCCGACCCCTGTGTGGGGTCGCCCGCGGTGCAGCCGCCGATGGTCGTGGAGCCGGCCGTAAGCAATAGGATGATCAGTCGATTCTTCACTGCACTCCTCGTTTCTGGTACGAGCGCGCTCGCTCGGGAGACAGCGACGCTCCCGCGTGAGCCTCCGCCGCAACGCGTGAATGATGCTCCGCACCGTCGTGTGGCTGGCCGCGCCTCCCACAGCGATCCTGTCGTGCAGCGGCGGCCAGAGAGCCGAGTGGACGAGAGCGTCGTGGATAGTTCACCTGACATCAGTTAGATGGCGACTTCAGCGGTTGTCGCACACAGAAACTCGGGACGTGATTCGGCCCATGCACCGGGCACAGGGGCCGCTGCACGCTGGCGTGGACCGTCGTCTCGACTGTCTCCGCCGCGCGTCGCCTGTCGCCCGCTGATAGCTACGCCTGCGAACGGACGGCAAGCCGTGCGGCTCGACTTGCGTCGACTCACCGGCAGTGTACCCTCGACCGATGTGCGCGACTGCCTGCCCCAAGTGCCGCAAGCCGACGCTCGAGCTGGCTCCGGGCGCACTGGCCGAGCCAGGCAAGCCCGCAGGCAGCCGACAGTGTTCCGTATGTCGAGGTCTGTGGTTGCCGCGCAGCCTCATCGAGTACTGGCAGCACGACCCGTTCGTGGAGACCGGAACCGGCGAGAGCACGGCTCCGCCGCCGCTCGAGGATCGTCGGACCGGCCTTTGTCCGGACGGACACGGCATCATGATTCGAGCCAAGGTCAACGGCCCGGTATCGTTCTACATCGAACGCTGCGCGCTCTGTCGCGGCGTTTGGTTCGACCGCGGCGAATGGCAGAAGCTCGCGGCCCAGCATTTCTTGGACCACCTCGACGATCTCTGGGACCCTCAGTGGAAGAAACGCCACAGGAAAGAGGCGAGCCAGCGCAGCCTGGACGAGGCGCTCGGTCAGGAGCTGGGCAGCGAGCTGTTCGCTGACCTCGAGCGGCTGACGCAGGCCCTGCGCCGTCATCCGGCGCGAGCGCAGGTTCTGGCGTGGCTTGGCGAGCGGCTCGGGGGTTAGCCCTCGAGAGCCGGACAGGCGCGGACTGCTGCCACTCCCGGCCGGAGCTGCCCCGCCCAGTCCCGTGCTATCCTACCGCCGGCCGGTTGGGTGCCGGCGCGGGACCAGACACGGGCAAACGGAGATATGAGAATGCGTGCCATCCGATCGGCAGTCATTCGCGTCGTTCCTTTCCTCCTTGCGGTGAGCCCAGCAGGAGGGTGCGGCGGCAGGACCGAACGGTTTCTGGGCGACACCCGGGGGAATCATGCCGGCAACAGCGCGAGCGTGGGCGGTGCGGCCGGCGCTGCTGAGTCGACGGCTGCCACCGGTGGTGCCCGAGGGTCCGTCGCCGAGAGCGCGGGAGGCGTCTCGGGCGCTCGAGCGACCAACGCGACCGGTGCGGCTGCGGCGACGGGCGCGGTCGGCGCGGGTGGCGCGAGCGGCCCATCCGGCGCGAGCGGCCCATCCGGCGCGAGCGGCCCATCCGGCGCGAGCGGCCCATCCGGCGCGAGCGGCCCATCCGGTTCGAGCGGCCCATCCGGCGCGAGCGGTCCATCCGGTTCGAGCGGCCCGTCCGGCGCGAGCGGCCCATCCGGTTCGAGCGGCCCGTCCGGCGCGAGTGGCCCATCCGGCGCGAGCGGTCCATCCGGTTCGAGTGGCCCGTCCGGCGCGAGTGGCTCGACAGGCCCAACCGGTGCGACCGGCTCGATCGGATGGAACGGTGCGATCGCCGCCGACCTGCCGAAACCGTGCAGCGAAGCGGGCGGATTGCCGCTGAAGGCCGTCTCGTCCGGAATGGGCAACACCTGCGTGCTCACGCAGGGAGGCGGGCTCCGATGCTGGGGAGCCAACGGCTGGGGCCAGCTCGGCGACGGCACCACGACCGATCGCGTGAGCCCGCCCGACAGCGACGTGCTCACCGATGTCCAGGCCATCGCGACGGGCAGTGCACACGCCTGCGCGCTGACGACGAGCGGGACGGTCCGATGCTGGGGAGCAAACTGGTCTGGCCAGCTCGGCGATGGCACCACGGCGAGTCGCTCGAGTCCGACCTTGAGCGACGTACTCACCGGTGTCGAAGCCATTGCGGCGGGTGCCGATCACACCTGCGCACTGATGACGTCAGGTACGGTCCGATGTTGGGGCGCGAACCGGTCTGGCCAGCTCGGCGATGGCACCACG
>JAFGIS010000295.1 GCA_016929495.1 Polyangiaceae bacterium | reverse complement strand
ATGAGCTTCGCGAAGTTCGTGAAGAACGAAGCCGAGGTGGCACGCGTGGCGGGAGTGCACCGCTGCGGTACGTTGGACGAGCTGCTGCTCGCGATCGGCTTCGGCAAGATCCCCGCTGAGCAGATTATCGCCACGATACGCGACAAGGGCACCGACGGCAGCGTCTCGCCACGCGAGCTGCGGGCAGGGCCGCTCGAGCAATTCGTGCGCAAGGTGACCGGCAAGGATCAGGGAGGGATCCGCGTCAACGGCATCGATAGCGTGCTCGTCCGCTACGCCAAGTGCTGCAATCCGCTGCCCGGGGACACGATCATCGGCTTCATCACGCGCGGTCGAGGCGTCACCGTCCATCGTCGAGAATGCACCAAGGCGTTCGACACGGACCCGGAGCGGCGCATCGAGGTCGCCTGGGATTCGCGGGCGAAGGTCAATCGACCCGTTCAGCTCAGGGTCACCACGAACAACGCGCCGGGCATTCTGGCCGTGGTGAGCCAGATCTTCAGCGCGCAGAAGCTGAACATCAGCGAGGCCAACTGCCGCGCGAGCGAAGACGGTCGCGCCTGCAACGTCTTCACCTTCCATGTCTCGGACCTGAAACAGCTCAAGGCGGTCATGCGCGCGTTGAGCCGGGTCGAAGGAGTGGTCGACGTGGATCGCGTCTAGAGCGCGCAGCGCCCGGACGGGTGTGCAGCAGCGTTGCGGTTCAGTGAAAGCTCGGCGATCAGGCCGGCTCAGGCTCTCGGTTGATCAAGTACTTGGCCGCGATGGAATCGAGCGGCGTCGAGGCGGGCTCGCCCCGTGTCAAGGCCCGGAGCGCAGCGAGATCCGAGGCCCAGGCCTTCACGCCCGGTGCCAAGAGTCCAATGCTCCCGGGCGTGTGCTCGAGAAGCAGCGCGCCGTCCTTGTAGTAGTAGTGCTCCTCGCACGTAGCCGTCTCATACGCGCGCATGTACGGCATGATGTCGCGCGGCTCGAACCAGAGCTTGATTTCGCGCTCCGCCTCCTCGAGGGTGGCCGATGCGTGGATGAGGTTGTCCATCCGCTCGCCTAGGACGGCTCCCGACGCTTCCTTGACCGGTACGACGGTGCCGAGGGCGCGCACCGTGCCGGGAGCCGCGTCGCGGGCCACGTGCGGACTCGTCGGGCCGGCGATCCGGCGAATGACTTTCACCGCGTCGGGCCCGGAGTAGACGATGGCGACGACTCGACGCCTACCGGGCTCGTTCGGGTAGTGGAGCTTCCCCCTGATGTAGTCGATGAGCGGCGGGTAGAAGAACTTGCCGCGATGCTCGGCGTAATGCGCTGAGGCAAGCATTTCGCTCACCTGGACTATCTTCAGGGCGGCCAGCCTTAGCCCCGTGTGGAACTCGGAAAGCTGCGACAGAAGGTATCCGGTCAGCGACAGCTTGAGGGCATCCGGCTTGATGAGAACGAGCGTCTGCTCGAGGGCCTCTGTGGACATGAACGTGACTCCTACGTTGGAGAGGCCCGGCTATACCACAGCATTGGCCGTCGCGCTCCGGGAGACCGCTACCCTCTCGGGCAAGTGCCCGGTCTCACGGAGCCCATGCGGCGGCCAGCGCGTCCTCTAGTTGACGATGATCTCGACGCGACGGTTGTTGGCGCGACCGTCGGCGGTCGAGTTGTCCGCCACCGGGTGGGACTCACCCTTGCCGACCGCACTGATCCGTTGAGACTCGACGCCCTGGCTCACCAGGAATGACCGGACAACGTCGGCGCGCTTCTGCGACAGCACCAGATTCATCTGTTCGGTGCCCCTGGAATCCGTGTGGCCCTCGACGACGATCTTCTTGCTCGGATCCTGCTGCTGGAGAACCTCGGCGACCTTGGCCAGCTTCTCCCTGGCAATCGGCAGCAGGTCCGCCTTGCCGGTGACGAACAAGACCTCGCCGCTCAGGGTGATGACCATACCACGCTGTTCTTCCTTGACGCGTGCGATCTCCTCGAGGCTCTTCATCGCGGCCGCGTACTTGTGTTCGGCCGCGATGCGGGCCGCGCGTTCCTGCGCGAGGGTGTCGCCTTGGAGGGCCAGGTCGCTCCGCGCCTTGGCCAGGTCGGCGGTCGCCTTCTTGCGTAGCTCGTCCTGCAGCTGCTCGTACTCCCTGTTGGCCGTTACCATATCCCGCTTCGCTGCAGCTTGGCCTGCCATGGCCATCGCCAGCTGTGCCCTGCGCTGGGCGACGTAGGCCAGGCCACGTTCCTCGTTCGAGAGCGGGTCGTCTTCGTGGGCAGCTTCGGCCTGGTCGAGCGCTTGCTTGGCCGACAGCAATTGGTCGGGAACGAGCTCTGCCGCGTTGCTGTTGGCCGCCTCCTGGTAGGTCTGTTGGGCGGCAACGAGCTCATCGCTGGGCGGCGGGGTTCCGCAGGCGATCATGGCCGCGGCGGCGACTGGGATGCCGATTACGCGAGAGACACGGAGTAGTCTGTTCGTGGGCATGATCAGGGGTTCCTTATTTGCTCTTGAGCTGGTCTTTGCTCTTGACCTGGCCATGCGCTGGCATCGCCGCGGCCTCTTTCTTCAACTTGTCGATCTTTTCGCGCATGGCCTGAGCCTGAGTGCGCAGGGTTACCTCGTGGGAGAGGGCGATCGCCACGTCCGCGTCCGCCTGAGCACGAGCCAGCACCAAGGACGCGTCCTCGTTTTCTCCGTCGGCGATCAGGCGTTCGGCCGTGGCCACCTGGTCACGAGCCATCTTCAGATGCAACGCGGCCTTGGGCACCTGTGCTGCCCCGATCTCTTCGGCGGCACGAATGTCCGCCAGCGCCTTTGTGTGTTCCGCGTCCGGCACTGGAGCCGAGCCTCCGCAGGCAGTCACCAGTGCGAAGGACGCGATGACCGAACCAACAGCAATTCTCATGGGTCCTCCGTTTGCCCCAAATTAGCGCCTAGCGACACCTCGAGACAACAGGTTGGTCGGGTGGTACCAGACACTTCGCTAAGCCGGCCCGGCCGACGATGCTCGTGACGGACAACGTGCGCCGGTGTGGGAGTCCGGTGGTCGAGGCGAGCCACCGAACCCAATGCTGCCCCGACCGCTGCAGAGACTGCCGGGGCGAGCATCGAAATCACATGGCCCGGCGGCCAGCCCACGCGTTGCCCTGCCGTTGCCCGGGACGACAGGGTAGATTGTGGGCCGTGGTGACCCACGCGCGCCTGGTTCACGTGGTGCTGACTGCGGCGGTTTCCGTTGGCGCGGGTCTGCCAGCCTGCCATCAGCAGCCCGCCTCGCAGCCGAACGCACCGACTGCCCTGGCCCAGACCCAAGCGCGGCTACAAGGCGATTGGATGCTGGAGAGATTCGAACCGGAGCGGCCTCTCGAGCCGATGCTCGATGCCCTGCTCAGGGCGCAGCTGGGTGTCATGGAGGTGCAGATCCGGGGGGACCAGCTGGTTGTGCGCGGCGTTGGCCTGCTCGTGCTGCGCCGACTGGAGCTGATCGAAAGCGGCGGCGACACGTTTCGCGCCAGGGTCCGAGATGATCAGGGCGTGAGCTACGACGTGCTCGGGGAACTCGGCCGCGATCGGCTTGTGTTCAGTTCGCTCAACGACCCGTGGCGAGGCCATGGCGAGCTGCGCCGGCTCCCGTAGGCTGGCTCGGCGCTGCGCTGGATCCTAGAAGGGCGCCCGGCGACGGTCCATTGGTGCCCGGAGCCGGGTCGGCCCAAACGCGATCGGACCGGCCTGGGGCCGACCGGGGAGGCGAAGTCGCCGGCCTCGCCTGGGCGCGACTGGGGCGGGGCAGGGGCCCAGTCGCGGGCCCAGTCGCGGGCCCAGTCGCAGGGGACACGCGGACAAGACGGCCTGTTGCCACGCGAGACGCGAGGAGGTACACGGGTTAGCTATGATTTCCAAAGCACGCTTCTCGTTGGTGGGACTCTGCGGGCTTGCGCTGCTCGCTCTGGCGATGTTGGCGGCAGGCTGCAACCGCAAGGACGAAGGCAAGTGCCAAGAGGCGCTGGGCCACACGCGGGACGCGCTCAAGGTCGAGAACACCGAGCTGGCGCGTCAGTGGCGCACCTACTCGTACGGCCAGTGCGCGGACGCGACCGCTCTGCAGGCGCTCGACCGGGAGATCCAGGCGAAGGAGGCCGAGATCGCGAAGCGGGCGAGCGACGCAGCAGCCCAGAAGAAGGAGCAGCAGCAGCTGGTGGACGTCTTCAAACAGTGGGTCGCCCAGAACCGCACCTCGGCCGAGGGCGCCGGGGTCACGGTGGTCTGTGAGAGCGACGACGACGAGAAGCTCAAGAAGTCCAAGGAGCGCTTCTGCACTCGCACACGTGGCATAGGGGGCGGCAAGTACCAGTTTGAAGTCCGCTACTGGGAAGCGGAGCCCCAGGCGGTACGGTTCATGTTCAAGCCCAGCTTGCCGGTCACCTGTGAGGAGCTCGGCGGTGCCACCATGGTCAAGGAGTGGCAGGTCCCGGCCACGACTGGAGGCACGGTGTCGCGGAAACACTGCTCGCTCACCGCTGGCGTGCTCTCCGGGATGCAGGCCCTGGTGACTCATGCCGGAGTCGCCAGCCAGTACGTGTTCAACGAGCAGTATCTTGCGCGTGATGCTGCATTCGCGGCCAGGCTCAGGCAGTAGCGCGTAGTCTCGGGGTGGCTCGTCCAGGTAGACGGCACGCGATGACAACGAAGAGCGAGCCCCGAAGGATTGGGGTTTGGCTTGCGGGCCTGATACTCGCGATGGGGTGCAGCGCCAACCCGCGCTCTGAGAGCAACGCAGGGAGCCATCCATCGGACGGCGATGAATTCCAGCGCGTGCTATCGACGCTAGGAGAACTCGACACCCTGGCAGGAGCCGGCAAGCGGCAGGACGACGTCAACGAATGGCGTGCTGCGTTTGAAGGCGGACCGGCCGTCGACGCAGAGCTGTCAGCTCCTCACAATGCGCTCGGCGATGACGACGGAAACGTGTACATCGCCGACAAGGACGCCCACGCCATCCGCATGGTTCGTGGGGACGGGTCTCTGGTGACGGTAGCCGGCGTGAACGCGGCCGGAGACGACGGCAACCAGCCGGGGCCCGGCCGCGAACGCCATTTGAACCAGCCGAACGGCATCTGGGTCAAAGGCGACGGCACCGTCTTCATCCTGGACCTTGGAAACGAGAAAATCCGTCGCCTCGATCCGGACGGAACGCTGACGACCCTGTTCGTGGTGCCGGATCTCGAAGAGGGCAGGGGGCTCTGGGTTTCGGATGACGAGACCCTGGTCTACGTCAGCTCTGGCACCCAGCTGAAGCGATGGCGCGCCGAAGCCGGGCTCGACACCTATGCTGACGGGTTCGCCGAACTCGGCAACATCTGGGTGGACGCAGAGGACCAGCCGACCGTTTACGCTACCGACCGCGGCGCCCATCGCGTCTATCGTGTCGGGGCAGACCGCCAACGCGAGCCTATCGCCGGAGACGGCTCCGCCAACCAGGCGCCGTGGAAAGCACCTGCGCTCGAGGCCAGTCTGAACGGCGTGCGTGGGATCTGGCGGCATGACCTCGGAGGGTTGCTGCTCGCGACACACGCCGGCAGCCAAGTCTTGTACCTGGACACGCAGGGGTTCATCCATCTGCTCATCGACGGCACCAAGGGTGCCCACGCCGGCGACGGTATGCCCATCACGGCGTCTGGCCGCAAGGTGAGCGAGGTGCGTGCCGTCACGATGAACCCGCAAGGCGACGTGCTCATCGCCGAGCACGATGCAGGCTACGTGCGCATCGTGCACCACAACAAGTGAGGCACGCTGACTTCCACCGAAAGACGCGTTCGCGCTACTCAGTTATCCTTCACCTTGCTGAACGTGACGCCGTCCGCCTCGCGGATCGTCGTCTCCAGGTGCCAGGAGTTGCGGGCCAGGAACACCAGGTCGCCCGAGTGGTCTTCGGCGACCGCAGCGAGATGGGAGGTCTCGAACTGACGCAAGCGACTCGGAGCTCCGGACACCCAGCGCGCAGTGAGCAGCCCCGCCGATTCGAAGCACAGGGGAATGCCATACTCGTTCTTGATGCGCTCGGCGAGTACCTCGAACTGCAATGCACCCACGACCCCCACGATGAAATCCGCTCCGACGCGAGGCCTGAAGATGCGTGCGGCACCTTCCTCCGCCATCTGGTACAAAGCTCGACTCAGGTGTTTGGCGCGCATGGGGTCAGTCGTGCGCACACGCCGGAGCAACTCCGGCGCGAAGCTCGGTATGCCGGTGAAGCGCAGCGCCTCGCCCTCGGTCAACGCATCACCAATGCGCAACTTCCCGTGGTTGGGGATCCCGACGATGTCGCCGGCCCACGCCTCTTCGGCCAGCCCTCGCTCCTGCGCCAGAAAGAGCATGGGGTTGTGCAGCGGCAGAACCGCTCCGGTCCGCACGTGAACCAGCTTCATGCCGCGGCGCAAGTGGCCCGAGCAAAGGCGGACGAAGGCCACCCGATCACGGTGCTTCGGGTCCATGTTGGCCTGAATCTTGAAAACGAAGCCCGTGACCGCCTCTTCCTCAGGAAGGATCCGGCGCTCCACGGCTGTCTGCGGTTGGGGAGGCGGAGCGAGCTCGGCAAGCCCCGCGAGCAACTCCCGGACGCCGAAGTTGTTGAGCGCGCTACCGAAGAAGACCGGCGTGAGATCCCCAGCGCGGAACGCGTCGTGGCTGAAGCTTGGGCAGAGCGCGCGCACCGTGCGGACATCGTCTCGCAACTGCGAGACGGCTCGGTCGGGCAGGAGGCGGTCGAGGGTCGGGTCCTCCAGACCTCGACACACGTCTGCGTGTGCTTCGCGACCCTGCTTTCGCGCAACCAGAAGCAGTCTGTCGTGCAAGAGATCGTAGCAGCCGAGGAAGTTCTTGCCCATGCCGATGGGCCAGCTCGCCGGCGTCGGCTCAAGCGCCAGGGTGCGTTCGATTTCATCGAGCAACGCAAAGGGCTCCTGCCCCTCACGGTCGAGCTTGTTGATGAACGTGATCATCGGTATGCCGCGCAGGCGGCATACCTCGAACAGTTTCAGCGTCTGCGCTTCGATGCCCTTGGCCACGTCGAGCACCATGACCGCGGAATCCACCGCAGTCAGGGTTCGATACGTGTCCTCGCTGAAGTCCTCGTGTCCAGGCGTGTCGAGCAGGTTGTAGGTGTGATCCTCGTAGTCGAAGCGCATTGCAGAGGCCGTGACCGAAATCCCGCGCGCGCGCTCCACCTGAAGCCAGTCGGAGCGCGCGCGCCGCTGCTCGCCGCGCGCCTTGACGGCCCCCGCGAGCTGTATGGCGCCGCCGAAGAGCAGAAGCTTTTCCGTGAGCGTGGTCTTGCCCGCGTCCGGGTGGGAAATGATGGCGAACGTGCGTCGCCGCTGGAGCTCTGCCGTGGAGGGTGCCATCGGGCGCGCGCAATATAGCGGCTTTCGGACGGAAGGCACGCGCGGCGGGCAGCTGGGACCTCGTGGCGATCCCTTTCAAGTCTACGGGCCGGATGGGCCGCTTCCCGCCGTGCGTGGGTCTGCCTCCACGATGGGTCCGGCCGGATCGAGCCAGAGATCCGTGTCGACGGACAGGGTGTGCCCCGAGGCCGCCTGGGAGACCCGCAGCTTCGGCATTGGAGATGCTCGAGTGGCTCGTATGCTGATCGTGCGGAGCGTAACCGGTGCCCCTTCGATCTGCACGGCCGTGCGGATCTGCCGCAACGGGTGCCGCGGCGGCGTGCCCGTGGATAGGTCGACGATCGCACCTGACCGAGAGTCCTGTTCCGACTTGCCCGCGATGCCACCGACGACGACGGAGACGCGCTTCGACGCCATGACCCAATCGCCGACGCGAGCTCGGCGCTTCGCCCCCGCGACGCGCCTCGAGTCGGTGATCCGTGTCACGCTGACGCCGCTGGCGCGGAGCGTCACCGCGCCCTGATACCCGCTCCTGGAACACGCGCTGGCTCCCATGACGGATCCGGCGAGGGCGGCGATCGCGACCAGCGGCGTCCAACGCCGGACGGAAGAGTGGCGATCGGATCCGAGCCTCACGACGCTGGCGGCGGCACGAGCGCGACGAGCGCGGTGGCCCAGCGCAGAACCTGGTCGCGCTGCGTGGAGATGTTCTCGGTCGCCACGAGATTGCTTTCGAGCATCGCCTTCGCGAGTTGGGCGAGCGCGCCGCCCGCGGGTGGACCGCTTCGAACCAGGAACTTGCTCGACTTCTGGATGTGCTCTTGTGCAATGCCGAAGTTGCGCTGGTCGAGCGCCACGAGCGAAAGGTAGAGCTGCCGAGAGGCTTCCAGCTGCAAGAGCTTCTGCCGCGACGCGGCCAGGTCGGTCTGGAGAGTGCGCGCTTTGGACTCGCTTTGCTTGGTGGCCTCGGCGGCCTTGGCCTCCAGGTCGGAAATGTGCACGGCTCCTTGGAGCCTTCCGACGCCATAGGCCACCGCGATGCACGCGACAGAAACGAGAAACGCGATGACCAAGCTCTTCCGGCGTATCACGATCGTATGCTTGTGCTGCGCATCGGTTCTCGCGTCCACTACGGTGTCGTGGGAGCTGCTTTCCATGGGACCTCGGTCCCTTTGTTAGCAGCTTGTGCCCGTGCCGAGGAGGCTGTGGCCGCGGCTCGGGCTCGCGCGCGGGCTAGAATCAACGGTGGCCGGGCGTTCGTGCCGGCGCATCCGCTAGAATCCCGGGTTCGTGGGATCCCATGCGGTCTTCTTGGGTGCGCCCTCGCTGCTGCTGAACGAGGGCGGAGGGATGTTTGAGCTCGAGCGTATGGGGCGGCTCTGCGGCCGGCGTGCTACAGTCCTGGGGGCCTTCGTCGTCTTCGGTGGTGCCACCTTGTCTCTGGGTAGCGCTGTACCCGAGCTCCAGTCCTGGAGCGTCTTGTCGAGGTCGCGACGGAGGTTCTGGTCATTGCTGGGTTTGCTGTCTGCGGTCGCGACCGTGTCGCGCCGCCGCTTGGAGGCTCCGGTGAGCGCTTTCTTCATGGCGCGCGACAGGGCGCTCTGGGCCGCGGCCTCGTTCGAGCCGTGATCGGTCTCCGACGTGACAACGGTTGTGGCGCTCGGCGCATGCGGCGATGCCGGGGCCTTCGCTTCGTCCGGACCCGGCGGCTCCTGGGCAGAGGCAGACTCGGTCGGATCGTTCGAGCTCTGCGTGAGACTCAGCACGAGCGCCAGAATGACCACCGCCCCTGCGGCGGCCCCGATAACCGCTCTGCGCGACAGCCGGCTGGTGCCTCTGAGCGAAGCCCAGGGCTCGCCGGCGCCGGTCGCCAGTGCACGTACGGACCACCTCTTTCCACCCTTGAGCGCGGCAACGAAGTCCGCCTCGCTGAAGCCGGAACTCACCGGCGAGACCGGCGGCGATGGCGCCACGCCGGGCGTGCTGGCCGATGGCAGCGGCGCCAAGGCGGGTGCGGGGCCGGACGTGGTGACCGAGCTGGGCGCTGGCAGCGGCGGCGGCACCGAGACGGGCGCGGGGCTCGCTGTCGCGGCCGAGCTGGGCGCTGGCAGCGGCGGCGGCACCGAGACGGGCGCGGGGCTCGCTGTGGCGGCCGAGCTGGACGCTGGCAGCGGCGGTGGGCCGGCCTTGACCGATGCAGCCGGCTGCGGGCCACCGAACACGAGGGTCGCCGAAGGGCGCTCGAAGATCGCAATGGGGCGCGCGTCACCTGCTGCCGCCGCAGCGGGGCGCAGGCCAGAAGGATGCGATGGGGAAGAACCGAGCGCTTGGGAAGGGGCGCTGGGCGAGAGCGGAGCGTCGGAAGGCACTGACGGTCTGGACGGTGACGGAAGCGAAGACCCGCGAGGCTCCCCCTTGTCAGGCAACGAAGCGTCGTGGGCCAAAGCCGCCCCCAGCCGTGCCGCCGGGGACCTCGGTGGCGGCGGGCGCCCGCTCGGCTGGATGTCGGGACGCGCGTGCTCGTCGGCAGCAGGTCCCGCCACCGCCTGCGTCCGAGCGGATCCACTCTCCAGGGCCGCCGGCTGCCCCAAACCGGCACTCGTCTCCGGGCTCGAGGGGTGCGATGGCATCGGCACAGGCGTCAACCGGCTCCGCTCACGCGGCGGCACTGGCCTCATGTCGCGCAGAGACTCGATGCTCGGCCCGCTCTTGGGTTTGGGCTCGCTGGGCTGAATTGGCGCTTCGCGTTCCCCGGAGCTCTGCAGGTCGTCGGAGTGCAGACGATGGGCGGCCGCCGCAGCACGCAGCGAGGGCTCCCCACGAAGCGCACCCACGGCCGCAGGCCTGGACATGGGCGCCGGTTGATCGCCGCCTCGAACTCGAGACGATTCATCGCTCTGTGCCGGCGCGGCCGGTTCGAGCCGTCCCGCGGGCTCGAGTCGGGCTTCGGGCTGGGCTGCCGCTCGCACGACCTGCTCGTCTACCGGAGACTCCGCCGCGCCCTCTGCCGGGGAGTGCTCCGCTTGGTTACCCGCCGCGACCGCTTGCTGTTCGTCGCCGGTGGCTAGCGAGGTGGGCTGCGGCCCCTGCGCCCACAGCTCCGCGAAATCTGCCTCGAAGTTGGGGTCGCTGGCGACCGTGGCGCCGGGCGCTGCGCGCTCGGCGGGGTTGGGGTCCAATCCACCGGCCCACAGCTCCTCGAACTCCTTCTCGAAGGTGGCATCGCCGAGGGTGGCTGTGTCGGGCGCTGCCATCGCAGGAGCGGCAGTCGTACTGGGCGCGGACTGCGCCGGCGTCTCGGGGCGCGCTGACTTGAGTGCCCACGGCGAGCTGGGTCGCCCCACGTCGTCGGAGTGCGGGTCGACCATCGCGATGGCTTGCATCGTGAGCTGGGTCAACGAAGCGTTTGCCGAGATGGGTGTGGCGCTGGGCGAGCCGGGTGCTGGCTCCGGCGACTTGGGCGTCGCGTTGGGCGAGCTAGGGGCTGCGGAGTCCTGCGTCGGGCTGGGCGTGTGGGGCGCCGGGGTCGCGGATGCGAGCTTCCGGGCCGACTTCGAGCTCGGTACGCCGGACATCGAGTTCCGACGCCGACGCTTTGCAGCCGCGAAATCCGACGAGTGCGGGTCTGCCGAACGTGGTGAGGGACGCAAGGCGGGCGGGTCGGACGGCTCCGTCCGTGAGTCACCTGCCGACTGCCGCTGCGCGGGAAGCCCCATGCTCAGCAGCGGCACCGCCCCGAGGGGGGTCCAGTCCGCCATCGTTTCGCGCCAGACCAGCGTAGAGGCGTCGATACGACCGGCGCGCCACGCATCCTCGATGTCCGCATGGCACATCTCGACCGTTTGCTCGCCGCCCACGTTGACCAACCAAACCAGGCCGTCGGTCGTGGGCTGCTCTGCAGATGTCGCATGGTCCTGGCCGCGAGCTCGGGTGGCGCCAAGCTGATCGGGATCCACCCCTGCGGGGTCGAGGCCGGCGTTCTCGGTGCGCACGCTGATGTTAGCTGGTTGTTGTTCCATCGTTGACCACACAGGGGGCGCGTACGGCTCACCTGGCCAGGTTCGCCAAGTTGAGATCTGCCGCAGCACCGGCTCGCCCACGAGGGCCATGCTCAGCCAGTTCTGGGTCGCCGCAGCTGGGCGCAAGACCGGCTCGCTCTCCTGTACGCAGGAGGAAAACCATGACAGGTAGCATGCCACGGCTTGGCGCGTGGGGCTCACGCGGCGGCGCTGACCGACCCGAGGGGTCGGCTCCGGGGCTGGTTCTGGGAGTCACGTAACTTTCTAGGGGCGTGGGTGATTCTGCCGCATCTCTGGCGGCATTTCGACCCATCTTTGGTCCGTCCGCTGTGGGCGCCAGGCCTCGGAGCGGGGCGCGCCGAGTTCAGCGGGCAACTGCAGAGGGAAGGCTTCGGCCAGATACGCATCTACCCTGAACAGCCGCTGCGTCCGCGCGAGCGCACTTGCGAGCGTGATGACCTGCGATGGACTGAGCTCTGTGAGCCAACGCCACCACTTGCCCCAAGAGTGATCGACACCCAGCACATTGCGTTTCCAGCTTTGCACGAAAAGCTCGAAGAACCGGCGGCGCCCCAGTCGCGGCTCGAACAGCATGTGGTGCATGTCGTAGTGTGACCAGTCTCGGTCGAGGATGCGTTCGGTCCAGCGACGGAACAGGTCCGTCCCGGGCATAGGAGTCAATACCGTGTAGCCGAGCCGATGGAGGGACAGGCGGTCGACCATTTGCCACATGGCTCGGAACTCGTCTTCTCCCCAGTCCGGATCCACGATGAAGTTGCCTGTGATCCCGTAGTCGAAGCGGCGCGAGACGCGAAGGCCCTCCTCGAGCTCATCGACGCGGAAGTCCTTGTCCAACCGAGCAAGCTGGGCGTCGCTGGGGGCCTCGAACCCGAAGAAGACGTCGAATTGACGGGCCAGAGGACGCCAGGCTTCCAGGAGCTCGGGGTGGTGAGCAGCGATGTCGAGCCGACTCTGGACGAGTATCCAGTCCTTGCGTAGGCCGCGGCGGGACAGCTCGCGCGCGAGCTCGAGGCTGCGTTCGCGCGGATACCAGAACAGATCGTCGACAATGAACACGTTCGGTCCGACGTTGGCGAGATCGCGACACACTGCGTCAATGCCGCGCACCCGGAGCGTTTGGTCGTAGCGGCGCCAAGTCGAGCAGAAGTTGCAGCGGTAGGGGCAGCCACGAGCCGTCTCCACGGCCCAGACCGGTTGCTTGTGAACGCAGATATAGTGACGGCGGAACGGTTCGGCCAAATGTCGCGCCGGCAGGGGCACGGCATCGAGACTGGTCGTGGGCGGCTCGCCTGGATGGGTTGCAGCATCGGGCGGCTGCGCCGAACGTTTCACACGAGATGCGGTGTCGAGCGGCTGCCCGCGCAGCCAGATGTCGCCCGTTGTCCGAGGGGGCACCGTGCCGCAGAGCTGGTCCACGATCTGGCCGGCGAGATACTCGCCGTCGCCCAAGCAGACGGCATCGACATCGCTGCCGACGAAGGGATCGGGAAACACGGAAGCCGCGTGTCCGCCCACCACGACTTGGGTCGCAGGCCGAGCTCGCTTGATCCGAGTGGCCAGGTCTAGGACGCTTGGAATATCGACGGCGTGCGTGCAGCCTATGCCGACGAGGTGCGGCTCGAAATGGCGAAGATGGTCCTCCCAGCGCGGACGGAATCGCAGATCACCCAGTCGAACTTCGTGGCGCCGCGTGAGCAGGTCGGCCGCCACGTACGCAAGTCCGAGCGGCTCCACTCGGAAGAAGGGGGCGAGGCCGAAGCGCTCGTTCCCTGAAACAGGACGAAGCAGAAGGACACGCATGCGTCAGCGCCGCCGCGCGCGGTTCCGCTTGGTGCCGTGCGGCGTGCCGGCCTGCGCAGGTCTTGGTCCTTTCTGCCGTTTTCGATTCCGGGTTCGCTGCGTGAGGGCCATCCAGATCCCGACGACGGCTACCAAGGACAGACCAACCAGCGCGACCATCTGATTCGGCGTCATGCCGCAGTCGAGTATACCCACAGACGCCCGCCACCGAAGCCAGGACGCCTGGTCCGAGCACAGCCATGCCCACGGCCGTGTGCCGAGGCGCAAGCGCGCGAGGCCGTGCGGTCATGGTTCGAATAGGCCGGCCCGCGGGTGTGTGGTCTCGAGGGAGAAGCGCCACTACAGTTGCGGGGATGCCGTACCAGCCGGTGATCCGCCTGCTCGATGTCGTCAAGCGCGAACTTGGCAGCGTGGACGCCAGGGCCGAGCTGGGCGGGATGGAGCCGAGTGACCCCAGGTTGGTCTGGTGCACGGCTCCGGCGGGCTGGCGGCTCGTGGCCGTCTTCGAAGAGCCACCACATGATCCCGCTGACAAGCGAGCCAAGCTAGAGTCCCTGGCCGAGTCATTCTCTGGCACGCTAGAGGAGGCGCGTCCCACGATGCATCCGGCAAGCCCAGTCTCCGCCCGCCGCAGACTGGACGAGGCCCTGGAGCTACTCGCCACGAGGGCAGCTGCGTCGGGAGCCGCGGTCGTCGACGTCCGTTCTCCGGAGATCTGGGGGTGTTCGGAGATGCACCGCAGCCGCGAGGACATGGACACCGCGGTGACGACAGCGGCCATCGCAGCACAGCTGGCAGAACACGGCATCGATTTTGCAGAGCTCGTAACGCGCGGGCCCGATTGGGCAGACCAGGCACTCTCGGGCCTGCCCGACAGGCAGCTCGGGCTTCGGCTGCGCAATGACTGCGAGAGGCTGAGCGCGCAGAGCCGCCGGGCGGGCATCGAAGCCTGGCGTCGGCACGTGCTACTCGCGCGCGCCATGGCAGAGCTGCGCCGCGCCGACGTGGAAGGGCAGGTGGGCAACCGGATGGTGGTTTCGGGGCCGGGGCTGGGCTGGATGGCCCGGTCGTTCGCCGGGATCTACCGAGCTCTGGTGGTATATCCCGGGCCGTTTTCCGAGCTACGAGCCGAGGGAGCGCTGGTGCGAGCCATGCCTGCTATCGAGCAGCTCGTCACCGCCCTGCCGCCCGCCGATCCACCGTCGCACGGGCAGGGCATGAGAATGCGTCCCTGACGCGAGATGCCGTGGGATGCCGGACCCTCCTCGCGGCGGGCGCGTCCGGCGCTCGCCAGTTATCCACTTTCGGGTAGGCTTGGGCCCTCTTGCAGCGATTCGACCGGCGCGCCACCGCCTGCCGGACGCGCCCAGACGCCGAGGTAGCCCAGTGCAGAGTCCAGAAGATCGGTCGTTCGAGCCCCACCTGGAGACGTCTTCCCCCTCCGATTTCATTCGGGACATCGTGGCTCACGACCTCGAGACCAACAAGCACGGGGGCCGAGTCGTCACGCGGTTTCCGCCTGAGCCGAACGGCTATCTGCACATCGGGCATGCCAAGAGCATCTGTCTCAACTTCGGGATAGCGCTACAGAACAACGGCACCTGTCACCTGCGCTTCGACGACACCAATCCCACGGGCGAGAGCATGGAGTACGTCGAGTCGATCCAGCGTGACGTGCGCTGGCTCGGCTTCGACTGGGCGGGGAAGATGTTCTTCGCCTCCGACTATTTCGAGCAGCTCTACGAGTTCGCCGAAGAGCTGATACGGGCGGGCAAGGCCTACGTTTGCAGTCTCAGCGAGGAGGAGATCCGAGAGTATCGCGGCACCATCACCGAGCCCGGCCGGCCGAGCCCCTATCGGGACCGCCCGGTCGCCGAGAACCTCGACCTGTTGCGGCGCATGCGGGCCGGAGAGTTCCCGGAGGGAGCGCACGTGCTGCGGGCCAAGATCGACATGGCCTCCGCGAACATGAAGATGCGCGATCCGCTGATGTATCGCATCCGCTACAGCGAGCACTACCGCACCGGCAATCGTTGGTGCATCTATCCACTGTACGACTTCACGCATTGCCTGTCGGACGCGCTGGAGCATATCACGCACTCGATCTGCACCCTGGAGTTCGAGAACAACCGGGAACTGTACGACTGGTTCATCGACAACGTGAGCGCGCCGAGCCAGCCTCGCCAGATCGAATTCGCGCGGCTCAACCTGACTTACACGGTGATGAGCAAACGTCGGTTGCTCGAGCTCGTCAAAGAGCATCACGTCTTAGGCTGGGACGACCCGCGCATGCCGACCCTGTCCGGCCTTCGGCGTCGAGGCATCACACCGAGCGCGATCCGCGCGTTCGCCGAGCGCATCGGAGTGGCCCGGAACAACAGCACCGTGGACATGGCGCTGCTCGAGCACTGCGTGCGTGAGGACCTCAACGCGACCGCTCCCCGGGTGATGTGCGTTCTGTCCCCGCTCAAGGTTACGATCGAGGATTTCCCGGCCGAGCGCGAAGAGGTACTGGACGTCCCCTACTTCCCACCGGACGTGGCGAGACAGGGCTCTCGGCCGGTTCCGTTCTGTCGGGAGCTGTACATCGAGCGAGACGATTTCGAGCTCGAGCCGCCCCCTGGCTATTACCGATTGGCGCCCGGGCGCCAAGTGCGGCTGCGGCACGCGTACGTCATCCGCTGCGAGCGCGCCATCGCGGACCCGACGAGCGGCGAGGTGACCGAGCTCGTCTGCACGTACGATCCGGATAGCCTCGGGCAGCAGCCTCAGGGGCGGCGGGTCAAGGGCACCATCCAATGGGTGAGCGCGCGACATGCCCAGGACGTCGAGGTTCGACTCTATGACCGCCTGTTCCGGTCCGAGCTGCCCGGCGCTGATGGCACAGACTTCAAAGAGGACATCAATCCGGACAGTCTGAAGGTCGTTCGAGGCAAGGTCGAGCCGGCCGCAGCCCAGGCCGAGCCGGGAAGCCGGTTGCAGTTCGAGCGTCAGGGCTTCTTCTGTGCGGACGCCGTGGATTCGATGCCGGGTCGTCCCGTGTTCAACCGCATCGTGTCGCTCAAGGATACCTGGGCGAAGATCGCGGCGCGTTCGGCGGGCGCGAGCACAGAAACCGTGACTTCCGGAACGGAGCGTGGTGGCCGTGATGCGGTGCGCCCGGAGGAGAAAGCATCGGGTACTGCGGTCGAGCGGGAGATCGGATCCGTTGCGCGTCAGCTGTGCGCCGATCACGGCATCGGGGCAGAGGAGGCGAGGGTGCTCGGCGACGACCCGGCCCTGCGGACGTTGTTCGAACAGGCCATCAAGACGCACCCGAATGCACGGATGGCCTCGGTGCTCATCGTGCACGAACTGCGGGCGTTGCTACGCGGCTCGGTCTCCGAGCTGCCCTTCCAGGGCTCCGCGATCGGCGAGCTCGTGCGCCTAGTCGACCAGAAGACGCTTTCTGCGACGCTGGCCAAGTCGGTGCTCGGCGCCATGGTGGCCGGCGAGGGAGCGCCGCAGCAGATCGTCCGAGCGCGCGGTCTCGGGCAGATCAGCGACCGGGCGGAGCTCGGCCGTATCATCGACGCGGTGATCGCCGAGCAGTCCTCGCTCGTTGCACGCTACCGCGCGGGCAATCAGAGCCTACTCGGCGCGTTGGTCGGCGCCGTCATGAGGAAGGCCCAAGGCCAGGCCAATCCCAAGCTTACGAACGAGTTGTTGCTCGAACGATTGAATCGATGAGCGTCAGTACTTGCGTGCCAATCTCCTCGATGCTGCGCCCGTCCGTGTTGACCGTGTATCGAGCGATCCGCTGGTAGAGCGGCGTCCGCCGGGCGAGCACCTCGGCCACCTCGTCCGTGAACGACTGCGTACCCGTCAGCGACGGGCGGCGCTGGTCGCCCTCGATGCGCGCCACGATGGTCTCTGGCGCTGCGGACAGCCAGATCACGGGTCCCGCCTTTCCAAGTGCCTCGAAATTTGCCTCCCGTTCCACGACGCCTCCGCCGCAGTCGAGCACCTGGCTGTCGTTGGCAGCGAAACGGCGGCAGAGCTGCTCTTCGAGCTCGCGAAAACCCGGCCAGCCGCGCTCACGAACGATCTGTGGAATGGATTGGCCGGCTTCGCGTTCGATCTCGTCGTCCAGGCTTACCACCGGCCAGCCCAGCGCTCGCCCCACGAACGCAGCGACCGAGCTCTTGCCCGTGCCTCGGTAGCCGACCAGGACGACGTTCACAGCGAGACCTCGAGCACGCGGCGCATCACCTCGAGTGGCGCCGGCTGACCCGTCCACAGTTCGAATTGGACCGCTGCCTGACCCAGGAACATCTCCATGCCCTCGACCACGCGGCAGCCTGCGCGCGCCGCTTCGGTGAGCAAGCGCGTGCGGCGGGGATTGTACACGGCATCAAGGACGGTGAGACCCGCGTGCAGGGCTTCGGCGGGGACGAGGGTCGCGTCGGTGGCCGGGGCCATGCCGACCGGTGTGCACTGCAGTAGCAGATCCGTCTGCCCCAGGAGCGGCCGGAGCGCACGGGCCTCGAACGGCTCGGCCTTCACGGGACAGCGCCGAAGAGCGGCGACGTCGTGCGACAGGCGCTCGAGCTCCGGGAGCTCGATGCCCAGAAGATGCAGGCTGAGCGGCGGCGTGTGCAAAGCCAAGCTGACGGCCAGCGCGCGCGCGGCTCCGCCCGAGCCCAGGACGACGACCCTGCGGCCTTCGGGGTCTGCACCTGCGGCGCGCAGGGCGTTGAGCGCGCCTTGACCATCCGACGTGGTGCCCAGCAGCCGGCCGCCTTCGCAGACGACCGTGTTGATACATCCGATGACGCGGCCCGCCTCGTCGACCTCGTCTGCGAGCGAGAGTGCCGCCACCTTGTGGGGGATCGTGACGGACAGACCGCGGTAGCCGCAGGCCAGCGCTCCTCGAAGCGCGGCTGCCAGATCGGCTGGCGCAACGTCATGCGCCACGTACACGAAGGGCAGGTCAAGTGCTTCGAACGCCGCGTTGTGGATGGCGGGCGACAGCGAGTGCCCGACAGGGTGCCCGAGCAGGGCGCAGACGCGGGTATGGGCGTCGATCCGTTGCATGGGCGCGATTATGGGCTCACGCGCACGGGGAGCCCAGCCTCTTCGATGCGTTCGGCCAGCCGCCGCAGCCAGGCCTCCGCGAGCGGCCTGATTCGGGGCGCTTCGGGCTGAAGCGAGGGGCGCGCCACAGTATACAGGTGCACGCCCCTCACGCCCGAGCCGCTCCCGACGAGCTCACGGACGAGCTCGACGTAGGCCTCCTGTTCTGTCTCGGTTGGCGCGCTGCCGTCGAGCTCGAAGAGGCAGGTCTGGATCCAGGTGGGACACAGACGTGCCGCCTCTCGCAGGCGCGCGACGTGCTGGGTCGGATCCGCGGGCGGGTCCTGGACCCGACGCGCGGCAGTCTTGGTTGCAGCATCGAGCTTGAACCAGAGCGTGCCACCGAGCTCGGCCAGCCGCACCAGCGCAGCCTGGATCTCCTTGCGCTGCACGAGCGAGCCATTGCTGATGACCACCAGCGGTGTGCCGGGAACCAGCCCGAAGTCCGCGAGCACGTGGGCGACCCGCTCGAGGCTCGCACGGAAGTCCGGGCTCGTCGTGGGCTCCCCGTCGCCTGAAAATGCCACGTCAGCCAAGACCCTGGCGCCCTGGGGCACCGAACGTTCCATGAAGTCGCCGCGAACCACGTCCTCGAGCATGGCCCGCAGTTCCTGCTCCAGCACAATCAGGTCGATGCTCGGCCCCTTGCCGCGCCGGAGATCGGGCACCTGACAGTAGATGCACCGCCAATTGCAGGCATGGTTGGGGTTCAGATTGATCCCGATCGACACGCCTCCCGAACGCCGCGAGACGACCGGATAGACGTAGCGCATGTGGGAAGCGTTCCGGTCATGCGAGAAGACGGTCAGACGGGCAGGCGGGAAGGTTCGGGTCACTACGGAAGCACGATGAGCTCGACTGGTTTTTCGAGTGGTTGGCCGTCACGCACGAACTTGAACACCAGCTTCTCGCCGGCGCGGTGCTGGTCGAGCGTGTTGTACAGGTCGTCATAGTCCTGGATGGGCTGCCCTGCGATTCCGACGATGACATCACCGAGCTCGAGCCCTGTGGGCAAGCGCCGGATCCCTCGGAGACCGGCGCGTTCGGCCGGGCTGCCCGGGGTCACCTGCAACACGACCACGCCGCGGATCCCGAAGTGCCGCTCCAGGCGCTGCGATGGGTCGATCTCGACTCCGATCCCGACCTGTTCGGCACGGCCTGTCCGGATGATCTGAGGGACCACGCGCAGGATGGCACTGGCCGGTACGGCAAAACCGATTCCAGCCGAGGCGCCGCTGCGCGAGTAGATCATGGTGTTCATGCCGATGAGGCAGCCCGCGCTGTCGAGCAGCGGTCCACCGGAGTTGCCGGGATTGATCGCGGCGTCTGTCTGGATCATCTCGCGGATCGTGACGCCGCCGATACCGTCCACCTCTCTGCCGAGCGCGCTGACGACGCCCGTTGTGAGGGTCTGGTCCAGGCCAAACGGGTTGCCGATCGCGATCACCTTCTCGCCCACCTCCACTCTGGCATTGGCGCGTGGCGGCGTGATGGGGACCAGCGACTCCGATGGCGCCTTGATGCGCAGTACCGCGATGTCCTTGCGTGGCTCGGCCCCTACGACCTCGGCCGCGAACGACTTCTGGTCGTGCAGCGTCACGATGAGCTTCTTCGCGTTCTGGATCACGTGGAAGTTGGTGACGACATGCCCTTTCTTGTCCCACACGAAACCGGAGCCCGAACCGGCGGGTACCTCCAGCGCGCGCCCCCGGAAGTAGTCGACGACCAGCTGGTGCTGCGTGACGAAGACCGCAGCATTCGCCGAGCGCCGGAACACGTCGATCGTGTTCTGCTCGTCCTCGGTGCGACCGCTGGGAGGCCGCGTCACGGGAACCCGCGCAGCCTTTGCCTGGGCCTGCGCCGGCTGGCTCTGGGTCTGCGCCAGCGCCGGCGTTGCCCCCGAATCGTGGGATACGCTTCGACAGGTCACACTGACCATGCTTGTCAGCGCACCGAGCGCGAAAGTGGCGAACGACAGAAGGGTGGCACGCAGTCTAGTCATGTTTCCTGCCGGAGTTTAGTCAAGCTGCGACTTTGCAGCAAGGGCGGGTCTACCGGGTGCGTGCGGAGCGAAATGTGGGCTCCATGTCGTGGAAGAACGGGCGCTGCCGCGACGTATTTGCCGCCAGAGCCTGGTTCGCCGACCTTTGCGGGGGACGCATCTCGGGAGGACAGGGCGAGCAAGCGAGCTATAGTACGGCTGGTGCTCATTTTGCGATCGATTGACGCTGTGTTGGTTCGCTTCTACTCTCGTCGGACCGGCTGGTGGCATCCCGTGAACCCGAAGGTTGCCCATCGGGTGTGAGGACGGGGTAGTCGAGGGTCGTCTGTGCCAGTCGTGCGTGATGAGTCTCCCCCTCCGATTCGGACAGACTTTCTGATGAGCTCGCAACAGTGGTACGTCAAAGTCGACAGCCGCACGGTGGGCCCGCTGTCCACCGACCTCGTGCTCAGAGGCTTGGCCGACGGAGAGCTTCCGTCGAGCGCCTTGGTGTGCCGGGCCGGAGCGTACAGCTGGCTTCCGGTTTCAGCCGTCCCAACGTTCGCAACGGGGACGGCGCGTCCTGCTGCTGACTCCGGGTCGGCTGCTGGCTGTGTGCCGAGGGGTTCGGGCCGCCCCGCCCAACCCCAAGTCCGCGAAACGTACGAAGCAGTGGAAAAGCCCGGGGGCTTGCGCCTGGCCGTGGCCTCTGCCTCGCGGGCTGGGCTTGGGTTCTCGGTCCCAGACACGTCGGCCGCCGAGGCGGCTGATCCCGCCGAACAGGTCGCCGCAGAACGCTGGACGAGCGAGGGTCCAGATCCACAGCGTCTCGCCCAGGAGCCGCCCCGTGGGGAGCCCCCCTCTGCGACCCCGCCGCTGATAGGGATCGCAGGTTCGGAGACCGACAGCGTGACACCCATTCAGGCTGACGTTCGGGTGGCAGAGTCTGCGAACGCACGGATCCGGCCTACATTCACGCTGTCCGTTTCGACGTGCGATGCGCCGCTCAGCCCCGGCGTGGGAGAGATGGCCCGGGCACCGGCGCCCAACATCGAAGGAAACGACTGCGCAGCTCTCGACGACTCGTCGCTGGCGGCTGATGCGGCGGGCCCCCCCGTTGCGACCCTTCGCCCTGTCGTGCTGGACTCCAGACCGCCGGGCCAATCCGGAGACCGGGATCGTAGCTGCGTTGTCACCGCGCAGGTGGTGGTCTCCGAGCGGATGAGACCGTCGGAGCTGCAGCCGATCATTGCGGCGGCCGACTCGGAGCGCGCCGGCGCAGCCACGGTCCGTGGGACGGGATCACTAGTTGACCGTATCGAAGCCGGGGCGTGGCGTCTCGAGCAGGTCCCTGGGGCCCCGGTTCGGACGGGGCAGCCTGCCGTCATCGAGCCGATGGGGGCACCGGAGGACGCCGTCCAAACGCAGCGCCAGCACGCTCAAGAGACGCCGGCTACCCTGCGCGAGAACCCCTTCATGTCGCAGAGGCCCGCCGTGCCCGAGCCGTCCGCGTGGCCGCAGCCGAACGATGCCCTTCCGTCGGGTCGGAATGGGACCGCTCCGCAGAACCGGACGCTGGACGGCTCGGTTGGGGGCGAACCCGAGCGCTCGGCGAAGGCGTTCGACTGGTCTCGGCAGTTCTGCAGCTACTTCCAGATGGGCGAATCGTTCGAGCTCCCTGACCAGAGGGTGCTCCTGCGGAGTCTGCAGCTGACTTCACTGGATGTGCTCGTGCAGCCCGAGGCCATGTGGAACCTGGCGGTGTGTCTCGCCCTGGGCTCGGACGCGCTGGCCACGGCGGCGGCGGATGCGTTTTTTCACATCATGTCGGTCTACCCCAATCGCGACCGACTCGAATGGATGGCCCGAGTACTGCTGAGCAGGGGTTTTCTTCCATCCGGTATTCCGTTGCCGGCCGGGGAACGCGCGGTTCGTCTGCTGCAGGCATGCTGCCCGCCCGAGCTCCGCTCCCCTCTGTCCGAGGCGCTCGCTGAATAGGCTTGGGCATCGTTTCAATCGAAACGATGCCCAAAAACCAGGGGCGCCGCGGGTCAGATCGGTGGGCGGCGGCGGGTTTCTCGCCGCCCTCGCCCAGTGGACGGCGGCGAAGAAACCATCGCTTCAATCGAAACGCGGCACTAGCAGGTATCCCCGATGTCATGGGCCGGGGCGTCGCGCAGCGGACGCTGTTTGGGCGCGGACGAACGTCCAGACGCAGAGCGGGCCTGCTCGAGGGCACTCGGCGTGTTCTGTGGTCAGCGCCCGTCATGGGGGTCGCTCGAGCCACCCACGGCGTTCGCCGTTGATCGCGACCCGACAAGCCGTTGGACCGCATCGAAGGGCGCGTCCATGTTTGTTAGCGCTCTCATGGTTTGTCGTGGCCCAACAGGCAATTGGAGCGCATCGAAGGGCGCGTTCTTTGCTTGTTAGCGCTCTCATGGTTTGTCGTGGCCCAACAGGCAATTGGAGCGCATCGAAGGGCGCGTCCTATCCTTGTTAGCGTTCTCATCTTTGGGTACCACCGATCGAAAGGCATGGCGTCGTTGCATGCGGTGTCGCTAGATCGATAACCGCGTCGAGATCCGGTGGGCGCGCATGTTCTGTTTCGGCACCGAGATCCCCGGAAAATCGCGGTGCTGGGCGCGTTCCGTGGGGTCCACCGCCGCCGCGCGCGTGTCCGCGTGGCGCGAATCGGACCTGCCGAGCTGTGCACGTCGTGGCAGTGTGGAAAAGTACGAATCCACCGCTCACAAAAAAAGCTGTGCTCCAGACCCGAAGTGTCACTGTTGCATTGACACGAGCCGATAGCGTCCGTAGAACGCGCTCCATGGCCAACACCGATGTCAATCAAGAGATCCGAGTCCGTATCCAGTCCTTCGTAGATGAGCTATCAGAGCTTGTGAAGCAGGCAACGTTGGAATCAGTCCAGGCGGCATTGCAGGGAACCAACGGGGCTTCGACGCGCAAGGGCGGTCGCAGGGCGGCCGTGCTCGCGTCAGCGGCTCGTCGCGCCAAGGGCAGCAAGCGTACGGCCGAGGAGCTGGATGCACTCGTGGCCATGCTGCTGAGGCACATCCAGTCGAATCCCGGTCAGCGCATGGAGCAGCTGGCGGCGTCTCTGGACATTGCCAGCAAGGAGCTCACGCTGCCGATCAAGAAGCTTCTTCAGGAAAACCGACTGCGCACCAAGGGTCAGAAACGCGCGACAGCCTACTTTGCTCGCTGAGGTGCTGGTGCGCGCCGAGGTGCTTGCTCGGCACGGCAGCCCGTGTCGACGTACTGAAGGGTCTGCACGCCGCCCCGCCCCATGTCGACCCCACGCCGAGTGCCCTGTCTCCATGACAGGGCACAGAACAGGTGACTGCGCGCAGGCTCAGCCCGCCGCACGATTTGGCAGCTTCATCCGATTCGAAGTCGTCGAACTCCTCAGCGAATCACGAAGACAGGACGCCAGAGCGAATGCGGGTCGAACGGCCTGAGTGTGAATCGCGATGTCGGCGGCAAGCCGGAGCGATCTCGCATACGTTCGCGGGAACACTGCGGCGCAGCATGCGTGAACGACTGCAGTGGGCTTGGAGGCTCGCGCTATTGCGGGACAGCCGGCTTGGAAGACGGAAAGATAAGCACGAATGACTTCGGTGTCGGCTCGTAGAGGACGAAGGACTCGGTGTGCTCGCCTGGGTCGAAAACCGCCGTCCACGCCAGGGCCTGCCAGACCTCATTGTCCCTGATGTACTCGCGCACGATGAGGTCGAGTTCCACGGTGGCGTTGGAGGTCGATTGCTTCAGTGCGGGGCCGAAGCTCCAAGCGGCGTGCCCCGCATCTGGCTGCAGGTCATTGTGCAGGGCTCCGCCGTAGGTGAGCACCAGACCCGTCGGGTTGTCGGCCAGACGCTTCATCACCACCGTCTGCATCGTCTGTGCAATCACCGCGAGCGCGGCGGCGATATCCTGAGGTCCGGCCTCTGCAATCCGTCGATATTGGGCGCAACTCAGGCGCAACGGGTACGGGACGATGCCGAGCGTCCGGGCTTGCTGCGCAAGCGATACATATTCGTTTGGATTGGAGGCCGCCTGTTCTCGCGTGACTTTCTGGGCGACGTCGCGTGTCGCCTGCTCCACCTTGCCGCAGTGGCCATCGGCGATGGGTAGCTCGACCACGAGCGCCGTGGCACGCAGAGCCAGCAAAGGCAGAAATGTATCCGTGAACCGCCGTGCAGTGGATTCGATCTGCTCCGTTCCCTTGTGCGCATGCGCTTCCCCGACCGCGAGCACCTTGGGGTTGGACTCCAGCACGACCTGCAGGGCCTGCTGAGCTGTTGCGAAGAGGCGACACCCCAGAGCGCCGCAGCGACCGGCGTCGTGGGAAGGCGCTGGGGCCGGGCTGGGCTCGGAGCCCTTCGGTTGGTGTGCGGCCTGATGCGCAGTCGAGCTGGTCGCTGCAGGCGGATGGTGCTGCGCGCCCGTGGGCGCCTCGGCCGGCGTGCAGCTTGGGCCTGCGAGCCAAGCGGCCAGCATGGCAGCGCAGAAGGGCGGGGCTTGCTGCGGTCGCACGGTGTTGGTCATTCGGAGATCCTCGCATCGGGACCGCCGGCCGCACGTGATGGTGCTGGGGGTGTCGACCCGCTGCTCAAGGTGATCAGGAGCGCCAAGCCTTGCAGCAGCACGAGCAGCCCGGCAGTGAGGGTCAAGCCATGAACGGGAACGAACACCGTGGCCGCCAGCAACGCGGCCACCGCCGCACCGGCATGGTCTGCAAGCTCCACCCATGCCGCAGCCCTCTTGAGGCCGGGTTCCTGCTCCATCAGCGCCCCAGCTGCCGAGGGAAACACCACACCCGTCGCGGCGCCTGCGAGAACTAGCAGCAACCCATGACCCAGTGCGAGCAGCGTGCCCGGGCTCGAGAACCGATTCATTAGGAAGAACGACACCGCGACCAGGATGGAAGTTCCGAAGCCGATGGCCTGCGCGCATCTCAGGAATCGAGGACGCGAGCCAAGCACGCCGCCGAGAGCCAGGCCCAGCATGAACAAGGCGGTGAGCGCGCCCATTTCCGCATAGAGCATGCCGACTCGCGATTGGAACGAGTAGAAGAGCATGATGCTGTACGCCATGCCCGATGCGCCCGTCACGGCAGTGGCGTGGAGGACCGCATGGCTCGGGCGCACGCGACCGAGCGACCGGCACGGACCGAGCGAGGCGATCCTCTTGAGCCCAACATACAGCGCGAACAGCAGGGAAGGGCCGAGCCCGGCAAGTGCCAGGGTGACACGGTGTTGCGTTGCCCAACGAAGGACGAGGGGCCATGCGCTCTGGGCGAGCTCACCACGAACGGTGGATGCGTACAGGAACGAAAGGGGTCGGTCATCGCGCGACGGCTCGAGCCGAGCGGCCTGGCGAGTGAGCTCTTGCTCGAGTGTCGTAACGCGTTCGGGCGGATACACCAGTGGAAGCAGCTCGGGAACGAAGACATCGGAACTCAGACGGCGCGTGCGCCAGCGCTCGGCCAGACGCTCCGGGGACAGCGTCACCGAATCCGGACTGTGTCCGGCCACGAGCAGTCCGTCCGGTCCGGGCGCTGCGTGGACGATGGGGAATGCGGTGCCGAGCGAACGTAGGAGCGTGGCACCGAGCATTCCGGTCTCGCCTGTCTGGACATTGGGTCCGGCAGAGAAGCGCGAGACGTACGCTCCGCGCGCAGACAGTCGCCGGGCAACGAGCCCCGAGAACTCCACGCTTCTGTCCCGCGCGAGGAGCAACGTCGAAGGATCCGCCGCGAGAGACAAGATGAGGTCGTAGGATGTCGACGTATCGGCCAGAAAGCGCCGCGGGTCCTGGTAGCTGATGCGTACCCGCGGATCGGCCAGGGCCTGCCGGTCGAGCGCATCCAAATGGCGTCTGACTAGATCGAGCTCACGGGGATGATGAAGGACCCAATCGATTCTCGCGACGGGGTGGCGCAGCATGAAGCGCAATACACCGGTAGGTACCCCCCCGAAGACCAGCACACGCTCCGGTCGTTCGCCGAGCAGCATCCATCGATGTGCGCGCCCCTCTTCCTCCTCCGGATCAGGGAAGCTTGCCGCGTACTGGCCGCCGGCATACAGGACATGCGTTTCGACGCCACCCAGAGCCATGTGCTCGTACGGAGTATTGGCCCAGTCGAGCAGAGGAACCGTTGGCACGAGTGCAGCGAACCGCGCGCGTTCACTCCAGGCCTCGATGCGTCGGGACAGCGGCGGCAGCGAGGCAACGAGCGCCGCAGCGCAGAGCGCCGAAAGCAGCCATCGCCCGCCGATTGCACCCGCCCTGGCTGCCGGCATCATGGCTGCCAAGCCGAAGACCGTCAGCACGCCCAGAGCCGTGACGGGCGATACGGTGGGGATCAAGACCAGAGACACGAACAAACCCGACAGGAGCGCGCCCGAGGCCTCGGCTATGTACAGCGTCGGGATCGCCTTGCCCGGCAGGACGCCGGCTCGCTCGGCGCTACCGGCCAGAGCGACGAAACCTGCGCCGACCGTTGCGCCGGGCAAGGCAAACACGAGCAGCGCAAGCCACAGCGAAGGGCCAAGGGACGCGAGTTCGCCCGGCGGCACGCCGAGCACGCGACGGCCCAGTCGCGCGATGACGAACGCGGTCCATCCCAGCATCGCCAGGAGGCCCATGGCCCAGGCTGCGGTCCGGTCCGACCGCTGGCGACCCGCCCACCGGGTGAGATAGGCACCGCCTGAGATGCCACTGAGCCAGGACGCGAGCCCCAGACCGATCGAAACCTCGTCCCCCTGAAGCGTGACCAAGTACTCGCGCAAGAGCAGCACCTCTACCCCGAGCGCGAGTGCGCCGGCCCCAGCAAAGCACACGCTCAAGCGCCACGTGCGCGCCGCGCGAGCAGCAGCCCCGTCGGGTTCCGGTTGCCGGGCCTGCCGTGGCGGTCGTTGGGGACTGGAGGCCATCCTTTTCTCCCGCGAAGCCGAAGCAGCGCCTACTATCTTGGACCACCCGCGCCATGATCACCATCCCCGAGGGCGAGGCCCCCCTGTCGTACCTCGCGTACACACTGCCTCCGCGGCCAGAGGACGTCGGCTCAGGCGAAGTGCTGGACCGCTTCCTCGAGTACGTCGGCCTATGTGGGATCGCGCTCTATCCGGCGCAAGAGGAAGCCATCCTCGAGTGCATCGAGGGCAATAACGTCATTCTGAACACGCCGACTGGCTCGGGCAAGTCGCTGGTGGCGACCGCGCTGCACTTCTCGGGTTTCGCGCGCGGCGAGCGCTCGTTCTATACGGCGCCCGTCAAGGCGTTGGTCAACGAGAAGTTCTTCGCCTTGTGTCGCGACTTCGGGCCGAAGAACGTGGGGCTCATGACCGGCGACGCCACCGTGAACCGCGATGCTCCCATTGTCTGCTGTACGGCCGAGATCCTGGCCAACATCGGGCTCCGCGAGGGCTCGGCCTTCCCCCTGGAGCACGTCGTCATCGACGAGTTCCACTATTACGCCGATCGGGACCGAGGCACGGCGTGGCAGCTTCCGCTGCTGACCTTGCCGCAGGCTCGATTCCTTCTGATGTCCGCAACCTTCGGTGATGCCTCGGCGTTTCAGCAGAAGCTGACCCGGCTCAACGGTCGGTCCACGGCCGTGGTGCGCTCGACCGAGCGGCCCGTTCCGCTCGACTACCAATATCGAGAGACGCCCCTGCACGAGACGTTGCTCGCTCTGATCGAGGAGCAGCGGGCGCCCATCTACCTCGTCCAGTTCACGCAGCGCGCCTGCGCGGAAGAAGCGCAGAACTTGATGAGCACGGACTACTGCACCAAGGCGGAGAAGAAGGCGATCGCCGAGGCACTGCGCGGCGTGCGCTTCGACAGCCCGTACGGCAAGAGCATCCAGCGCTTCGTGCGACATGGAATCGGGCTTCATCACGCCGGTCTGTTGCCCAAGTACCGCCTTCTGGTCGAGAAGCTCGCCCAGCGCGGTCATCTCAAGATCGTAGTGGGCACGGACACGCTGGGAGTCGGTGTCAATATCCCGATTCGCACGGTAGTATTCTCGAAGCTCTGCAAATTCGACGGCGCCAAAGTGGGGTTGTTGCGGGCTCGCGACTTCCACCAGATCGCGGGCCGTGCGGGCCGCAAGGGCTTCGATGACCGCGGCAGCGTGGTGGCCCAGGCGCCCGAGCACGTCATCGAGAATCTCCGCCTGGAACGCAAAGCCGCGGCCGAGCCCAGCAAGAAACGGAAGATCGTCAGGAAGAAGCCACCCGACTTCGGCTACGTCCACTGGGATCGCGGCGTCTTCGAGAGGCTCATGACCTCGCCGCCCGAGCCTCTGGCCTCGCAGTTTCGTGTCAGTCACGGCATGCTCGTCAACGTGCTGCAGCGCGGGCGCGGAGGATGCCGCGCCATGGCGCGCCTGATCCGAGACTGCCACGAACCCGTGCGGCGCAAGCGCGCGCTCGGACGGGAAGCCGCCGAGGTGTTTCTTTCGCTCGTGGCAGCCGGCGTGCTGGAAGTCGCGCCGAGCGGCAACGTCGTATTCCGTGCGGATCTTCAGTACGATTTCTCGCTCCACCAGGCGCTTTCGCTGTACCTGATCGAGACGCTTGAGCTGTTGGATCGAAATGCAGAAAGCTATTCGCTTGATCTCCTGACCCTCGTGGAATCGGTTCTCGAGAATCCTGATATCATCTTGCGTCGCCAGCTCGACAAGCTGAAGACGGAGAAGCTGGCGGAGCTGAAGGCGGCAGGCGTCGAGTACGAGCAGCGCATGGAAGAGCTCGAGAAGCTCGAGGTCCCGAGACCCAATGCGGATTTCATCTACAATACCTTCAACGAATTCGCGCGCCGCCATCCCTGGGTGAAGAGCGACAATATCCGTCCCAAATCCGTGGCTCGTGAGATGTTCGAGGGGTTCTACACCTTCGCCGACTACGTGAAGGACTACGGGCTCGAGCGGAGTGAGGGACTGCTACTGCGCTATCTGAGCGACGTCTATCGCACGCTGACACAGACCGTTCCGAGCTCCGCGCGGAGCGTCGAGGTCGACGACATCATGACCTACTTCGGTGCCATGGTGTGCGCCGTCGACTCGAGCCTGCTCGACGAATGGGAGAAGCTGACGCAGGTGAGCCCCGAGGCGGCACGCGTCGCGGTGGCGGACTCGGTGCTCACGACGGCGGACCTCGTGGACATCACGAAAGACCGTCGCGGGTTCGAGGTGCTGCTCAGAAACACGCTGTTCTCTGTGCTGCGCGCGCTGTCTCGTGGCGACTTCGAGACCGCCCTGGAGCTATTCGCCCCGGGCGACGAGCCGTGGACTGGTGCGCGGCTTGGGGTGGCGCTCAAGCCGTTTTTCGCCGAGCACGGGACGATACGTCTCGATCCTGCGGCGCGTTCGCCGGCCCGGACGCGGGTCGTCGTCGAGCAGGAGTCGTACTGGACCATCGAGCAGACGATCTCCGACTGGGAGGACCACAACGACTGGATTCTGGTCTGTCGCGTGGACATCGAGGGCTCGCGCACCGAGGGCAAGCCGATCATCGTGCTCGAGCGCATCGACAGCTGAGGCGTCCTTGACTCAGGATCCCGGCGCGTCGGCCCGGGGCGGGCCAGCGCTTCCGAGATGGGGCACGAAGGGGATGAGGATCATGGCCGGGAGAGTGGCGATGAACGTGAACAGGAAGTAGAGGCCGTATCCCATCGAACTCGCAAGGAATCCGCTGCAGACACCGGCTACAGTGAAGCTGACGCTCATCAGGGCGGTCAGTATCGCCATGTGTGCCGCTTTGAACTGGGGACGGCAGCAGCGCATGATATAGACCATTAGCGCGGCGGTGCCGAGCCCGGCGCCGAACGATTCGAACGAAATGACACCGACGAGCAACGGCAAACCCGCATGGCTCTGGGGCAAGGCCAGCAGCGCATAGAGCAAGTTCAGCATGTTCTGCGACACCACCATGGGCCAGATCCAGCGGTGCAAGCCGTGTCGGGCAATGAGCCAGCCGCCGAGCAGCGTGCCTACGAAGGCGGCGGCGCCGCCGAAGCCTCCGTTGGCCCAGCCATACTCTTCGAGCGTCATGCCCGCCTGTCGCAGAAACGGGTAGCGCATCTTGAGCAGAAAAGACTCTCCGACTCGAAACAGGATAACGAACGCTAGCGCGCGTCCGACGCGCGGCTGGTCCAGGAAGTCGACGAAGGCGCGAGCGTACAGCGACGTGCCTCCTGCCAGGCGCCGCTTGATGAGCGGGAGCATTCCGAGGAGGGCGAGGAGGGCGACGAGCAGTCCCGTCGCCACCACGCCGGCGCCCGACACATTGCCGAGCCAGGACACCCGCGCCGCGATCGATCCGCCGAGTCGATGCATCACGCCGGAAGACACGCTCGGCGCGAGGAGCAAACCCGAAAGCAGTGCGGCCCCGAGCAGGAGCTTCCCTCGCACTATGGCGCGTAGCAGGTCGGCGGCGGGGCGGCGCGCCGTCTCGACGTGTGGCAGGTAGACGAAGTGGTACGCGAAGAGCAGCGACATCACCAGCGCCGCCCCCAGCAGCCCGAAGAGCCAACCCAAGCGTCCAACGAGGATGACCAGCGGGCCCGCCACGGCCGTGGTGGCGATCTTGTAGGCCATGGCTCGGTAACCGACGAACTTGGACTGGTTTCTCTCGTCGAGCGCTTCGAGATAGTAGCCGTCCACGGCGATGTCATGCGTCGCGGACGCCAGCGCCAGGATCGCGAAGGCAAGAGCGGTCGCGCCGAGCAGCGCTCCGGCGCTCGTCATGAGCGCCATACCCACGAGGGTGGCGGCGAGCAGGACTTCGGTGCCGAGCAGCCAGGAGCGCTTGGTGGCGAAACCGTCGGCCAGCGGCGCCCAGAGAAACTTCAGATTGTAGGGTAGGTGGAGCAGCGACGTCAGTCCGATGACTTGAAGGCTGGCGCCGAGCTCCCTGAACAGGATCTCCGCGAGCTGGTGCACCACGGCGTACGGGAATCCTTCCGCGAAGTAGGTCGTGCTGACCCACAGATGCGGGCTCGATGGGCTGCGATGCTGCTTTGGGGCTGTGGTCTTCAATCCCGCCCGAGATAACAAAGAGGGCAGGGATTGGTGAAGGATTTGGGAATCACGGACCATCGGCCGAATCCGAGCCGGCGGGCTCGACACGCCTCCAAGCGGTGGTGGCGGACTGTTGTGGCCGGTCTTGTGCTGAGCTAGCCTGGCCGTCCTTGTTCCTGACTCCGACCCGGAGGTGGTCATGGCACGACCTAGAGCTCTCCGCACGACCGTGGCTGGTGGTGACAGCGGCGGCGGGTGCCGTGCTGCCGGACCACCGAGCATAGGGTCGGGCAACGGTGCCCGACACGCCGGGGCTGCTCTGCCTTTCGGAAGGACGGCGTTGGCCTTGGCCGCGTTCTGTATCAGCAGCCAAGCGGCCGCCCAGTACGCTGAACCCGAGCCCCCAGTGCCGGTCGAGCGCTGGTACGACGCGTTCGATCTCGGTGTCTTCGCCGATGCCTACGCGAGTTACAACATCAATCGCCCCGCGATACGGAGGGATGCCAACCGGCTACGCGCGAACGATGTGGCTACCGGCTTCGCTTTGTCTTGGGCAGGGATCGACGCAGGATACGAGCCCGACCCTGTAGGGGGCCACCTGAGTCTGCGCTTCGGGCCGACCACCTCCACGCTCTGCAGCGATCTGAGCCCTGGCGACTGCCGCGATGAGACTCGTATCGTCACGCAGGCGTTCGCGTCGTGGCGTCCTGGTGGTCGCGGCGGTGCGCTGACGCTCGACTTCGGCAAGTTCTACTCGCCCTACGGGGCGGAAGTTGCCGAGAGTCAACACGACTTCAACTACTCGCGCGGGCTCGTCTACTCCCTTGCACAGCCGCGGTTCTTCACGGGTCTGCGCGTCACCGATCGATTGGCGGACGCGTGGTCGCTCTCCGCGTTGCTGGTCAACGGGTGGGACAGCTCCCTGGACAACAACGGGGGCAAGAGCCTCGGCCTGCTGGGACAGTGGTCACCCGCGCCGGACTTCGCCATGAAGCTCGGCTGGCTCGGCGGACCGGAGCTCAGCGCTGCCAGCGCAGCCTGGCGGAGGCCTCGCGCGTGGCGGCACATGGTCGATTGGACCCTGACCTACGATGTTCTGGAGACGCTGAGCCTCTCGTTGGATGCGACGTGGGACCACGAAGGTCCCTCGCGTCACCTGGACGCCGGCCAACGGTGGCTCCAAGGGCCCGGCGACTGGTACGGAGCGAGCCTGGCTGCCCGGCAGACGTTCACCAGTATGTGGGCCTTGGCCGCGCGCGCTGAGTACCTGGCCGATCCGGACGGTTTATCGGCGGACCCGAACGCTCCCACTCTGCTCTCGGGGACTCTCACGCTCCAGGTGACTCCGTCCGATCACCTGATCGTGAGGTGGGAGCACCGCGGGGACTTCGCGCTCGAGGCCGAGGGCTCGCGACGCCTGTTCGAGGGAGATGGGGCCCATCGCCGCACCTACCAGCTGACCTCCACGCTCGGAGTCGTGGTGACGAGCGACTAGTACCCGTGCTGCGTTTCGATTGAAGCGACGGTTTGTTCGCCGCCCTCGCCCGGTCACCGGGCGAGGGCGGCCGACAACCCGCCGCTTCCCCGCGATCTGACCCGCGGCACCCGTGGTTCTCGGGCATCGCTTCAATATGGGACGATGCCCGGTGCCCTGTCTTCGCCCGACGTCCGGCGCTGGACCGCAAATCAGGCTGGCCGGCGGCTCAGCGGCCCGCCGGGTTTGATGGCCTCAGTCCTGGCTACGGCTGACAAGGCTCGCACTTCATGAGACATTTCACGAACGCGACCATCCATCCCGGACGAGGGACCGGCATGAACGACCAAGACCCTGGAGCAGCCGAAGCCACGCCGAAAGCCGAAGCGTCGACCAGGCGCGCCCGAAGCGAGTGGATCGCCTGGGGCCTGGTGCTGGTGAGCGTCATCGGCGCGTGCGCGTTGGGCATTGCCAATGACCATTCGCGTCAGCGCGTCGCCGAGCTAGAGGCCAACCTGAAGACCCTGGGCAAGCAGCGGGACACCGCTGCGCATGAGCGAGATACTCTGCGCTCGCAGGCCGACCGGGCCGAGCGGGAGAAGGCGAAGCTCGACACCGAGCTGCGCGAGACGCAGGCAGACAGAGAGGCCGCGCAGCAGGAGCTCGAGCGAGCCAAGCGCGAACTCAAGGCCCAGCTCGCGGGTGAGATCAAGCGCGGCGAGGTCTTCGTGGAGGAGCGCGGCTCGGATCTGGTGATCGACGTCTCGGACAAGGTGCTGTTCGACACGGGCCAGACCGAAATCAACGACCGCGGCAAGGATGTGCTCAAGCAGGTGGCAGCCACACTGCGCCGCATGCCGCGCCGCGTATTCCAGGTTGGTGGCCACACCGACGCCGAGCCCATCGTCAGTCAGGAAGTCCGCGACCAGTACCCGACCAACTGGGAGCTGTCGACGGGGCGGGCCACGCAGGTGGTCCGTTTCCTCTCGGAGCGGTGCGGTGTTCCGGGATCCCAGCTGGTCGCGGCCGGGTTCGCACGGTTTCGGCCCGTGGCGAACAACGCGACCGAGGCGGGCAAGCGCCGCAACCGTCGGATCGAAATCGCGCTCCTCAAGCAGGTACAGGCGAGACAGCAGTAGTCGCGCGGACCCGGCGGTCGGGTTCCTGGTCCGAGGCTGGTTCAGTCCGGCTCAGTCCTCTGACGGCTTGCCGCAGGGCTCCGAGCGAGCTACACTCTGTGCTGCTGTGTATTTCCGCATGAACCCCGGCCGTTTTGGCTTCTATTGGTACACCGCCCGGCGGCGGCAGGGGTTCCTCTAGACAGCGCGGATGCCAGACCCAGGACCCCCGGTCGCCGCAAGCGTCCGGGGTTTTTCGCGTTTGTAGGTTTCGTGATGCACCAGACCAACGATGTCCACGTCCTCAACACCGAGCGCCTCATGACTCCAGACGAGCTGCGAGCCGAGCTACCCATGAGCCAAACGGCTGCCCGGCACGTTTTTCGAGCACGCGAAGTGCTCCGGGACATCCTGCACGGACGCGACGGGCGGCTGCTCGTGATCGCTGGGCCGTGCTCGATCCACGATCCGGAGGCGGCGCTCGACTATGCTGAACAGCTCGCGGTGCTGTGCTCGCGATACCGGGAGCGGTTGCTCATCGCGATGCGCGTCTACTTCGAGAAACCGCGTACGAGCGTCGGATGGAAGGGTCTCATCAACGATCCGCACTTGGACGGAACCTATGACATTCACACGGGGCTCAGGCTGGCGCGCCGCCTTCTGCTGGCGCTCGCGGAGCTCGGCGTCCCGGCGGCGACGGAGATGCTCGACCCGATCGTCCCTCAGTACACGGCCGAGCTCGTCTGCTGGGCTGCCATTGGCGCCCGTACGACCGAAAGCCAAACCCATCGCGAGATGGCCAGCGGCTTGAGCATGCCCGTCGGGTTCAAGAACGGCACGGACGGCGGGCTCGAGGTGGCGGTCAACGCCATGATTGCGGCCGCTCGGCCGCACAGTTTCCTGGGGATCGACGGGCAGGGGCAGGTGAGTGTCATCAAGACGGGGGGCAACCCTGACGGGCACTTGGTGCTGCGCGGTGGGCAATCGGGTCCGAACTACCAGGAGGCCCAGGTACGCGCTGCGTCGCGGGAGCTCGAGGCGGCGGGGCTCAACCCGAGAGCGTTCATCGACTGCAGCCACGACAACTGTGGCAAAGACCATTTCAGGCAGGTCGAAGTCGTCCGTGAGGTCGTGCGGCAGATCCGCGCGGGCTCGACCGAGGTGCTCGGGGCCATGCTGGAGAGCAACCTTCTGGCAGGGCGACAAGCGCTCCGGCCAAAGAACGAGCTCGTCTATGGCCGGAGCATCACGGATCCCTGCATGGACTTCGCGACGACAGAGGTGCTGGTCGACGAGCTCGCGGAGGCCACGAGGTCGCGCGGGTGTGCGGCCTGAGACGGGGCGAGGTGCGGTCAGGCGGCGCGTTGTGCTGAGGTGTCAGGGCTGCCGACCGGCCTGCTTGGCCGTGTGTGACTCGCCTGGACACGCTCGAGAGGGAGGACGCTTGGCACCGGGATCGTGGGAGGGGCCACGGACTCCGACCTGAAGCCGCGTACTGCGCGTATGATGAAGAAGCGCCCGCGCGGCTGGGCGACGACGCGATGGCATATGGGCGACCTGGTCGGCAGATCCCGTACTTCCCGGGCGGCAGCGTCGGCTGGTCAGGTGCAGCAAGAGGCGACAGAATATTATAAGCGACAGAGTATAAAATGACTAACAATATCACCAGAAATACAATAAAATAAGCAATTAAACTTATTTATAGTTCAAAGTGCATTAGTAAGGTAACTTCATGAGCGCGACGCTTCTTCGGCGAATGAGTCTGGGTTGCTGGCTCGTTGTGTTCATTCTCTCCTCGTGCGGCTCGAACGGATCCGATGCGTCATCGCACAGCGAGGACGGTGCGGCCGGCAGCGACAACGCAAGTGGCGGTGGTACCCATGCCAGCGGCGGCGCTTCGGACGGCACGGCCGGCGCTGGCGCACAGGCCGTGCCCATCGTGATCAACGAACTGATGGCGTCGAACTCCAGGACCGTCGGCGACGGGTGGGGCGCGTATCCCGATTGGATCGAGCTATACAACCCGACCGACGAGGACGTCGACTTGGGCGGCTACTACGCGAGCGACGACCCTGAGAACCCCACCCGCGTCCAGCTGCCCGAGGGCCTGACGATAGAGGCGAAGGGCTACCTGCTGCTTTGGGCCGACAACGACACGGAGGAGGGCAAATCCCATCTGCCTTTCAAGCTGGCCGCGGAGGGGGAGGCCGCCCTGCTCGCCGGACCGGACGGACAGCTCCTCGACTCAGTCGAATACGGGAGCGCGCAGCAGGACTACTCCTACGCACGCTTCCCCAATGCGGTCGGCAACTTCGCCTGGTGCTCGACAGCGACGCCGGGTGACCCGAACCCGGACCAGTGCCCTTCGGGTAGCACGGGCCAAGACGCGGGTAGTTCGACGCCTTCGGATGCGGGTTCGGATTGAGAGCAGAGCTCCGAGGCGACCGTTGCTTCTTGTCTGCCGGCGCTGTTTGGGCCAGATGAGGGGGTAGGTTGGGCATGAGAGCGGTCGTCCAGAGAGTCCGTTGGGCCAGGGTCAGCGTGGCGGGCCGCGTGGTCGGCACCATCGGGCCGGGGCTGTGCGTGCTGGTCGGAGTTGGACGAGCGGACGTTGAACCGGACGCGCGGCTTCTTGCTGCGAAGGTCGCGAGTCTGCGCATCTTCCAGGACGACCAGGGCAGGATGAACCGGAGCCTCGTCGAGACCGGCGGCGCGCTGCTTGCCGTCTCCCAGTTCACGCTCTACGGCGACGCACGCAAGGGCCGGCGTCCGAGCTTCACCGAGGCCATGGAACCCGGGCGAGCCGCCCAGCTGTTCGAGGTGTTCTGCGAAGAGTGCCGCCGATCCGGCGTTCGGGTCGAACAGGGCACGTTCCGGGCGCACATGCTGGTCGAACTCGCCAACGACGGTCCGGTCACCTTGCTCTTGGACAGCGCGCGAACGTTCTAGCGTGTTCCCGCCCGGCCGGAGTCAGCTGCCAGAGCGCGAGCAGGCTAGCGGGATGCCGCGCCCATGGTCGCAGGCTTTGGCGAACCAAACCTTGGCCGCATCGGCATCCGGGGCCACGACATCGCACCAGGGGCGGCGCTGTTCGGTGAGTTCGAGTGTGGCAGCACACGGGTCGTCGCTCTTGACCTGGTCGGCGTTCTTGGCCGGCAAAAGGACCAGGCCGAGCTCGTTGCAGGCCTGGCGGGCCGATTCGGAGCGCGCGGGCGGGGTGGGTCTGTTCTCGAACCAGTACTTCCAGAACCGGTACCACGGCGCTTCGGCTTGGGGCGGTGCGCCGCATCGCGTGCCCAGGGCCTGCTGATGCCAGGTCCACGCCTCGCGGCGCAGGTACTCGTGTCGTGCGGCCGCACCGGGGGCGAGGGCTCCGACGCGAACGCGACCGAGTTGGGGCGCCTGTCCGAGGAACACACTGGAGAGCTTTTCGCAAGCTTCGGCGCGGCCTCCGTTCCTGCACTGGAAGAAGCAGGCATGCTCGCGACCCTGCGCGAAACACGCCAACGTATCGGCCGTGAGCGCAGTGCGTTCGGATCGGAACGAGCGCGCTTGTTGCCAGGCGAACAGTCCGGCCGTCGCCGCCACTGCCAGCACCAGCCCGAGCGCGAGCTTGGCCGAGGCGCCCTGGAGGACGAAGCGCCTCTTGCCTTCGTTCTGCGGGTCGCCCTCCGCGTGGATGAAGGGCGCGCCCAGGGTGGCCAGTAGCGAAGGCGCCGCCGCGATGAGCACCACGAAGAAGAAGGACTGGTAGCCGACGTTCTCCGCGATCCAGCCGCTGAGCATGCCGCTCGTGGTCATGCACAGGCCCATGAAACCGGTAGCGAATGCATAGTGCGCCGTCTTGTAGGGCCCTGGAGCGATCTGCTGCATCATGTACAGCATGTGTCCCACGGCGCCGAAGCCCCATCCGAACTTCTCGATGAAGACGAGCACCCCAATCAGGGTCTGGCCGCCGAGGGCCGTGTTGCTGGGAGTGGTCAGCCCGAGGTAGAGGAAGGTGAGGTTCGGGAGGTTCAGGCACAGCGCCAGCACGAACAGCACGCCGATGAGTCCGCGCTTGGAGCGGGAGACGAACAGGCCACCGAGGACGGAACCGAGAATCAAGGCGCTGGTCCCAACGAATCCGTTCAGGAGCCCGAGAGCCTTGTTGTCGAGCCCGATGCCGCCCGCAAGGCGCGAGTCGATGAGGAACGCGGGGCCGACCTTGTCGAGCAGTCCGAGACCGAACCGGTACAAGAAAGCAAACGTGATCATGGCCCAGATCGAGGGCTTCTTGAAGAACAGGGCGAAGGCGACGCCGAAGGTCTTCATCGCCTCGGTCAAGCCCGCGGGCGCGTCTGCGGCCTTGGCACCTGGCGGAAGTGCTCGGGAGTGGAGCAGCGCGGCCAATGCGAGCAGAGCAGCCAGCGCGATGAATACCGAGAGCCACGCCCAGGTGAAGCTCATTCGTTCGTGCAGCTTGCCCGCGACCCAGACCAGCCCGCCCGTGGCCACGACGGGACCGAGGTTCCAGCACATGCTCTGGATACCGGTGTACTTGGCCTGCTCCTTGGCGGGCAGCGTGGTCACGTACACGCCGTCCGAGCCGATGTCCATGGTGGCGCCCACGATGCCGGTCAGCATCAGTAGGGCGAACACGGGCGCGAAGAAGCTAGGCAGGGGCAGGGCGAACGCCGTGGCCAAGAGCAACCCGGCGAGTACGAACTGAGCCGAAACGACCCACGACTTCTTGGTCCCGTACAGCTCGAGCAGCGGCGCCCAGAGCGGCTTGAAGATGTACGGAAGCCCGAGCAAGCTCGAGTAGAGGGCAGCCTGCGCCATGGTCAAGCCGAGGTTGAGCAACATGACGTTGCTCATGGTCGTGACCGTTACCCAGACGGTTCCCATCGTGAAGTAGCTCGAGGGAACCCAGGACAGCGGATGCTTGTAGGGGCGGTCGGCGTCACTCATGACGGGCGAGTCTAGTGCAGCGTTTCGCTCTGCGGAGCGTCGTCAGAACGGACGGTCCTGTCTCTGGAGATTTCGCTCCACAACAGCCGAGCGGGGGCGCGCGCAGGACCAGGAGAGACGAGGGGCGGCCTGTGAGCCGGACCGCGTAGGCGCCTGATACCAGACCCGAGTCGTGCACCGGTCCGCACGCAGGGACCGGTTTCGGCCACGCGCAGTTGAACCGGTTCCCGCCGCCGCCGGGATGCGAGAGTGCAAAAAGAGACAGCCTCGGCAAAAAAGGGCGCAATGTCGGTTCGACAAAGCCAGGCAGGGAGCTTGCGCGTGGGCCCCGCGCGGTGCACGCCATGGGGACCGGAACGAGTGGTGGGGCCGGTGGCCAGAGGAGCAACGGATGAACCGAGTCGGAATCATCGCGCCTTGCCTGATGCTCACGCTCTCTCTGGCAATGGCCGGTCATGCACAGTCGGGCACCGCAGAGCTGGCTCGGCGGTTGGAGACGAGCAGAGACTGTCGCGTACGCGTGCAGTCCGCGCTGGCGCTGGGGCATGTCGGCGACCAGGCTGCTCGCCTGCCGCTCGAGAGGGCGCTCGATTCGGACCCACGCGCCAGCGTGCGTGCTGCGGCTGCGGTGGCCCTCGGCGTTTTGGGCGACAGGCGAGCGGTGCCAGCACTCGAACGGCACGAGGACGATGCCTCGTTGACGGTGCGTCAGAGTGTACAGGAGGCCCTCGCGGCACTGCGAGGCGACGCAGAGGCCCAGACCACGAAGGTCCTGCTTCAGGTCGGCTATCTGCGCAACCTCAGTCAGGACGAGGCACCCGCGCTCGCCACGGCCCTGCGCCGTGCTTCCCGGACGGGTTTCGACGGTCTGGTCGGAGTGCGGATCGTGACCGATCCGAACCTGGCGACGACCGAGCAGGCTCTCCCGGTCGTCAAAGTGACGGGCATTCTCAAAGAGCTGACGATGTCGGTAACGAAGGGAAAGCTCGTGTGCGAGGCTCGAGTGGAGTACGTCCTGCATCGCATGCCAGGACAGATCCTCGAAGCTCTGGTGCGAGGCAACGCGAAAGCCACCGTTTCGGCCAGCGTTCGCGATGACCAGCGCGCCTTCGATGACCTGAGGCGCAGAGTCGTCGAGGCCGCTGTCGCGAGCGCGATGCGGCGTACTCCAGAGGCCCTGCGCAGGGTCACGCAGTAGCCTCCGTACGGCTCTACATGCAACTCCAGCGCGGCTCGCTTCCCGTTTCAGCCAACCCGGCGGGACAGCCACAGAGTACCTCTCCGTACTCGCAGAGCATGAGCGCGGAGCAGCTGGCGCCGTTGGCGGGTTGCTGGTCTGGACAGCCGGCGCTTGAGAAGCATATCCACATGGGCGGCATCGGATCGAGGGTGATGCACGCACAACTCGCGGTTTCGTACGCGCAAGCCACTCCTTCGGTCGGGCACGGTTCGAGGTTCGTCGGCGTGGCGTCTGGGCAGTCGTCGGACAGGCACACCCACTCTGCCCCGGCGCACATGCACGTCCGCTCCGTGTACTGGCAGAGCGTGTTCTCCCCTTCGCAGTCAGCCGCAAGCTCTGGCGCTTGGTCGGGACACGCGTTGCAGGCCCATTCGCCGGAGAGGCAAGCGCACTGCTGACGATCGTAGTGGCAGGACTCGGCGGCCTCGCTGCACGCGTCCGCGACCTTCGGTGCCTGCTCAGGGCAGAAGTCCGGGTTGGTCCAGCTGTCTCCGGAGCTGCCGCCGCTGCCCGAGCCAGCGCCGCCGCCGGTGGCGTCGTCACTGCCCGAGCCAGCGCCGCTGCTGGTGTTGTCGTCGCTGCCCGAACGCCCGGCTTCCGCAGACGAGTCGTGGTTGGAACCGCTGGATCCCTTGCCGCCACAAGCGAGCGCTGCGCAGCACAGCGTCAGCAGCAGCGTACATCGACACCCAAAGCGTGTGTTCATGGGGTCACCGAGGCAAGGCAGGTCCACACTTGACCGATTCCGCTCGGGCAGGCGCATGCGCCTCCATCCGCATATTGGCAGAGTGCAGGACCCTGGCAGTCCTCGCCGGACTCAGGCATGGCGTCGGGACACGGCCGAGTCGCGACGCACGTCCAGTGCGCACCATCGCAGCCACAGGCTTGGTCTGCGTAGGTGCAGACCGTGCCGGCGACCGTGCACGTTGAGCCGGTGACGGGCTCGGGGTCGGGACACCCCGTGTCGCTCACGCAAAACCAGTAGGTCTCGAAGCATGTACAGGTCTTGCCGGCGTAGGCGCACGTCGTGCCAGAAACGCACCTGTCGCCCGATGCTGGAGCCGTT